>JANNSP010000001.1:0-7207 GCA_031402975.1 Hyphomicrobiales bacterium
TGGGCCATCGCCACCTCGGGGCGGATGGAGACGGCGGGGCCGGTCATCGCCAATCTGGGCGTCGACCAGCGTGCCGTCGAGATCGAAAAGAAAAGACGTCTGCTGCCTGGCTTTCATGGCAGGCTTCCTAAGGCCCGCGCGCCAGGACCGCAAGGCCCTCATCCGCCCTTCCTAAACTCCCACCATCTCCGCTCTCACCTGCTGCCGGAGCAAATCGATCGGCACCAGGTGGCCCGCCTTCCGCACATGCCAGAAGGTCCAGCCGTTGCACGCCTCCGCCCCTTGCACGAAAGCGCCCATCTTGTGGATCGAGCCGCTACTGTCCTTGCAGGCGATCGAGCCGTCGGCTCTGACCCGCGCCGCGATGCGCTCCGCCGGGTCGTACAGCATGTCGCCGGCCTTCACCAACCCGCGTTCGAGCAGCGAGCCGAACGGGATGCGCGGCTCCGCCCGTTTGCCGGCCGTCGTCTGCAAGCTCTCGGGCGACAGGCTTTCGACGCCCTCGATCCGCTCGCGCGCCCGCTTGGCGTAAGCCCTGTCGCGCTCGATGCCGATGAAGATGCGGCCCAGCTGCTTGGCGGCCGCCCCCGTCGTCCCCGTGCCGAAAAACGGATCGAGCACCACGTCGCCCCGGTTGCTCGTCGCCAGCAGCACGCGGGTCAGCAGCGCCTCGGGCTTATGCGTCGGATGCAGCTTGTCGCCGTTCCTGTCCTTCAATCGCTCCGGCCCGGTGCACAGCGGCAGGGTCCAGTCGGAGCGCATCTGCAGGTCGTCGTTGAAAATCTTCATCGCCTCGTAATGGAAGGTGTATTTAGATTGCTGCTCGCGCGCCGCCCAGATCAGCGTCTCATGCGCATTGGTGAAGCGGCGGCCCCGGAAATTCGGCATCGGATTGGTCTTGCGCCACACCACGTCGTTGAGAATCCAATAGCCCAGGTCCTGCAGGATCGAGCCGACACGGAATATGTTGTGATAGGACCCGATCACCCACAGCGCGCCATTGGGCTTGAGCACCCGCCGGCACTCACCCAGCCACGCTTTGGTAAACTTGTCATACTCGGCGAAACTGCCGAACTTGTCCCAGGCGTCGTCGACCCCGTCGACGCGGCTCTGGTCGGGGCGGGTCAGATCGTTTCCCAGTTGCAGATTGTAGGGCGGATCGGCGAACACCAGATCGACGGAGCCCGCCGGGATGCGTTGCAATTCCGTCAGGCAGTCGCCCACCAGCACGCGGTTGTGCAGCGGACTGACATCCGGCCGTGTCTCATACCCCATGCCCCAAACCCCGATACGCAACAGACCGGCGCATCATGGGACGGCGGGGACTCGGCGTTAACGAAATTCGGCCTCAATGGTTAACGGGGGCTGACAGTCGCGCACCGGCGCAAATCCCGCCCGGTGATGGGGGCAGGGGCCGTATTTCCGCAGCGCCGCCTGATGCTCGGGTGTGCCATAGCCCTTGTGGCTGGCAAAGCCGTATTGCGGGAATGTCCGGTCGAGCTTGACCATCAGGCGATCGCGCGTCACCTTGGCGATGATCGAGGCGGCGGCGATCGACAGCGAACGCGCGTCGCCCGAAACCAGCGTCTCCACCTCGCACAGAAGCTTCGGCGCCTTGTTGCCATCGACCAGCGCCAGCATGGGCCTGAGCGCCAAACCGCGCACCGCCTTCCGCATCGCCCACATCGTGGCCCCCAGAATGTTCAGCGTCTCGATCCGCCGGATGTCGCCAATGCCCACCGCCACGCCGATGCTCCTGGCCGTGATCTCGACATAGAGCGCCTGGCGCTGTTCCGGGGACAGCTTTTTCGAATCGTTGATGCCGTCCGGAATGTTGCCGGGATCGAGAATGACGGCGGCGGCGACCACGGGGCCGGCCCACGGCCCCCGGCCTGCCTCGTCGATACCGCAGACGGGCACGCGGCCGCTTGTCCATGCCACGGTCTCGAAGCTGAAATCCGGCCGCCTGGAATCGCCTGCTCCCACGCCGCCATGATGGAGCGAGCGCTACAACAGCGTCAACTGGTCGCCGGGCTGCGGCGGTCTTTTGAACAGCTCGGTTGAGAGTTTTCTCCTTTCCGCGTTAAGGCCGAGGCGCTGGCAGGCCAGTTCGAAACGCCGTCCGATCGACCAGGCATAGGGGCCGCTCCCCGTCATGCGCCGCCCGAATGCCGGGTCATTGTCCTTGCCGCCCCGGGTCGAGCGCACCAGCGACATGACTTTCGCCGCCCGGTCGGGCATCTCGCTTTCGAGCCACTCCTTGAAAATGTCTTTGACCTCCAGCGGCAATCTGAGCAGCACGTAACCGGCGTTCCGCACCCCCGCCGCCGACGCCGCCTTGAGGATCGCCTCGATCTCGTTGTCGTTGACCGCGGGGATGACCGGCGCCACCATCACCACGGTGGGCACGCCCGCCGCCGACAGCATCTGCAGCGCTCCCAGGCGTTTGGACGGGGTCGAAGCCCGGGGCTCCAGCGAGCGCGCCAGCTTGGGATCGAGCGTTGTGACCGACACCGCCACCTTGACCAGACCCCGCTCCGCCATGGATGTCAGGATGTCGAGATCGCGCACCACCAGAGCGGACTTGGTGACGATCCCCACCGGATGGTTGAATTCCGACAACACCTCCAGCACCTGCCTTGTGATCCGATAGCTGCGCTCGATCGGCTGGTAGGGATCGGTATTGGCGCCAAGTGCGATGGTCTTCGGCACATAGCCCGGCTCAAGCAGTTCCCGCCGCAGAAGCTCCGCCGCATTGGTCTTGGCGAACAGCTTCGATTCGAAATCGAGACCCGGCGACAGGCCCATGAAGGCATGCGCCGGCCGCGCATAGCAATAAGAGCAGCCATGCTCGCAGCCGCGATAGGGATTGATCGAGCGGTCGAAGGAAATATCCGGCGACTGGTTGCGGGTGATGATCGACTTCGGCGTCTCGGTATAAACCGTCGTCTTCAGCGGTGGCAGGTCGTCGAAACTCTCCCAGCCGTCGTCGAACAGAGCGACATTCAGCCGCTCGAAGCGCCCGGACGAATTGTTGCGGGCGCCCCGCCCCCGCGTCTGCGGCGGCAGCGCCGTCAGCCGGCCGTCGAAGCTCAATCCCTGCCTTTTGTCGAGGAGCGTCGTCATGCCGTAAAGATAAGCACAGTTCTGGAACAAAGCAAGAACCTTCTTGCCGGATCACGAAAATCCCGCCAGCAAGGCGGGGAATGACCTCCCGCCAGACTTTGCTCGCAATCATGGCTCCGCTCTGCTGGGGCGTGGGCTTTACCGTGGCCAAGCCCGCCGTCACCCATTTCCCGCCGCTGTTCATGATGTTCCTGATCTATGGCTCAATCGCCATTGTCATGGCTTTGACCAGCCGCGACAAGATCCGGACGCCGTGGACCACCATCATGCTCATCGCAGCACTCGCCGTCACCATCCAGGGCGCCTTCATTTTCGGCGGATTGAGAGGCTTGTCGGCCACCACGGCCACGCTGGTTCTCCAGATCCAGGTACCGATTTCGATCGTGATCGCCTGGATGATCGGGGCCGAAAGCTTCGACCTCCGCAAGCTCATCGGCACGCTGGTGTCGCTCTTGGGCGTCGCCATGGTCGTGGGCCTTCCTGAAGACACGCCGCCCTTGATCCCGGTTGTGATGATGATCGTCGGCTCGTTCATCTGGGCCCTGGGGCAGGTGATGATCCAGACCAGGGGCCGCGACAGTGGCATGCTGTTGCTCAAGGCCAACGCGCTCGCCGGCACGCCGCAACTGCTGCTGGCGACACTTCTGCTCGAATCGGGTCAGATCGAAGCGCTGCGCTCGGCCGGCACCACTGAATGGCTGACACTGGCCTTTGTCGGCGTGGTCGGCTTCTATCTCGCTTACTCGATCTGGTTCACGCTGCTGCGCCAATGCCGCATGGACGATGTGGCGCCCTATCTGCTGCTCATGCCGCTGACCGGCTTCATCACCGCGGCGCTGTTCCTGGGTGAAACCATATCGCTGGCCCAGGTGCTGGGCGGGCTGGTCATCCTGTTGGGCCTCGCCATCGTCAGCATCCGCTTCCCCGTGCCCAAAAGAACCTAACGCGTCACGGTTTCCGGCGCTGCACGTGTTCCATCAGCCGCGGCATGATCTCGACGAAGTTGCACGGCGCGTGCCGGTGGTCGAGTTGGCCTTTAAGGATTTCGTTCCAGCCGTCGCGGCAGGCGCCGGGCGAACCCGGCAGGCAGAAGATGTATTTGCCATGCATGATGCCGGCGGTGGCGCGCGACTGGATGGTCGAGATGCCGATCTTCTGATACGAGATCAGGTGGAACAGCGTGCCGAAGCCCTCGATCTCCTTGTCGAACAGCGGGCGCATGGCCTCGATGGTGACGTCGTTGCCGGTGAGACCCGTGCCGCCGGTGGTGATGATGACGTCGATATCGTCGCGCGCCGTCCAGTCGCGCATGATGTGGCGGATGGTGCGGACGTCGTCTTTCGAAATCTTCCGGGCCGAGAGCGAATGTCCGGCATCGGCCGCCAGGTCGGCCAGAATCTGCCCGGACTTGTCGTCGTCGAAGGTACGCGTGTCCGAGATCGTCAGAACGGCGATTCTCACCGGAATGAACAAGCGTGGTACGTCAATCGGCATCAAGGGTTTCGCTTCATTGATTGCCAACAAGGCGGAAATATCGCCGGCCGGCACGAACAGAGCCGCTGCTTCGATGTGGGGCATCCTTGCCCATACTCCTTTGCCGCTTGGTAAACCAATGTTTATTTTGCAATGTTTTCGATACGATTGACCTAGCGTAAAAATCGTGGCCTATACGCCCTGCAACCCGATGTGCAGCGACAGCATGTCGCGCCAAGCCAGGCGTTTCTGGTTCGGCTGGCGCAGAAGGTAGGCCGGATGCAGCGCCGGCAGCAGGCGGCAATTTCGTCCGTTTACGGAATAATCGTGCCATTTCCCCCGCAGCTTGAGGATGCCGTCGCTCCTGCCGGTCAGGCGCTGGGCCGGTGTTCCGCCCAGGCAGACGATGAAATCGGCATCGAGGAGTTCGATCATGCGGCGCAGAAAAGGCATGCACAGAGAGGTTTCAGCTTCGGTCGGGGTGCGGTTGCCGGGCGGCCGCCAGAACACCGTATTGGTGATGAACACTGAAGTCTCGCGCTCGGCCGAATGGCGCGACAGGCCGATGGCCCCCAGCATGCGGTCGAGAAGTTGCCCCGAGCGCCCGACGAACGGCTTGCCTTCGATATCCTCGTCGCGGCCCGGCGCCTCGCCCACCAGCATCACGCGGGCCCGCGGGTTGCCGTCGAAGAGGCACAGCCGCGTCGCGGTTTTTCTTAAAGCGCAGGCCTCGAACCCGTCAAGGGCGGCGGCGATGTCGTCCAGCGTCTCGCAGGCGGCGGCCAGCGCCTCTCCCGAACCCGGTGGGATCGCGGGAACAGCGTTGGCGGCCGGGGCTCTCGCAATGGGGGCGGGCAGGGGACCATCGGCCACCAGGCGCGCGACCGCTTCCTCGCCGACGATTTCGTCAGCTCCCATCTCGGCCAGCCATTGCAGATGAAGGGCGGCTTCCGCCGCTGTCATCTCGTGGTCCATCCTGCCAACCCGCGCTTTCTCGATTGACGCCGTTACTATAACACGTCGTCACATGGAACAATGAGAACGGGAGTTGACGGCGGTGGAACAGGTCGAACGCGAATCGATGTCCTATGACGTGGTGATCGTGGGCGCCGGCCCCGCCGGTCTCGCCGCCGCGATCAGGCTCAAGCAGCTTTCCCCCGAAACGACCGTGTGCCTCCTCGAAAAAGGCTCCGAGGTCGGCGCCCACATCCTCTCCGGCGCCGTCATCGACCCGGTGGCGCTCGCCGAACTCTTCCCCGACTGGCGCGAGAAGGGCGCGCCCCTCAAAACCCCGGTGACCGAGGACCGCTTCTATGTCCTGGGCCCCAGTGGCGCGCTCCGTCTCCCCAATCTCCTGTTGCCGCCGCTCATGGACAATCATGGGTCCTATGCGGGATCGCTTGGCAATCTCTGCCGCTGGCTGGCGGTCGAGGCCGAAGCGCTCGGCGTCGAAATCTATCCGGGCTTTGCCTGTTCCGAGGTGCTGTACCGTGGCGACGGCTCGGTCCGGGGCGTCGTCGCCGGGGTCATGGGCATCGGCAAGGACGGCTCGCGCAAGCCGGATTACCAGCCGGGCATGGAACTCCTCGGCAAATACGTGCTGATCGCCGAAGGCGCGCGGGGGTCCCTCGCCAAGGAGATCATCGCGAAGTTCGGCTTGGCTGCGAACTCCGAGCCGCAGAAATACGGCCTCGGCATGAAAGAGCTTTGGGAGGTTCAGCCCGAAAATCACCGGCCCGGCCAGGTCACCCACACCATGGGCTGGCCCTTGGGCCTCAAGGCCGGCGGCGGCAGCTTCATGTATCACCTCGAGGACAATCTCGTCTCAGTGGGCTTCGTCGTCCATCTCAACTACGAAAATCCCTATCTCCATCCTTTCATGGAATTCCAGCGCTTCTAGCATCACCCGCTGATCGAGCCGGTGCTGCGCGGTGGCCGCCGCATCGCCTATGGCGCGCGCGCCATCACCGAGGGCGGCTTCCAGTCGGTGCCCAAACTGTTCTTTCCCGGCGGCGCGCTGATCGGTTGCGCCGCGGGCTTCGTCAACGTGCCGCGCATCAAGGGCTCGCACAATGCGATGAAAACCGGAATGCTGGCAGCCGAGGCAGCCCATGCGGCACTCGCCACGGCGCGCGAGGGCGACGAACTCTCATCTTATACGGAAGCCTACAAACGCTCCTGGGTCTACCAGGACCTGAAACGCGTGCGCAACGTCAAGCCGATGTGGTCGAAGCTCGGTCTCGTCGGCGGCCTGGCATTGGGCGGGCTCGACATGTGGCTGAACCAGTTGTTGGGCTTCGGCCTCGGCACCTGGAAGCACGGCAAGCCCGACTCGGCCACGCTGAAGCCCGCAGCGCTCTCCAAGCCCATATCTTACCCCAAGCCAGATGGCGTTATTTCCTTTGACCGGCTCACCAATGTCGCCTTCTCCGCCACAAATCATGAGGAAGACCAGAAGGTCCACCTCACGCTGAAGAATCCGGATATCCCGATCAGCGTAAACCTGCCCACATGGGACGAACCGGCCCAGCGCTATTGCCCGGCCGGCGTCTATGAAGTTGTGGCAGAAGACGGCAAGCCGCCGCGCTTCCAGATCAACCACCAGAAC
>JANNSP010000002.1:0-12921 GCA_031402975.1 Hyphomicrobiales bacterium
GGCGCGTTTTCCGGCAAGGATCCGACCAAGGTCGACCGCTCGGCGGCTTACGCGGCGCGCTATCTGGCGAAAAACGTGGTGGCGGCGGGCCTCGCCAAACGCTGCACCATCCAGCTCTCCTATGCCATCGGCGTGTCGCAGCCCCTGTCGGTCTATGTCGATACCCACGGCACCGGCAAGGTCAAGGAAGAGAAGCTGGAAAAGGCCATCGCCAAGGTGATGGACCTTAGCCCCCGCGGCATCCGCACCCATGTCAACCTCAACCGGCCCATTTACGCGCGGACCTCCGCTTACGGCCATTTCGGCCGGGCGCCGGAGCGCGACGGCGGCTTCTCCTGGGAAAAGACCGATCTGGCAAAGGCGCTCAAAGCCGCGGTGAAGTGAGCGAACCGCTCCGAGCCTACCGGTTCCACGGACGGCGCAAGGGTCATGCCTTGCGCCGTCAGCATTTGCGGCTGATGGAGGAGTTGCTGCCTAAAGTCAGGTTTGACGGGGTGACGCCCAAAAGCCCGGCCTGGCTGGAGATCGGCTTTGGCGGCGGCGAGCATCTGGCGCATCAGGCCGAGCTTCACCGCGAAGTCAGTTTCATCGGCGCCGAACCCTTCATCAACGGCGTGGCGAAGCTCCTGGCGCTGATCGAGGCGAAGGGTCTCGGCAATATCCGCATCCATGACGGCGATGCTCGCGAGTTGCTGGAGACGCTGCCGGCCGGATCGCTCCAGCGCATCCATCTGCTCTATCCAGATCCGTGGCCCAAGGCGCGCCACCGCAAGCGGCGCTTGGTGAGCGCTGCGACGGTCGAGCAGTTTAACCGGCTGCTGGCGCCGGGCGGGTGGTTTCTGTTCGCCAGCGACATCGCGGACTATGTGGAGTGGACCCGCGAACACGTCGCGGCGCATGGCGGATGGGAGGAACAGGGCCTGCCCTCGGAGCCGTTCGAGGGCTGGACGGAAACCCGCTACGAAGCGAAAGCGAGACGCGAAAATCGCTCCTCCAGCTACCTGAAATTTTTCAAGACTGGTGTTTCACGTGAAACATATTCCTAGGATAGGAATGGCATGGGATTGCAAGGGCTTGGCGGACCGGCTGGGCAGGCAAAAGGGCGGCGCGGCAGGTCGAGGATGCTTGAGTTTTGCTGACGGAATCGTCGAGTTTGGGAGACATTTGGTGACGTTTTCATCGCGGCCCTCCGGGAACCGGAGAGGGCCCTTCGCCCTTATCGGTATCGGGATAACTTGGAGTGCCCGGCCATGGTGACGGCGCTCCTGGTAGTCTTCTGCAACAAAATCGGGCGACAGCAGATGCAGCTCAACTTACCTGCAAATGGTGCTGTTACTCCAGCTTCAGCCCTGCCTTGCGTAGACCTTCCAACACCACCGGCACCGGGTTCGTGCGTTCAACCGATTTGATCGTGAGATCGGGACTGAGCTTCAGCGCTTCGGCCAAGGCAGTCTTCGCTTCCTCGGTCTTGCCTGCAAGTGCATATGCAGCCGCAAGTTCCCGATAAGAAAAGCTTGTGCGGAAGCCAGAATCGACGGCCCACTGCAAGTGTTGGATTGCCGCGTCGTAGTTTCCGAGTCCCATCTCGACGTCAGCAAGGTTCGCCCGCCACAAGCCCATTTGTGGGTCGCGCGGACTGAGCTCTATCGCTTTGAGAATATCGGGTCTGGCCTCGTCGAACTGACCCAGATTAATCTTGGAGAAGCCGCGCGCGTTGTACAGTGAAGCATAGTTCGGATCGATTGCCAGACCCTGGTCGGCCGCGCGGAGTCCATCTCTTGGCCGCTGGGTACCATTCAAGTAGAAATTCTTCGCATAATACGCTTGCATATTGTTAGGATCGAGAGAGATTGCCCGGTCAGCTTGACCGAGGACCTTGGAGTCGTAGTCACTGGCACCAGGTCTCCACCCATAAAAATAATCGACGAAGTAGGTGAAGGCAGAGCCCGCTAACGCGTCGGCATTGTTGGGGTCGATCGCCAGCGCCTGGTCGAACAGGGTTTGCGCCTGATGGTTGATTTTCTTATAGTCGGCGCCCTGCTGGAAACGCGTCAAGAACAGCGCTCGACCACGCAGCTCCAGATCAATCGCGTCCGGATTTCTTGAACCGGCGCTGTTTTTTGCCTCCGCCTTGACCAATTCATAACCGAGGCTATTGGCCAGTCGCGCCACCACCTCGTCCTGCAGCTTGAAGAGGTCGGCAACATCTTCTTCGAAGCGATCAGCCCAGATATGGGCTCCAGTCGTTGCATCGATCAGCTGCGCGTTCACGCGCACACGGTTCTGATCGCGCTGTACGGAGCCTTCCAGCACATAGCGCACGCCAAGCTCCTTGCCGATCTGCTTGACGTCTATGTTCTTCCCCTTGAAGGTGAAAGCCGTATTACGGGCGATCACGAAACTGCTCGGAATGCGCGACAGGTCACTGGTCAGATTCTCGGTGATGCCGTCAGCAAAGTAATCCTGGCTGGGGTCGTTCGAGAGGTTGTTAAACGGCAGCACCACAAGCGACAGGCGAGCAATCTCAGGCGCGGACGCATTTGTTCCCACAGACGGTTGCTCCCCGGTTGCCAAGGTGGTCGATCGGTCTCCGGACAGGAAATACCAGGAGCCCAGTGCGATGGCCACGAGCAGTGCCGCAATCCCGGCCGCAAGGAGCGCCCGTGCCGAGGGCTTCTTAAACGCCTGCGAAGATTTACCGGGCAATTGCTTGTTTTGCGAGGGCTTGCCGACCTGCAGGGAATAGGTCCTGACAGGTTCAGCGATGTTCTTGAGCTGGGTTGAGCCAAGGTCGGTCACGGCGACTTCGAGCCTCCCCTTCACCTGGCGGTATGCATCCTCCGAAAGGCAGATTGCTCCCGGCGCCGAGATGCCCTCCAGGCGTGCGGCAATATTGACTCCATCGCCCATCAAGTCGCCGTCTTCTTCCTGCACCACGTCACCGACGTGGATGCCGATCCGGAACTCGATGCGGCGGTCCTCTGGCAGGCCGGCATTGCGCTCGATCATGCTGTTCTGGATCTCGATCGCGCAGCGAACAGCGTCCACGACGCTGCGGAATTCGATGATCGCTCCATCGCCCGTGCGCTTGACGACACGACCGTGATGTACGGCAATTGTGGGATCGATCAGATCGCTACGCAGGGCCCGCAACCGCGCGAGAATTCGGTCCTCGTCGGCCCCGGCAAGGCGGCTGTAACCGACCACATCGGCTACAAGGATGGCGGCAAGTTTGCGAGATTCCTTCATTCTAGACTCCCACTTGAGGCATCAAGAGGTTATCACAAGTCTGTCGAAATGCCATGTCAAGAGAAGGGCATGGGGGTCTGAGGGGAACGCCGAGACTGTTGGTTAGTTTTTTTCGTTGGGGATGCAAGACCGACCACCTCCTCTTGCGAACGACTGCCAATCGTGACAACCTCAGTCCAAGAAAGCTGATTATCCGGTGGATGTCGGCTCAGGCGACATCAAACGGGGGAGAGCTAGCATGCGCATCATTTCATTGACTGTTGGACTTGCCGTCACGCTCGCAGCGGCCGCACCTTCGATGGCGGAAACCCTGCGCTCCAAGGTTGCCTTCAATACCGCAATACAGAAACCGGCAGCCAGCCAGCCAGCCGATGGCTACGCCGTGACTTGGGACGTGAAACTGTCAGGCGGCGAACTCGACGGCTGCACTGGGAGTTTCGCCGACAGCCTGTTTCCGCGCGACAACATGAGTTGGGGCATCTTTGAGCTTGAGGCCAGTGTGGCGTGCGACAAGGGAACGTTCAGGTTCACCTCCACTGGTTCCTGGGGCAAGAATGGCTTTCATGGCGCCGGCGTCATCAGCGAGGACGGGCGCAGCGGGGAGTTCGCGCAGGCAAAGGGGCGCGTCGCCATGATCGACGGAAGTGTTGTGCCGGCGGCGACGGCGGGCACGTTCGATGCGAGCTATGAACTGATTGTCGACCGCACGGACAAGTAACGAGGGCTCCCCGCGTGGCTGGGAAAGATAACTGGGCCGGCCAGGTGTCTCGTCGTGACTTAAAGATAATCGCATTCCTTGCGACAGTTTTTGCCTTACCGGACTCTACGAATGACAGCGAGGATATTTAACTACCCTCGATCCCGCGGGTTGTTTTCCTCCAGACTTGCTGCCAAGCGTTGCCATTGTTCGACCAAGGCAAGCCAGCGCTCTCCCGTAGCTTCATGCGGTGCCGCTTCCGCGTCGCGCGGGCCTGTTCGGAAGCATCCAGCGCCTTCGGCGCAGGGCCCCTTTCCTCTCCGCGCTGACGCGGGAGCGAAGACGATAGTTCGCTCCCCTTGGTACCGCCGCTAAATTCAGTTAGCATTCTCCGGTCAACTTTGGCGGGAGAACGGGCGATGGTTGGGATTGGGCGTGAGCGCAGGTTGAGATTTTCCGTGGCCTTGGCGGCGCTGGCTCTTGCTACGACGGCGTTCAGCGGGGTTTCCTTGGCGGCCGAGTTTTCCGCTGTCGTGCCGCTTGCTGGGCTTACCGGCTCTAACGGGGTCAGGTTCGATGGCGTTGCCGCCAGCGACAACGCCGGTTACGCGCTGGCCATGGTGGGCGATGTCAATGGCGATGGCTTCGACGACCTGGCGGTGGGGGCGCGCGGCGCCAATTCCAATGGCGACGATTCGGGATCGGCCTATGTGGTGTTCGGGAGGCGCACCGGCTTTCCGGCGAGCCTGAACCTGGCGCTACTGAATGGCGGCAACGGCTTCGAGATCAAGGGCGCGTCGGCCGCGGATGCGCTGGGCGTGTCGGTGGCTGGCGGCGATGTCAATGGCGACGGGTTCGCCGACGTGATCGTCGGCGCCGACCATGCCGGGCCGGTATTCGGGCAGGGCTCGGTCCATGTGATCTTCGGCAAGTCTTCGCCGTTCACGGCCAAGGTCGAGGCGTCGCTGCTCAATGGTTTGACCGGATTCCGTCTCGACGGAGTTGGCAACACCGATTTCACCGGCTCTTCGGTGGCGGGTGGCGATATCAACAAGGACGGGTTCGCCGATGTCATCGCGGGCGCGAGGCTCGCTAATGGCGGTGCTGTCGATTCCGGATCGGCCTTCGTGCTGCTGGGCAAGGGAACGCCTTTCGCTTCGGCGATCAGCGTGACCGCGCTCACCGGCGGCAACGGCTTCCGCCTCGACGGGGGGCTGGCGAACGAGTTCGCGGGGACGGCGGTCGCGGTATTGGGCGATGTCAATGGCGACGGCATCGGCGATATCGGCGTCGGCGCAACGGGAGCCGGTCCCAACGGCGCCAATTCCGGAGCGGCCTATGTCGTGTTCGGGCGGACCGTGGCCTTCCCTCCGGTGACCAATCTCGGCGTGCTCGTGGGCAGCGACGGCTTTCGCCTCGACGGCAACAATGCCCTTGCGCAGGCCGGGAGCTCGATGAGCGGAGCGGGCGACGTCAATGGCGATGGCGTTGCCGACATTCTGGTGGGCTCGCCCTTCGCTAATTTTGCCGGAACCGACGGCGGCTATGCCTACCTCGTTTTCGGCCGCAAGACGGCGTTCCCGGCGGGTCTTGCCCTCTCCACGCTCAATGGGGTGAACGGGGTGCAGTTCCAGGGCAAGGATTCAAACGGCCGCGCCGGGTCGGCGGTCAGAGCCGCGGGCGACGTCAATGGCGATGGGTTCGCCGACCTCATCACCGGCGCTCCGGGCGAAACGGGGGGAAGCAACGAAGGGGCGAGTTACGTGATCTTCGGCAAGGCGGCGTCGTTCGGCTCCAGAGTCAATCTGTCGACCGTCAATGGCAGCAACGGGTTCAAGCTGGCGGGCGTCTCGCTGCAGGACTATTCCGGTTTCGCGGTGACGGGAGGTGGCGATTTCAACGGCGACGGTTTGTCCGATGTGGGAACGGGCGCTTTGGGGGCCGATCCGGCGGGGGGCTATTCGGGCTCGAGCTATGTGGCGTTCGGGCGGCCGCCCAATACGTCGCGCATTCGGGTGGGATCGGCTGTGGGACAGTATATCAGCGGCGGAGCTTTCGTGGACACGCTATCGGGGCTGGGCGGAGCCGATGACCTGGAAGGCCGCGGCGGCGGCGATGTTTTGAACGGCGGGGCGGGCTTGCGGGATGCGGCGAGCTATGCCCATGCGCCGGGCGCCGTCGTCGCCGATCTCCTGTCACCCGCCGGCAACACGGGCCACGCGGCGGGCGACAGCTATGTGGCGATCGAGGACCTCACCGGCTCGCGCTTCAACGATGTGTTGCGCGGCAACGACGTGGCCAACCGCCTGACCGGGGGCGCCGGCCGCGATACCCAGTCGGGACGGGGGGGACCTGACATTTTCCGCTATCTGAGAGTGTCCGACAGTCCGCCGGGGGCTGGCCGCGATCTCGTGACCGATTTCAACGCAGGCACCGCCACCACCGCCGTCGACCGCATCGATGTCTCGGCCATCGATGCCAAGACAGGCCCCGGCAACGATGCCTTCAGTTTCATCGGCACGGCGCCGTTCACCAATGTGAAGGGGCAGCTGCGGCTGCAGGTTTCGGGAACAACCACGCTGGTGCGCGGCGACGTCAATGGCGACGGCACGGCCGACATCGAAATCGCGCTGCAGAATTTCACCGCCATCGGCAATCTGAAAGCCAACGATTTCATCAAGTAGGACCTGCACACGCGAAACCGCACTTGTGGATGATTGCGGAGACGGAGAGCGGCCCCTCCGGCTTCGCGGATATTGTTAAAATCGCCCGCGCGATCTGGTATGGTGGCGCGTTCGACTCCCGTGCCTGTTCTTCGTTTCATGGAGGCCAATCATGCGCGTGCTGTTGTCGTTTCTTTTCACCATTCTCATTTTCACCGGGGCTGCGGCTGCCGCGCCGATACATGACGCGGCCAAGAAGGATGATGTCGCGGCTCTCGAAGCGTTGCTTGCCGGGGGCGCCGATCTAAACGAGAGCGACGGGTTCGGAACGCCGCTCTATTATTCGGTCAGGTGGGGGCACCTGGCGGCGGCAAAATTGCTCATCGAGCGCGGCGCCGACGTCAATGCCTCGACGAAATTCGGTATCCCCTTGTTGGGGGCCGCGACCAAAGGCAGGGCCGATCTCGTATCGCTGCTGCTGGAGAAGGGCGCCAATCCCAATGCCGAGTTCGGCGGCGAGAAGGCCCTGCATATCGCCGCCAAGGGTGGTTGTCTCGACTGCGTCAAGGCGCTGGCCGCAGCGGGCGCCGATGTCAATGCGCGGACAAAGGACGGCAAGACGCCGCTCCATCTGGCGAAACGGACGGGCCAGCAGGATGTGGCCGGCTATCTGATGGCGCATGGCGTTATCCTGCCGAAACCCGCGCCAATTTCGGCCAAGCTGGCCGGTGCCGATGCCGAGAAGGGCCGCGCCGTCTTCAACGGCGCTTGTGCCAGATGCCACTATATCGAACCGGAAAAGGGCCGGAAAGCCGGACCCAACCTGTGGGGCGTGGTTGGCCGCGACAAGGCTTCGCTTGACGACAAGGTGGGCTATTCCGCCGCATTGCGCGCCTGGGAAGGAGTGTGGAGCTACGAGGACCTGAACATTTTTCTTTCCGAACCCATGGCTACAACCCCGGGGGTCATGATGGAAATGTCGGGCATCGAGGATGAGACCGAGCGGGTCGATCTGATCGCCTATCTGCGCGTCCTCGGCGACACGCCGATGCCGATGCCCTGAACCGGGGGGACCCCCTTGCGGAAGCCCTTGGCCAAGCGTATATGACCGTCAACTTAGGTTCACTCACATAGCCGCTTCGGTGGCGAGTTTGAGAGTGGGTCCCGGCTCGGGACCCGCTTTTTTTATTGTCCGAAGGTGCGGATGACGGAACAGAGACTGGCACGGGAAACGGGACCGGCGCTTCGGGTGGTGGCTCTGATCGAGGCGCCGATCGAGGCCATGGGTTATCGGCTGGTGCGCGTCAAGCTGAGCGGCACCACGTTGCAGATCATGACGGAGCGGCCGGACGGGACATTTTCGATCGACGATTGCGAGAGTGTGAGCCGGGCCATTTCGCCGATGCTCGATGTCGCCGATATCGTTGCGACGCGCTATCAGCTCGAAGTGTCGTCGCCCGGCATCGACCGGCCGCTGGTGCGCGTGGGCGATTTTGAAAACTGGGCGGGACACGAGGCGAAGATCGAGATGGCGGTGGCGCAGGCGGGGCGGAAACGCTTTCGCGGAAAACTCGAAGGCTATCACGATGGCGAGGTCAGGCTCTATATCGACGATCCGCAGGGCGGCAAGGAGCTGCTGCTGGTGGGCCTGCCGTTCGCCGATATTTCCGAGGCGCGGCTGGTGCTGACCGATGACCTGATTGCCGCCGCCAAGCAACGGCTGCCGGCCAAAGGCTATGCCGATGGTTCCGAAATCGACGAAGACAAATTATCCGAGCAAGAGGAGTGAAGACACATGGCTGAACCCGCGGTGAGCGCCAATCGGCTCGAACTGTTGCAGATCGCCGACGCGGTGGCGCGCGAGAAGGTGATCGACAAGTCCGTCGTGCTGCAGGCGATGGAGGAAGCCATCACCCGCGCCGCCAAGGCGCGCTATGGCGCCGAGAACGAAATCCGCGCCGAGATTGACGCCAAATCGGGCGAGATGCGATTGAACCGGCTGTTGCTGGTGGTCGAGAAGGTCGAGAACGACGCGACCGAGATCAGTCTCGCCGAAGCCAGCCGGCGCAATCCGGCGGCGACGCTCGGCGACTTCATCGCGGAGCCTTTGCCGCCCATCGATTTCGGCCGCATCGCGGCGCAGAACGCCAAGCAGGTGATCGTGCAGAAGGTGCGCGATGCCGAGCGCGAGCGCATGTATGACGAATATAAGGACCGGATCGGCGAGATCGTGCATGGCCAGGTGAAGCGGGTCGAATATGGCAATGTCATCGTCGTTCTGGGCCGGGGCGAAGCGATCGTCCGGCGCGACGAGTCGCTGCCGCGCGAGACGTTCCGGGCGGGCGACCGCATCCGCGCCTATGTCTATGACGTCAGGCGCGAACAGCGGGGGCCGCAGATCTTCCTGTCGCGCACGCACCCTGAATTCATGTCGCGGCTGTTCGGCCAGGAAGTGCCGGAAATCTATGACGGCGTGGTGCAGGTGGTGTCGGTGGCGCGGGATCCCGGTTCGCGGGCCAAGATCGCGGTCAGGTCCAAGGATGGCTCGATCGATCCGGTTGGCGCCTGCGTGGGCATGAGGGGTAGCCGCGTGCAGGCCGTGGTCAATGAATTGCAGGGCGAGAAGATCGACATCATCCAGTGGTCGCCGGATGTGGCCTCGTTCGTGGTCAATGCGCTGGCACCGGCCGAAGTGACGAAAGTGGTGCTCGACGAGGAAGCGGAACGCATTGAAGTGGTGGTGCCCGACGAACAACTGTCGCTGGCCATCGGCCGGCGTGGACAGAATGTCAGGCTCGCCTCGCAACTGACCGGTTGGGACATCGACATCATGACGGAGGCCGAAGAGTCCGAGCGCCGCCAGAAGGAATTTCTGGCCCGCACCCAGCGTTTCACCGACGCGCTCGATGTCGACGAGACGCTGGCGCAATTGCTGGCCTCGGAAGGCTTCGACACGCTTGAGGAAGTGGCCTTTGTCGATATCAATGAGATCGCCTCGATCGACGGATTGGACGCGCAGACGGCGGAAGAACTGCAATCGCGCGCGCGGGAATATCTCGACCGCCTGGCCAATGAAATGGATGACAAGAGAAAGGCGCTGGGCGTGCTTGACGAACTGAAGGACATGGACGGCCTGACGCCCGAGATGCTGGTGGCGCTGGGCGAGGCCGACATCAAGTCGGTCGAGGATTTCGCCGGCTGCGCCACCGACGATTTGATCGGCTGGAGCGAGAAGAAGGGGGCGGAGACGGTGAAGCACAAGGGCGCCTTCTCGGGGCTCGATGTATCGGCCGAGGAAGCCAACCGTCTGATCATGGTGGCCAGGGTCAAGGCCGGGTGGATCGAGGCGCCGGTGGAAGAGGCGCCGGTCGAGGAAACACTGGCGGAGACGGAGAGCTGAGACCGGGGATATGGAGGACGTGGCGGATTTGGCGACACGCATGTGCATCGTGACGCGGGATTGTCTGGATGAAGACCAGCTCATCCGGTTTGCCCGCTCGCCCGATGGCGAGGCCGTGCCCGATCTCAGCCGCAAGCTGCCGGGACGCGGCGTGTGGGTGACGGCGAGCCGGGGGATGGTGGCGGAGGCCGCGCGGAAGAACCTGTTCTCGAAGGGTTTCGCCGAACAGACCAAAGCGCCTCCGGATCTGGCCGGCAGTGTTTCGATGCTGCTCCGGCGGGCGGCGCTGTCCTATCTGTCGCTGGCCAAGAAGGCGGGAGAAGCTGTCGCGGGCTTCATGAAGGTCGAGGATATGCTGGCCCACGGGCGAGCCGACATTCTCATCCACGCAGTGGAAGCCCAGCCTGACGGTTGCCGGAAACTCGACCGGATGGCGGGTGAGAAAGTGCAGCGCGTAGGGCTTTTTACCCTCGATGAATTGGATTTGGCATTTGGCCGCTCAAATGTGGTACATGCTGCCGTGAGCAAGGGCGGGCTGGCCGGAAAACTCCGGGCGGCAGTGCGCCGGATTGAGATTTACGAGGCCCAGCCGGGACTCGAAACAAAGAGTGAGCATGACTGATACAAGCGACAAGAAGCCCGACACCCCGCGTTCCGGCGGGGGAACCCTGACGCTCAAGCGGCCGGCGGTCGAACAGAGCCGGGTCAAGCAGAATTTTGCCCATGGCCGCACCAAGTCGGTCGTCGTCGAGACCAAGCGCAAGCGCTTCGGCGACGAGCGTCCGCAGGCTCCATCGGAAACCAAGGTGCAGTTCCAGACGCAGCCCAAGGTCGCGATGCCGCTGAAGCCAGCGCCGACGGGTCCGGCGCCGACGCGTTCGGGCGTGGTGCTCCGCACTTTGTCTCCCGAGGAAAAGGAAGCCCGTGACCGGGCACTCGCGGATTCCCGGGTGCGCGAGGCCGAGGAGCGCAAGCGCCAGGAGATCGAGGCCCGGAGGCGTGTCGATCACGACGAGCAGGAGCGCAAGGATCGCGAAGCCGCCGCCAAGCGCAAGGCCGAGGACGATGCCCGCCACAAGGCGGAGGAGGAAGGCAAGCGCAAGGCCGAGGAAGCCGCCAAGAAGCTGGCGCCGAAGCCGGTTGCCACCGCCGGCGCCCCCGCCGTCAAGGACGACGAGGACGACCAGAGAAGCCGCCCGCGTGGCGGGGCCATCAAGCGCGAAGTCAAGATTCCGGCCCCCACCCGCACCAAGGCGGACATGGAGAAACGCCGGGGCCGCCTGACGGTGGCCAATGCCATGTCGGACGACGAGGACCGGGCGCGCTCGGTCGCCGCCTTCCGGCGCCGCACCGAACGCCTCAAGAAACAGGCGCAAGGCTTCACCAAGCCCACCGAGAAGAAGAGCCGCGATGTCGTGATCCCGGAAGCGATCACCATCCAGGAGCTGGCCAACCGCATGGCCGAGCGCGCCGTCGATATCATCAAGCTCCTGATGAAGCAGGGCCAGATGCACACGATCAACGACGTGATCGACGCCGACATGGCGCAGATCATCGCCGAGGAGATGGGCCACAAGGTGCGGCGCGTGTCCGAGTCGGACGTGGTCGAGGGCCTTGCCGCCGATACCGATACGGCGGAGCAGCTCGTGTCGCGGCCCCCCGTCGTCACCATCATGGGCCATGTCGATCACGGCAAGACATCGCTGCTCGACGCCATCCGCAAGACCAATGTCGTCTCGGGCGAGGCCGGCGGCATCACCCAGCATATCGGCGCCTATCAGGTCGAAACCAAAAGCGGGCTCATCACCTTCATCGATACGCCGGGCCACGAGGCGTTCACCGCCATGCGGGCGCGGGGCGCCAAGGCGACCGACATCGTCGTCCTCGTGGTGGCCGCCGACGACGGCGTCATGCCGCAGACGGTGGAAGCCATCAACCATGCCCGCGAGGCCAAGGTGCCGCTGATCGTGGCGATCAACAAGATCGACAAGCAATCGGCCAACGCGACGCGGGTTCGGACCGAACTCCTGCAGCACGAGATCGTGGTCGAAAGCATGGGCGGCGACACGCTCGATGTCGAGGTTTCCGCCACCAAGGGCACCAATCTCGACCGGCTGCTGGAGACGATCCTGCTGCAGGCCGAAGTGCTCGATCTCAAGGCCAATCCGGCGCGCGAGGCCGGTGGCCTGGTGGTCGAGGCGCAACTCGACAAGGGCCGCGGGCCCGTCGCCACCGTGCTGGTGCAGCGCGGCACCTTGCGGCTGGGCGACATTTTCGTGGCCGGTTCAGCCTGGGGCCGGGTGCGCGCCCTCATCAACGACAAGAGCGAGCAGGTGAAGGAAGCCGGGCCTTCGGCTCCGGTCGAGGTATTGGGTTTGAATTCGGCGCCGGAAGCGGGCGACCAGTTCGACGTGGTGCCGACCGAGGCGAGAGCCCGCGAGATCACCGATTACCGCGAGCGGAAACGCCGCGAGACGCGGGGCGCCACCACGGGCCGGTCATCGCTCGAGCAAATGATGAACCAGATGAAGGAAGGCGGGATGCGGGAGTTCCCCATCCTGGTCAAGGCCGATGTGCAAGGCTCGGCCGAGGCCATCGTCCAGGCGCTGGAGAAAATCGGCAACGACGAAATCCGGGCGCGCGTCATCCATTACGCGGTGGGCGGCATCAACGAGAGCGATATCGGGCTGTCGACGGCGTCAGGTGCTGTGGTGCTGGGCTTCAATGTCCGGGCCAGCGCGCAGGCGCGCGATGCGGCGGAACGCGCCGGGATCGAGATCCGCTATTACAACATCATCTACGACCTGGTCGATGATATCAAAGCCGCGATGTCGGGCAAGCTGGCGCCCGAGATGCGCGAGACGTTCCTCGGCAATGCGAAGATCCTGGAGATCTTCAACATCACCAAGACC
>JANNSP010000003.1:0-9713 GCA_031402975.1 Hyphomicrobiales bacterium
TTGATGTCGACGGTTGAAGACGATGGCGCGTTGCATGTCGAAGGCGAATATGTTGGCCGCATCAAGGGCTTTCATTTCGTGCCCGACGGCGTGGGCGAGGGAGCGGAGGCGCGAACCCTGAAGGCCGCGGCACTGCAGGCGGTGGCGGCCGAAATCCAGGCCCGCGCCAAGGCGGTGGCGGTGTCCGCCGATCCCGATCTCAAGCTCACCCGCGACGGCCAGATCATCTGGAACCATGCGGCGATCGGGCGGCTGGAGTTCGGTGCCGCGATGCTCAAGCCGCGCGCCGTGGTCATTGCCGGCGACCAACTCGGAAGTGCCGAGCGGGACGAGGTCCAGGCGCGGCTGCAGAAATTCATCGACCGCTACATCGCAGCGACGCTTGAACCGCTGATCAAGCTGGAAGAAGGCGAAGGCCTCGAAGGCACCGTCCGCGGCCTTGCCTTCCGGCTGGTCGAGACCTTGGGCGTGCTGCCGCGCGACCAGGTGATCGAGGAAGCCCGCTCGCTCAGCCAGGACGACCGCGGCAAGCTTCGGGCTTTCGGAGTGCGCTTCGGCGCCTTCCATCTGTTCGTGCCAGCCCTCCTCAAACCGGCCGCGACCGAGCTTCGCCTCCTGCTCTGGGCGCTGCAGTTGCAGAAAGAGGGCAAGTTCGATCCGGCCAATCTGCCGCAGCCGCCGGGGCAGGGCCTGACCTCGGCCCCCTTCGACCGCACGACGCCCCGCGGCTTCTATGGCGTCTGCGGCTATCGCATCTGCGGCCCCCGCGTGGTCAGGATCGACATGCTGGAGCGCCTGGCCGATGTCATCCGCGAGCGGGTGTTCTGGCGCGCCCGTTTTCCCGAGCAACCCCGTCCGGCGGGGTCGGCCGAAGGTGGCGGCTTCACCATCGTCTCCGACATGATGTCGCTGGTCGGCTGTTCCGGCGAGGAGTTCCAGGGCATTCTCAGAAGCCTCGATTTCCGCATGCAGAAAAAGATGGTGAAGGTGCCTGCTCCCCCGGCTCCGCCTGCGCCTGAACCGGCACCTGCTGAAGTGCTAGCCGAAACCCCGGCTGAAACTGCAATCGAGGAACCGCCTGCGGTCATCGAACAACTGGCCGTCGAAATACCTGCCGAGACGCCTCCGGCAGAGATTGCCGAATCAGCCGGCGAGGCCGCTCCCATGGCGGAAACTCCCCCGTCTCCGCCCGACATGCAGGAAGTCGAAATCGAGGTCTGGTGGCCCAAGGACACCGGCCCCTTCCGCCACAAGCCGGAACGGAAGAAGGAATTCCGCAAACCCCCGCCGGTTGCGGCCCAGCCCGAAGCCGAGACTCCGAAACCGCTGGAGGCGGAAACCCCAAGGCCGGAGCGGCGTCCCCGCCGCGACAACCAGCCGCGCCGCAACGACCGTCCGCCGCGCGGCGATCGGCCACCGCGCGAGGAGCGGCCCAAGCGCGACGAGCGGCCGCCGCGCGAGGAACGTCAGGCGCGGCCGGAAAAGCCCATGGACCCCGATTCACCCTTTGCCGTCTTGAGCGCCCTCAAGGCCAGAATGGCGGGCAACAAGACTTGAACCGGCAGCGGCTCGATCGGTGGTTGTGGATCGCCCGCATGGTCAGGACGAGAACGCTGGCCGCCGAGATCGTCAGCGCGGGACATGTGCGCCTCAACCGCGCCAAGGTGACGAAACCCGACCACAGGGTCGCTCCGGGCGACGTTGTGACTGTGGCGCTGCCCGGCCGCGTCCGCGTCCTCAAGGTCGAGGCCACGGCGTCCCGGCGGGGACCGGCCAAGGCGGCGAAGCCTCTTTACAGTGAGCTCGCCATGCCGGAAGGAGATGGCGGAGCGGCGCAAAAAGAGGATGCGGCCCGCGCCGGAACTTGCTAGAGACTGTTCGTAATAAAGAACGCTTGGACTGTCATGACTTACATCGTCAACGATAACTGCATCAAATGCAAATACATGGACTGCGTCGAGGTCTGCCCCGTGGACTGCTTCTACGAGGGCGAGAACATGCTGGTCATCCATCCCGACGAATGCATCGACTGCGGCGTGTGCGAACCGGAATGCCCGGTCGACGCAATCAAGCCCGACACCGAGCCCGGACTTGAAACCTGGCTGAAGCTCAATACCGAATATGCGTCAAAATGGCCCAATATCACGGTCAAGCGCGACGCCCCCGCGGACGCCAAGGAGTTCGAGGGCATCGCTGACAAGCTGGAAAAGTATTTCTCTCCCAATCCCGGCGAAGGCGACTAACGCGTCTTCGCCCGCGCCAGCGGGAGAAGAAGGGGCCCCGTCGCGCCTTCGCGAAGGGGGAGAAGAGGGCCCTCTTCATTTACGGTGAATCTTTGTTAACCCTCGCCGCCGGATTCGTCCGTATGCGGTCTAAGCATGGACCGTACACGGAGGTTACCCTTTAAATCGGGGTAAACTTGTGTTATATTGGCATCAATGAGCAAACCGAACGAGTTTGGATGACACAGCCGGGCCGCAAAGCTCGGATTTTTTTCGCCTGATGCCGGGATTCACCCACGCGAACGGGGCCTGAGGGCGCCCTTCCGGTGAGTCGCAAACCGCGGCGGAATCGTCAAAGATGAACGGGGGGCGTGGATCGCAGGATCCGCGAGGAGATGTTCATTGCAACCGGGGTTCGGGTGTTAGGTGGTAAGGTGAAGGACAAAAAGATGACAAAGCCCAAGAAAAAGCTGGTGACGAAAAAGCCGGTGGCCAAGGCCAAAAGCAAGCCTGCCCCGAAGAAGGTGGTAAAGCCGGTGGCCAAGGCCAAGGTGGCCCCGAAGCCGGCGCCGGTGGCGAAACCTCAGGCGAAAGTAGCGCGGAAGCCGGTCAAGGCCGCGGCGAAACCGGCCGAACTGATGAAGCCCGTGGCTCCCGCCGCCCAGCGCCCCGCCACTCCAGCGGCCCCGCTTCGCACTCCTCCCGCCCAGACCTTCATTCCGGCATCGCGGCCGGTCATGTCGGGTCCGGTCGTCGCCACGCCGTCCGCCAAGAAGCTGTCGTTCAAGATCGGCGAACTGGTGGTCTATCCGGCCCATGGCGTCGGCCGCATCACCAATATCGAGGAGCAGGAGATCGCCGGCGCCAGGCTCGAACTCTATATCGTCGATTTCGAGAAGGAGAAGCTCCGCCTCAAGGTGCCGACGGGCCGCGCCGAGCAGAAGGGCATGCGCCGTCTCGCCGACAAGGCGCTGATCGAGCAGGCGCTGCGCGTCCTCAAGGGCCGTGCCCGGATCAAGCGCACCATGTGGTCGAGGCGGGCCCAGGAATACGATGCCAAGATCAATTCCGGCGACCTGATCGCGGTGGCCGAGGTGGTGCGCGACCTGTACCGCTCCGAGCGCCAGCCCGAGCAGTCCTATTCCGAGCGCCAGTTGTTCGAGCAGGCGCTCGAGCGCATGGCCCGCGAGATCGCCGCCGTCAAGAAGATCGACGACGACCAGGGCATCAAGGAACTCGAGGACTATCTGGTGAGGAACGCCAGGCGCACCCCGGTTCCCGGCGAAAAGACCGAAGAGGAAGTCCCGGCCGAAGAAGCCGCGTAATCGCCCTCCACTAACGAACAAGGGACCCGGGCCAAAACCCGGGTCTTTTCATTTTCAGCTGCATCCCATTATAAGCACTCCTCGCGGGTCCCGTAGCTCAGCTGGATAGAGCACCGGTTTCCTAAACCGGGGGTCGCAGGTTCGAATCCTGCCGGGGCCGCCATCGCTGAAGTGTACGGTCCGAGACTCCATGCCCTTGCCCTTCACCCCGCTCGTCGAAACTCTCCCATCCTCCGTGCCCTTCGTCGGGCCCGAGACGCTGGAGCGCCGCGCTCGCGCCAGGTTCCGCGCGCGGCTCGGCGCCAACGAGAATGTCTTCGGGCCCTCGCCCCTCGCCATCGCGGTCATGCGCGATCAGGCGGGCGAGGTATGGCGCTATTGCGATCCCGAACTGCACGACCTCAAACACGCGCTCGCCACCTTCCATGGCGTGGCACCTGAGAACATCGTGGTGGGCGAAGGCATCGACGGACTGTTAGGTCTGGCGGCGCGGCTGTTCGTCGAACCCGGCGTGACCGTCGCCACCTCGCTCGGCGCCTATCCCACCTTCAATTTCCATGTCCATGGGTTCGGCGGAAGGCTGGTGACCACGCCCTATGTCGAGGACCGCGAGGATCCGCAGTCGCTGCTCGACCTGGCGCAAAAGGAAAACGCGCGGCTCATCTATCTCTCCAACCCCGACAATCCGATGGGCACCTGGTGGAATGCAGCCGAGGTTCAGGCGATGATCGAAACTCTGCCCGCCGGCAGTTTCCTCATGCTGGACGAGGCCTATGGCGAATTCGCACCCCCCGGAACCCTGCCGCCGCTCGATGTCGAGAACCCCCAGGTGCTGCGCTTCCGCACCTTCTCCAAAGCTTACGGCATGGCGGGAATGCGGGTCGGCTATGCCTTGGGCCATGCCGATCTGATCCGCGCCTTCGAAAAGATCCGCAACCACTTCGGCGTCACGCGGCTTGGCCAGCAGGCGGCCATCGCGGCGCTGGGCGACACGCGGCATCTGAAATATGTGTTCGCCGCCGTGGCCTCGGCTCGCGCCCGGATTGCGGAGATCGCCCGCAACAACGGATTGGCGCCGCTCGAATCGGCCACCAACTTCGTCACCATCGATTGTGGCCGCGACGGCGCCTATGCCAGGCGCGTCCTCGACAATCTCGTGTCGCGCGGCGTGTTCGTGAGGATGCCGGGCGTCGCCCCCCTCAACCGCTGCATCCGCATCACCGCGGGCACCAAGGAAGATCTCGACATCTTCGCGGAGGAACTCCCGGCGGCGCTAAAAGCCGTCGGTTAAGCAGCCTCTCGCGCCAAACTCTCGAGATCGAGCCGCCGCGTCACCATGGCGAGACTGCCGTCGGCATTTTTCGGCCATTCGGCCTTCGGCCTGTCCCAGTACAGCTCGATGCCGTTATGGTCGGGATCGCGAAGATACAGCGCTTCCGACACGCCGTGATCCGAAGCGCCGTCAAGGGCGATGCTATTGGCCCCGAGGCGCTTGAGCGCATCCGCCAGGTCGGCGCGCGCCGGATAAAGAATGGCAACATGGAACAGCCCGGTGGTGCCGGGCGGCGGCGGCGATCCGCCCTCGCTCTCCCAGGTGTTGAGACCGATGTGATGGTGATAGCCGCCGGCCGAAATGAACGCCGCCTGCGCGCCAAAGCGCTGCTGCAGCTCGAACCCCAGCACGCCGCAATAGAACGCCAGCGAGCGCTCGATATTGGACACTTTCAGATGGACATGGCCGATGGAGGTCTGCGCTGCTATGGGCCGGCCGGTCGTGGTCATCGCCGCTCCTGATCTGTAATGTCAACAGTTACAGAATATAAGTCATCGCGCCAAGATTGCAAGCCCCGTTTCGTCAAGACAGTGGACGAACCTGATCGCCGGTCTTGAGTTTGACAGGGGGAACGCCGAAAGGAGAACAGGATCTGCCGGGGAGCCTGACATGCCGCATCTTGACCTGCCCAAGAACCTGACGGTGGTAGACCATCCCCTGATCCTCCACAAGTTGACGCTGATGCGCGACAAGAACACGCCCTCCGCCGTGTTCCGCCAGTTGCTGCGCGAGATCAGCCTGCTGCTCGCCTATGAAGTGGCCCGCGACCTGCCGATGACGACGCAGACCATCGAGACCCCGCTGGCCCGCATGGACGCGCCCATCCTCAAGGGCAAGAAACTGGTAATCGTGTCGATCCTCAGGGCCGGCAACGGCCTCCTCGAAGGCATGCTCGATCTCATGCCCTCGGCCCGCGTCGGCCATATCGGCATTTACCGCGATCCCGTCACCCTGCAGCCGGTCGAATATTACATGAAGGTTCCCGACGACATCGCCGAACGCCGGGTGATCGTGGTCGATCCGATGCTCGCCACCGGCAATTCCGTCTCGGCGGCCATCGCGCGGCTGAAAGAGAAGGGCGCGAGAGAAATCCGCCTCGTTTGCCTACTCTCCGCGCCGGAAGGCATCCGCCGCTTCCATGCCGCCCACCCCGACGTCCCTGTCTATACAGCGGCGATCGACAGCCATCTGAACGAGCACGCCTATATCGTGCCGGGGCTGGGCGATGCCGGCGACCGCATGTTTGGGACGAAGTAACCTTAATCACCCGTTAGCCATCCTGTTCAAATGCGAGGAAACGCAACCATTCGCAAACCCTCAGGCCCTTAACTTCGGGGCCAGGAACAAGTGGACCAGGCCTCGATGCTGATCGCCGGAACTGAAAGCAGGACATTCAGCCTCAAGCTGCCGGACGGCTGCCGCCCGCGGCTGCTCTTCGCCGAGGATTGCGGCCCGGTGCGCATCCTGACCACCGCCATGCTCAAAGCCATGGGATGCCTGGTCGAACCGGTAATCCATGGCGAGGAGGCGCTCCACTGCGCGGTGACGCAGCCCTTCGACCTCATCGTTCTCGATATCGAAATGCCGGTGATGGACGGAATTACGGCGGCGCGCTCGATCCGGAGGCTAGGCGGTTCTGCTGCCCGCACGCCCTTGATGGCGCTTTCCGCTTTTCTCGCCGACGCCATGCGCCAGGCGGAGTGGAGCGACACCTTCGACATCGCTCTGCCGAAACCCGCCAACCGGCAGGAATTGTTCGCGGCCGTGAAGGCGGCGTTGGAAGGACCGGGACGTCAGGCGGCGCGGGAGCGAATCTGAGTTGGCTGAGCCGAGCTGAGCTGGTCTTCGAGGGCTTCGAGCATATGCAGGAATTCGTTGAGTTCGGGGCTGAGCCGCCGTTGTCGCTGGCGCTCGCCGCTCCGTGTTTCGGTTTTCTGGTCGGTCATCTCAACTCACCCCTTGTTCCCATCGTGAACCCTAGGCGGCCCACGCTAAGGAACCACTAAGCGCTTTCGCCTGAACCCCTGCGGAAAGCCTTGTTCATTGGAAATTCATCGCTTTTGGTGGCGCGGTTGGGGCGGCAACCGGGTTTCTTCAAGTCAAAGTGAAGAAAGGATTGATGCCGCGCCTACACGCGCGTCACACACAATTGTGATGACCGGAACCCCGAGACGTTATCGTAGGTTGACCTTCGTGATCAGATGAGGAGCACAGGATGAAAGCCGGAAGAATGTTTGCGATGGCCACCGCTGGCGCGTTGCTTTTGAGCCTTGGCGCGCCACTGGCCGTTGCCGGTCCGGACGAATCGATCAAGGCCCGCCAGGAACTGATGAAGTCCCAGGGCAAGGCCATGGGTCCCATGGTGGCGATCATGAAGGGCGAGGCCGCCTACGATCCAGCCACCATCAAGGCCAGCGTCGACGCTTTCCACGCCGCCTGGGAAACCGCCAAACCCTCCGATCCCTGGGCTGCCGACAGCGCCAAGGGCACCGTCGAAACCTATGCCAAAGCCGAAATCTGGAGCGATCCGGAGGGCTTCAAGGCCGCCTTCGCGGCTTTGACCGCAGGCCTGGACAAACTCGCCGCCTCGACTGATGAAGCAAGTTTCAAGACGGCCTTCGCCGACGTTGGCAATTCCTGCAAGGGTTGCCACGACAAGTTCCGCCGCCCCAAGGACTGATCGGCCCTGAGGATCTTTTCGAGGCGCGGTCTCGGTCTCCTAGCGCTGCTCGCGGCGCTGGGAGTTGTGGCCTTCTGGTTGTTGAGCGCGCCCCGGCCTATCGCCGCCGAGGCCCTGCCCCAACACACCGCCGATCTCGCCAATGGCGAGCGCCTCTACAATGCCGGCGGCTGCCGTTCCTGCCACAAGCCCGGACCGCAACATAAGGATGTGGACCAGAACCTGCCCGCCGGCGGCTACCCCCTCAAGACGCCCATCGGCACGCTCTATCCGCCGAACCTCACGCCGGACCTGGAAACCGGGCTTGGCCAATGGACCGATCTGCAATTCGTCAACGCCGTGCAGCGCGGCATCTCGCCCGATGGCCGGCACTACATTCCGGCCTTCCCCTACACCTCCTACGCCCAGATGCGGACGGAGGACGTGCTCGACATCAGGGCCTATCTGGCCAGCCTGACCCCGGTCAAGGCGCCGAAGACCGGTTCCGGCCTGCCGCTCGACGTCATCCTTCGCCGTGGCCTGGGTCTGTGGAAATGGATCGGTCTCGACACGACACCGTGGCAGCCGGACGCCACCCGCCCCGAAAGCTGGAATCGCGGGTCCTACCTGGTCAACGCCCCCGGCCACTGCGCCGAATGCCACACGCCGCGCACCCTTCTGATGGCGCGCGACATGTCCAAACCCTTCGCCGGCGGGCCGCATCCCGAAGGGGCTGGCAAGGTTCCCTCGCTTCGCCAGCTCATCGAGCGCCGCCGCTACAAGGACCGGAAAGATCTCGTCCTGGCTTTGCAAAATGGCGAAACCTTCGGCTATGAGAACATCGCCGCCGGCGGCATGGGCCAGGTGCAGATGAACATCGCCAGGCTTCCTGAAGCCGACATCGCGGCCATCGCCGAATATCTGGTGTCGCTCGAATGATCTGCCGGAACCCGATGCGGCTGGCGGAGTTCCTCTCTGGAGGTGCACCATGAAAATTCTCGCGGCAGCAACGGCTTTGATCCTATCGGCGACGGCGCTGGGAGCGCAGGACACGATGAAAAGCCAACAGGCCGGGTTCACGGTTCAAACCATTGCCGAGGGCCTTTCCCACCCCTGGGCGCTGGCCTTCCTGCCCGATGGCGCGATGCTGGTCACGGAACGCTCGGGCCAAATGCGGCTGGTCTCGGTGGACGGCAAATTGGGAGACCCGATCACCGGTCTGCCCGAAATCCTGGCGGGAAGGCAAGGCGGCCTTCTCGATGTGACGCTCCATCCGGAATTCGCCCAGAACCGGCTGGTTTATTTCAGCTTCACCGAGCCGGGCGAGGGCGGAAACTCCACCGCCGCGGCGCGCGGCGTTCTGAGCCCGGACGGAACCTCGCTCAGCGATGTCAAAACCATCTTCTCGCAGCAGCCCAAGATCGACAACACGGCGCATTACGGCTCGCGCATCGTCTTCGACGGCCAAGGCCATGTCTTCATCACCATGGGAGATCGTTTCGAGGAGCGCTACCGCACCCAGGCGCAGGAGCTCAATTCGCATCTGGGCAAGATCGTCCGCCTCAACGAGGATGGCTCGGTGCCTCCCGACAATCCCTTCGTCAACACCGAAGGGGCGCTGCCCGAAATCTGGTCCCTCGGCCACCGCAACGTGCAGGCAGCGGCGATCAATCCCGAAACCGGAACCTTGTGGGAAATCGAGCACGGCCCCAAAGGCGGCGATGAGATCAACATCGTCGAGCCGGGAAAGAATTACGGCTGGCCGGTCATTTCCTACGGCGTGAACTACGATGGCTCCCCGGTGGGCTCAGGCAAAAGCCAACAGCAGGGGATGCAGCAACCCATCCATCAATGGACACCGGTCATCGCCCCCTCCGGCATGATCTTCTATTCAGGCGACGCTTTCCCCCAATGGCAAGGCGACCTCTTCGCCGGAGGCCTGGCCACCACCACGCTGGTGCGCGTCGAACTCGAAGGCAACAATTACGTCAGCGAGGAGCGCCTCCTCACCAATCTCGGCTACCGCATCCGCGACGTAGCCCAAGCCCCCGACGGCGCGATCTACGTCATCACCGACGAAGACAACGGAAAAATCCTGCGGCTGGCGCCGTAACTTCCCCTCAACCGCAAAGCGGGATCCTTCCCCTCTACCGCGAAGCGGGAGAGGAAGGGGC
>JANNSP010000004.1:0-3672 GCA_031402975.1 Hyphomicrobiales bacterium
TTTTAATTTCTTACTACAATATAATAAAAAGACGTCAGTTTGGGAATAGGAGTTTAACTTTAGCTTGTTAAAATTAAACCAATGCGGTATTTATTCCTCCTTTGTTCTTTATTTCTTTTCTCATGCACGCGGGGCGCCTATCAGGGCAGCAGCCTCATGTTCCTGCGCGGTGCCTACGGTTTCAAGGCGCTGGCCTTCGCGGCTTTCGAGAAAGACCTCGGCTGGTATGCCCAGCACGAGATCGTACTCGACTCCTTCGACGAAACGGCGCTCGAGTTGCGGACCTTCGCCAAGGCCAGGGGGATCGGCGATTGCGGCGCGGCGGGGCGCTTTCAATGGACCGGCTATGATTTCCGCCTGCTCGAATACCGCTACAAGGATTGTGCCGATGAGATCGACGAAAACGACCCGCTCGACTGGCCGATGATTTATCAATGGAAATGAGGAGAGAGCGATGGCCGATATCATCCGGGTGAAGGCTTCGGGCACCGCCGAAGCGGCGGACCCCGATCCCGCCAGACTGGTCAAGGGCAAATACAAGACCAAGACCTGGAACCGCTTCACCGGCGAGGACGGGCGGCTTTATTGCGGCATCTGGGAATCGACGATCGGCAAGGTCAAATGCGACTACAGCGAATGGGAATTCTGCCACTTCATCTCGGGCAAGGCGGTGCTGACCAACGACCAAGGCAAGCGCTGGACGGTGAAGGCGGGCGACGCCTTCATTATCCCCGCGGGCTTCAAGGGCACCTGGGAGACGGTCGAGAAGGTGCGCAAGCATTATGTGATCCTGATGCCGAAATGACCAGGCGGGTGTTCATCCGCGACCTGGAGGTCTCAGGCTCGATCGGCATCTATGACGAGGAAAAGCGGGCGCCGCAGCGGATTGTCATCAATGTCGATCTCGTGATGGAGGAGGGGCCGGCGGACGACCGGATCGAGAGTGTCGTCAGTTATGAGGAAGTGGTGAAGGCGATCGAGGCCATCGTGGGCGAGGGTCATGTCAACCTGGTCGAGACGCTGGCGGAGAGGATCGCCCAATCGTGCCTCGCCGACGCCCGCGTGGTCGAAGCGGTGGTCAGAGTCGAGAAGCCGGACATCATTTCCAACGCCCGGAGCGTCGGAGTCGAAATCACGAAAATCAGATAATGCGGACACATTTCCGCCGCTAGGGCAATTGAGTGTGGGTGCCGGACAGCGTAGCATCATCCCCATGACATATCGGCTTCTCGTTCTCCTCCTCCTGGTTTTCGGATTGGCGCAAGGTGCGCGGGCGGACGATCCCGCCGTGATGAGCGCCCGCGAGGTGGCGGAACTGCGCCAGCTGGTCAACCCCGAAGACCACATCGCCATCGTGTTCATCCCCGGCATCCTCGGCTCGAAGCTCGCAGTCGAGGGCAAGACGGTGTGGGGCAACCTGTTCAGCTTCGATCCCGAGCTTTCCTATGATCCGGCGAAGCCCGCGTCGGCCACCGTGTTCGACAAGATCGAGGTCGATGCGATCGTCAAGAAATTCGGCTTCAACGTCTATGGCAACGCCATCACCGATCTGCGCGACAGCTTCACCGACGCCACGACCGAGGTCTTCGTGTTTCCCTATGACTGGCGGCAATCCAATATGCAGACCGCCAAGAGCCTGAACGAGCTGTTCTGCGTCATCGCCGAGCAGAATTCCAAGGCATCGGGCGGGCGCACCTCGATCATCGTGGCGGCCCATTCGATGGGCGGTATCGTGCTCAAATACTGGCTCGCCAGCTACTGGAACCAGAAGGCCGACTGCGGCACGTTCAAACTGGCCGAGAAGGCCGATCTCGAACGGCTATTCTTCCTCGGCACGCCGCATGTGGGCGCCACCAAATTCGTCGAGTCGCTGATCGACGATTACACTCTTGGCAACAGCAGCGAATGGTTCGGCAAGCTGCTGGCTTCGGGCCTCAACAAGTACGGCGCCTCGTTCGAGAGCGTCTATGAACTCCTCCCGATCTCGCAATCGGAGCGCTGCCGGCTGTCGAGCAAGCATGGCAAGAGCCTGCCGCAATATGTCTATATGCGGGTCGATTCGAAGCCCAAGCCCATCGACGTGTTCGACCGCAGGCGCTGGCGCGATCTCAAGATGCCGAAGCAGGTGCCGGTCCTTCCCGGCGGCGAGAATTTCTACGACTCCTTCCTGCCGCGGCAACTCAAGCGGGCCGAGGGCATGCTGTGCGGGTTGCTCGACAACAGCTATGGCGCGCAAGGCGGCAGTGCGGTGTTCTTCTATGGCCGCAACACCTCGCCCAACACCATCGACGCGATCATCCTGGCGCGCTTTCGCAATGCCAAGAATGTCAAAGGAACGCACGAGCCCGACGATGTGGTGATCGAGGAGCGGGCGGCGGGCTATGGCGACGGCACGGTGCTGGAAGACGTGGCAGGCGCGGTGGGCGTCGTCGATCCGCTGCAGGCCCATATGAGCCAGATGGTGCATGCCAATCTTCCCGACGACCCGAGTTTCAGGAAGCAGCTCGAATGGACGATCCTCCGCGCCAAGGAGGCACAGGTGCAAAAGGCCATGCTGCGGCCCGGCCGCCAGCAGAAGGTGACGAACTACCTCAAGCACAACAGTGTGCGGCTTCCCGATGGGCTCAACCAGGCGGTGATCGCGCGCGATCCCATTTCGGGCTGGGCCTTTTCAGTCAATCAGAACGCGTTTCCGGCGATGCGGCCGCCTGCGGCCGATGACGGCTGGAGCGCCAACAACCGCGGTCTGGCGCTCATCGCCGAGCAGGATTTCACGTCCGCCGCGATCGTCATGCGGGGTGCTGCCCGGAAGCTGATGGAGACCCCGGAGAGCGACCGGAAACTCGTGGCCAAGCTCCTCAACAATTACGGCTGGGCCCTGTTCCGCATCGGACATTTCGCCGAGGCCGCGAAAAGTTTCAAACTGGCGAAGCAGGCGGGGAACGCCAGGGCGGCGCGCGGCCTCGCCATGGTGGCACGGGCGGAAGCCGAGTTGAAGCGCGTGGGCCGGGCCGCCATTCTGGGAGATGTGCTGTGAGACGGTTTCTGGCGCTGGCTATCCTGGCGGGGTTGATGGGACCGGCATTGGCGCAGGCGCCCAAGCCCCTTACCACGGCGCAGCGGGCGCAGATGCAGCAGGCCCAGGCGATGATCGCGGCGGGTCGCGGCGCCAGGGACGCGCAGAAGCTGCTGCAGGGAGCGCGCATGATGTCGAGGGCCGAGGCTCCGGGGGTCGTCACGATCCTCGACGAAGCGAAGGGTCTGGCAGCGGGCAATTCCGACCTGATCCTGGAGATCGAAGCGCTCCGGCGCGCCCAGCCGGCGCAGACTTCGTGCAACTGGCAAAGACTGTGTACCGCATCCGGGTGTAGCTGGACGCAGGCATGCCAGTGACGCATCAAGGAACGTGTTTCTGCGGCGCCGTTGAGTTCACGGCGACGGGAGAGCCCGTCGCCATGGGCTATTGCCATTGCACCTCGTGCCGGGAGTGGTCGGCTGGACCGGTCAATGCCTTCACGCTGTGGCCGCCGGACGCGATTGAAATCACCAAGGGCGCCGGAAGCATCGGGGTCTATCACAAGACCGAACGCAGCCTACGGAAATGGTGCGCCAAATGCGGCGGAAACCTGTTCACGGAACATCCTTTGTGGAACCTGGTCGATGTCTATGCCG
>JANNSP010000005.1:0-9421 GCA_031402975.1 Hyphomicrobiales bacterium
TAGCCCAAGGCACCGATGGCATTGGAGCCGCCGCCGACGATGATGTAGGGCTTGCCGCCTTTGGCGCGAATTTCATCCGCCACTGTTTCCATGGCGGCGTTCATGTCCGTGCCACCGGGGTAGTTGCGCGTCGGCGCGCCGAGAATATGATCGAGCAGCACGTTGCCCGAGCCGCAATAGTCGGGGCTATTGCTGCCGGTGCGGTTTTCCAGAAGGATTTCGCATTTCATGCCGAGTTTGGCGGCGGCGGCGGCGGTTTGCCGGGCATGGTTGGATTGCACCGCCCCCTGGGTGATGACCGTGTCGGCGCCCTTGGCAATGGCGTCGGCCATCAGGAACTCAAGTTTGCGGGTCTTGTTGCCGCCCGATGCGAGGCCGGTGCAGTCGTCGCGCTTGATATAGATATTGGGTCCGCCAAGAAGCTTGGACAGATTCGGCATCGCCTCGAGCGGCGTGTGCATGTGGCCAAGACGAACCCGTGGAAATCTGGCGAGATGCATCGGCAGACGGCTCCCTGAAGCATTGTCCTTGTGTCGAACCTAAAAGCCGGCCGTCCTGCTGGCCAATGCCAAGAACGAACCAGATCATGCCGCCCAGGCATAATGTCATGCGCCGCCGCGGGCTTGCTCCAGGCAGTGGCGAACGACCTGGACAATCGTGTCGCAACTTTCCAGCGGCAGTGCCAATGGAATGCGCATGTCGCAGACTTCACTGAGGACGCGGGCCGATTGCGGCAGGTTTTGGCGCTGTTCCACATACTCCCAGTGCTCGTGAACGCTGGTGAAACCAACCGGCTCCCCGCGCCCGAACCACTTGACGAAAACCCCACGCCCGGCGCAGGCGGCGAGAAACGTCTCCATTTCCGCCGCCGTGAGACCCTTCACCGAAAACTGGATCGAACTCATCACGTAGTGTTCGCGCGGCGCTCTGGCGGGAATGCGAATGTTCTGGATGGTGCCGAGGCCATCGGCCAATCGGCGATAGCGGGCATTCCACTGCGCCGCCCGTTCCGCCAGCAAGGGGATCTGCGAGCGGCCGATGGCGGCCGCCAGATTCGACATGCGCAGGCTGAAGTTCGGAATGCGGCCGCGGTGCTTTTCGAAGTAGGACAGCTCGGGCCGCGCCTTGTGTTGCGCATAGAGCATGTAGCTTCCGGAATAGAGGATGGCCTTGGCCGCGATGTCGGGATCGCCGGTGACCAGGAGGCCCCCTTCCCCAGCATTGGCGTGCTTGTAGGATTGCAGGCTGAAACAGCCGATGGCGCCGAAGGTGCCGGTAAACCTGTCGCCCCATTTCGCTCCCATGGTGTGGGCGCAATCCTCGATCACGGTCAGGCCATGGCGGGCGCAGATCGCCATCAGCTCGTCCATGTCGCAGATGTGGCCCCGCATATGGGAGAGCAGCAGGACCCTGGCGCCGCCGTCGGCCGCTTTCCGGTCGAGATCGGCAAGGTCGATCTTGTAGCTGTCGTCGATCTCGACAAACACCGGTTGCGCGCCCGCATGCGCCACGGCTCCCGGAACGGGCGCCAGGGTGAAGGCGTTCATCAACACTTTGTCGCCATGCTCAACACCCGCGCATTTGAGCGCCACGAACATGGCGGCCCCGCAGGAGTTCAAGGCGGCGCAATACGTCGCGCCCACATAGGCGGCGAAATCCTGCTCCAGTGCCGTTGCTTCGGGAACGCCGGAGCGGTCTTCGCCGTAGCGGTGCAGCTTGCCCGTCTGCATGATCTCGTTGGCGCGCCGGATACCTGCCTCGGGAATTTCGGGAGACAGGCTCAAATCGAGATCAAGCCGCGGATCGTTCGCGGTCATAGCGCGCCCAGCTCGAACTTCTCCGCCGGGAAATATTTGTCCAGCCGGATATCCGCGGTGCGGGCATGGGCTTCCATGCCTTCCAGCCTGGAGATGCGCGCCGCAACCGGCGCCACGACGCGCGCTGCCTCGCGTGTCATGCGCTGATAGGTGAGCACCTTGAGGAATTTCGCGGCACTCAGACCGCCGCTATAGCGCCCGCCGCCCTTGGTGGGCAGGATGTGGTTGGGGCCTGAACACTTGTCGCCAAAGGCCACTGTGGTTTCTTCGCCGAGAAACAATGACCCGTAGCTGCGCAGTGATTTGTGCCACCAATTCAGGTCCGCGGCCTGCACATGCAGATGTTCCGAGGCATATTGATCGCTCACGGCGCAAGCTTCTTCGCGACTATCGGCCAGAATGACCTCGCCGTAGTCACGCCAGGCCACTTCCGCCGCCTTTCTGGCGGTTTCGGGAAGGGCGGCAATCAGGTTCGGCATCAGGGCGATCACGTCCTCGCCGATCTTGCGGGACAAAGTGAGCAGCCAAACGGGCGAGTCCGGCCCGTGCTCGGCCTGCCCCAAGAGGTCCGCGGCCACCACGGCGGCATCCGCCGTGTCATCGGCAAGCACCATGGTCTCGGTCGGACCGGCCACCACGTCGATACCGATCTGGCCAAACAGCATGCGCTTGGCTTCCGCCACGAACCGGTTGCCAGGTCCCACCACGATATCGGCGGGTTTGTTGCCAAACAGCCCAAAGGCAAGCGCCGCGATCGCCTGCACCCCGCCCAAAGCGAGGATTGTATCGGCGCCCGCGATGTCCATGGCATAGAGAATGCCGGGATTGATGCCGCGCTCCTTCCGCGACGGGGTTGCGGCAATGACGTTCTGCACGCCCGCGACGCGGGCCGTGCCGACGCTCATCAGCGCGGAGGCCGCATGGGAATAGCGCCCGCCCGGCACATAACAGCCCGCCGTTGTGATGGGGATGACCTTCTGCCCCGCCACCAGCCCGTCCAGCAGATCCATTTCGAATTCGCGCACCGAGTCGCGCTGCTGGGCGGCGAAGGCGCAGATGCGATCGCGGGCGAAACGGATATCGTCCTTGACGCTTTCGGGAAGGGCCTTGGCCGCGGCCTCGATGGTGGCGCGGCTCACAATGATTTCGCCATCCCAGCCATCAAGCTTGCGCGCGAACTCCGTTGCCGCTGCGTCTCCACCCGCCTTGATGGTTTGCAGCATCTCGCGCACGGTGTTTTGGGTGTCTGCATCGCCCGTAGCCGCTGTCTTGGCCGCCTTCTTGAGATATGTCGTTGCCATGGAAACTCCGGATCAACTGGGAAGTGGGTTCAGACGGCGGGCATAGCTTACGCAGCGCTGCGCCAGCACATCGGTTGAATCGATCAGATGCCGTGAATTGTCGCCTGGCCGCAGCACCAGCGGCACTTCGGTGCAGCCCGCCACCAGGACATCGGCACCCATGGCAACCAGCCGTTCGCCCAGTTGCCGCATGGCGGCGCGCACCTCTGAACCGCGATCGCCCGCCTTGATGCGGTAGAGCAGCGACATGAACTCCGCCTGTGCCGGCGCGTCGAGCTGCACAACTTCGATACCCCGGCTGGCGAAGGCGGGACCGAAGATGTTGGCATCCCGGCTGCCTTGCGTTGCCAGAACGCCAACGCGTTTTGCGTCCGGGTGACTTCGCCGCGCTTCCGCTGCGACTTCATCGATCAGGCTGACAAAGGGCTTGGTCAACGCGGCCCTGATATCGCTCTCGAAGGCATGGGCGGTGTTGCAGGCCATCACCACGAAATCCGCTCCCGCCCGTTCGAGGGAGCGCGCCATCGCGGCCAAAGCCGGGCCGGGAGAGGGACCACGCCCGGCAATGGCGTCGTTGCGATTGGGCGTCTTGGGGTTGTTGGCAATGATCAGGTGGATGTGATCCTGATCTGTCCTGGCGTGGGAATGCGCCAGGACCTTGCCAAAAAAATCATGCGTGGCCTCCGGCCCCAGCCCGCCGATCACACCCACCACGAGGTCCGCGTCACCTGCCACTTCAATACTCCAGCGATGGAAAAATCCTACCGCTGCGGAGCGCATCAAGCCAATGCGCAGAACGGATGAAACTATGTGACTCCAGCATCGGGCGGTTTAATCTCGCTCAGACCTTTGGCCGCCTTCCAGAGATTTTCAACCGTTGGTGACGAAGCGTGGGCGGCGCGGTAGAGCCAGATTTCCAGCTCGGCTTCCGGCAGATTTGCGCCGGCGGGTACCAGACGGCGTTCTTTCAGGTCGGTCACGATCAGACTGCGCGGCAGCCAGGCGACACCAGCGCCCGCCAGCGCATGGGCCCGCACCGCCTCGGCAAAGGCGCTTTCATAGCGGAGTTCGAGGTTGAGCCGGGGTATCGCCTCGTTCAAGAGACTGGCCGTCACCTTTCCGAGAAAGGCATCGGGCGCATAGTTCAGAAATGGAATCCGCATGGCGCTGTTGGCGTGAAAATGATGAAGCGGCGCGCCTTGCGCATCGGGAACCGAAACGGCGACAAGCCGGTCCCGGTCAATCGCCATGCCGGGACAGCCACTGCTGCCCAGGGGATTTGGCACGGCGTCGTTGCGATAGCACAACAAAGCGTGGCACGCGCCATGCAGAAGCATTTCAACACAATCGTGAAAATTGTCGGCCATGACCTTTGCTGTCATGCCGACCTGAGCCGCGGTCATCACCTGCCACCACTTCGGGAAAAATCCAACCGCCAACGAATGCGGCATGGCAAACTTCAATGTTGTTTCCCCAACCGTTGAGGCCAGCCGCACGTCGTCGCGCCCGGCGTGAAGGTCGCGGACGACCCGCTCCGCCACGGGCAGAAACCGGGCGCCCGCTGGCGTCAGGGTGATGGGATAGGAACTGCGGTCGAGGAGCGGAACTCCAATCCACATTTCAAGTGCTTTCAGCCTCCGGCTGAAGGCCGGTTGCGTCACGTTCCGGGTCTCGGCGGCACGCGAAAAGTTTCCGGTACTGGCCACCGCCAGAAAATCCTTGAGCCAATTGACTTCCACGAATTGGTTTCCACTTCGCAGACAAAGGAACCTGCAAGCGCGACATATGAAGCATATACCGGCGCTGCTCAAGTCGCTGCTTTGAATGAGCTATCGATCAAGCATGCAATTGCTCCAGAGAGTTGGTTTCCAGTCCCGCCCCTCCGCTTACTTCTCATGGACCATTTCACGGATCGGCGCGAACTTCAGATAGGCATCGCCCCTGACTTTCGGATTGGATGAAACCAGCGCGTTAGGTTCGTGCCCCCTACGCAGAACATCCCAGCATAGTCCTGATATCTATCGGGAGAGATTTCGGTACGCCCTCCTCCGCACTCATCACGCGGCCAGTTCGCGAACCCTATCGTGGTCCGGAGCCGTCATTGGTTCGGCATAGCCGGGAGAGAGCCAATCGGAGAGGTCGATGCCGGTCAGTTCGGCGCAACGCCGGATGTCGGCCGCGTAAATCTGATCCAGCTTCGTTCGTGCCGCTGCCGGCAGGTCGCCATAGTGAGAACAGCAGACCGGCACGATGTATTCGCGCCCCACTTTGCGGCTGACTTCCGGCCCGACACCGAGGAAGCGCTCGATTTCGGCCAGAGCCCGGCCGGGCCGGTTCCACAACCGGTCGGTTCTGAGAAAGAGTGTCTGCTGCCATGGAAAATTCTGGAGGATACGCTCGATCTGCCCGGCATAGAATCCGCGCTCGACATAGGAGAAGACCCGATGAACTCCGTTTGGAGATGAGTGCACCCGCTCGCGGCCAGTCGCTGAAATGGCGTCCTCGAATGCCAGTTGGTCGTAACCTCTCACCATTTCCATCCGCCAGTGCGAGTGCGCCCGGAAGGCCGGATGCCGAAGCAGTATGATCAGTTTGGCCTGCGGATTGTACTGTTTGAGGCGCGCCATCGCGTGCGGCCAGTAGAAATAGATGGGCGTTGCTTCTCCCCGCAGGAGCGCGTCTCCGGTCCAGGTGAATTCCGCGTGGAGGCGCTCATAATTGGGCGTCCCCCAGTCCAATTTTTCATTGTCGAAATGATGGACCTCCTTCACCCGCGATATCTGTATCCGCGAATGCCGGCCCAGGAAGCTTGCAAGGGCGGTGGTTCCGCCTTTCTGCGCGCCCGCGATGAAGAAATCGACTAATTCGGTCATGCCACTAATTCCTGCGCAATGGGGACAAACAATCAGACTCTGTCCGATTGCCGGCTACGCGATCAAACTGGAAACAAACCGGGTTCAACAGGTAAACACAACGTTACAGGGAATGGTTAACAGTCGGTAAATCAAATCTGTGCCCGGCCCCGGCCGGCCGGACTTGCCGCTCTCGCGCTAAATGGTTAGGTAGTGCCGGAGGCCGTCAGGGCCCGAAGGACTGGAGACATCGATGGCGGCTACGAAGTGGCTTGCGGCGCTGGCAGTTGCCGGCCTGGCATTGAGCGAACCGGCCTTGGCCTCGCTGTCGCTCTGCCACTCGCACAAATCTTCCAAGGCCCATGGCGCCGCACTCGCCGCCTACCGCCACCGCGACTACCACACGGCGTATCGTTATTTCCTGCCGCTGGCCCGGTCGGGCAACGCCTTCGCCCAGAACCAGCTCGGCGTCATGTACAATCGTGGCAACGGCGTTTCCCAGGATTATATCGAGGCGGTGCAGTGGTGGCACGCCGCCGCCGATCAGGGCAATGCCACGGCGCAGTGCAATCTCGGCATCATGTATTCCTATGGGCAGGGCGTGAAGCAGGACGAAGTTCCCGCTCATATGTGGTTCAATCTCGCGGCGGCTCGCGGTTCCAAGGAAGCCCGCAAGCGCCGCGACAATCTCGAGACCTGGCGGATGTCACGCGCCCAGGTTCTCGAAGCTCAACGCCTTGCCGCCGAATGGGAAGGGCACCACTAGCGGCTAGCCCAACACGTCGCTATTGCCTGAAGCACAACAAGGGGAGACTCAGGGCTTGCATATTCTGGTCATTGGCGCCGCCGGCATGGTGGGCGCGAAACTCATTGCGCGACTGTGTGGCGATGGCAGCCTGAACGGCCGGGCGATCAAAAGACTCAGCCGTTTCGACGTGGTGATAGCGCCACCTCCCCCCCATGCGGCGTTTTCGATCGATACCCATGCCGGCGACCTGTCGATCCCGGGCGAAGCCGAAAAACTCGTGGGCGATCGGCCGGATGTCATCTTTCATCTCGCCGCCATCGTCTCGGGCGAGGCGGAAGCCGATTTCGACAAGGGCTACCGTATCAATCTCGACGGCACGCGCTTTCTGTTCGACGCGATCCGCAAGGTGGGTGGCGGCTATCGCCCGCGCGTCATCTTCACCTCGTCCATCGCGGTGTTCGGAGCACCCTTCCCCGATGCGATCGACGATGAGTTCTTCACCACACCCCTCACCAGCTATGGAACCCAGAAAGCTATCGGCGAACTCCTGCTTTCGGATTATTCGAGGCGCGGGTTTTTCGATGGCGTGGGCCTGCGCCTGCCAACGATCTGTGTCCGCCCGGGAAAGCCCAATCTCGCGGCGTCGGGGTTCTTTTCCGGCATCATCCGGGAACCCCTGTCGGGCAAGGAGGCGATCCTGCCGGTGAGCGAAGACGTGCGCCACTCGCATGCCTCGCCCCGCTCGGCCATCGGGTTTCTCATTCACGCTGCGGCGCTTGACACCGAAGCACTGGGCACCAGGCGCAACATCACGCTTCCGGGCGTGTCTTGCACCGTGGCCGAGCAGATCGCGGCACTCCGCCGGATTGCCGGCGACAGGGTGGCCGGGCTCATCCGCCGCGAGCCCAACGAAACCGTCATGAAGATCGTGGCGGGCTGGCCGCGCAAGTTCGATCCGAAGCGGGCGCTGGCGCTGGGATTCAAATCCGAAGCGTCGTTCGACGAGATCATCCAGGTGCATATCGAGGACGAACTGGGGGGCAAGGTCCCGGCATGACGAGGACGGCGGCGCCCGAAGCGCTCAGGGATTTCTGCCTCGCGTTCCTCACCGCCGCGGGGGCCGATGCCCCTTCTGCCGAGGCCGCAACCCGCGCCCTCATGCATGCCTCGATCCATGGCGTCGACAGTCACGGCGTCCGGCTCCTTCCGTGGTATGCCGACTGCCTGCGGACCGGGCTGACCAAGGGCTCGCCCCGGATCGGCGTCTCCTTTCCCCGCCGAGCCACGGCCCGCGTCGATGCCGATCACGGCATGGGTCACGTCGCCACCTACCGGGCGATGGCGGAAGCGTGCCGGCTGGCGCGCGAATGCGGGATCGGCATGGCGGGTGTCATCAACTCCACCCATTTCGGCGCGGCGGGAGCCTATGCGTTGGCAGCGGCGGAAGAAGGCATCATCGGTTTGGTCACGGGGAATTCGGGCGCATTCGTCATCCCCCATGGCGGCACGAAATCTATCCACGGCACCAATCCGATCGCATTCGCAGCACCCAACGCCAACGGACGCCCGTTCCTGCTCGACATGGCGACGAGTTCCATTCCGTGGAACCGGGTTCTCAAGTATCGCACCGAAGGCCTTGAATTGCCAAGCGATGTCGCGGTTGACGAGGCTGGAGCATTCGTCACCGATCCGCATCTGGCGGTGGCGCTGGCACCGGTGGGCGGCGCCGATTACGGCTACAAGGGTGCCGGCCTCGCAGGGTTGGCGGAGGTGTTGAGCGCCGTTCTCACCGGCATGCGGTTGTCGATCGACCGCGATCCAGCCGAACTGGCCGACAAGGACATGGGCCATTTCGTCATGGCGATCGACCCCGCGCTGTTCGTCCCCGTGGAACAGTTCAGCGCTAGGTTATCCACCTATCTCGACAGTTTCGGGGAACAGCCCGGCACCTATCCCGCCGGTGGACCGGAATGGCAGCGGCGGAGCGAACGCGAGGCCAACGGCATCCCGCTTCCCGATGGGCTCTATGATGAACTGAGAGACGCCGCCGGAAAACTACGGATGACGTTCGATCTATAGCCGCTCAGGGATAATCGTAGACGGTTGCCTGAAACACGACGTTGCAGCCAGTTCGACCATTGAAGTTGTTGATATTGCCTGCCAGCGTGATGGCCTTGGTAGCTGCGGTGGGGGCCGGTACCTGCGACGTGATCCTCATTTGCGATGTGAAGCTATTGTGCCCCCCGAAAATCACATTGCCCTCGACCGGGCGGAATGTGGTTCCAACAAGATTGATGGCATCTGCCTGGTAACTCATCCTGAAACCGGAGACGCCGATTCCCGATATTGTGAGAATTGTGGTGTCGCCATTGGTTGTATGGTTGCGCGGAAAATAACTCACATCGAACCATTGCTTGGCGCTCGGAAATCCGGAGCACGCCACGGCTGCGCTGGAAACATAGAGCGTTCCGATAAACTGTTCGGCCATTGCCGGCATCGACATCAGGCCGCAAAGCAGTCCGGCCAATCCCATTGTTGCTTTCATCCTGCTCTCCAACCGCAAAGCGCCACTGTCCCTTGATTGATTGCCCATCAGTTCACCCGGGCAAATCCGGTCGCCCGGAAACCCACTTGGCACGTCGGTTCGCCGTCAAATCCCCTGATATTGCCGATGATGGTAGCTGACACCGTGGTCAACTGAAT
>JANNSP010000006.1:0-5063 GCA_031402975.1 Hyphomicrobiales bacterium
TCCAGACAGCCGTTGCGCGTAACGGCGGGGGTGCTTTGAAACTGACGGTCAATCCGTTGTGCAAGACCTCCGGGGACGAGTGCAGCGAGCGGGCCGAAATCTGGGAGAAGACCGAGCTTCGCGTGCCCTATGACCAGGGCGTCTGGTATGGCTTTGCCGTCAAGTTCGGCGATCCGGTGCCCAGCGACGATCACCGCTACCTGATCGCCCAGTGGAAGCGCGAGATCGATGAAGGAGCGGTCGGAGATTTCAGCCCTTTCCTGGCGCTTAGGCTGAACAAGGGGAAACTGTTCGCTACCGTCGAGACCAATTTTCATGCGGGCGCTCCGGGCATCGGTCCGGGCAAGGGCGGGACCTGTGCCGAGGGCACGACGCCAGTGTGGCTCAGGCCCGATACCAACCAGATGCGGGCGCTGGTGGCGACGAGCGCCGACTGGGCACAAGACAACAGCGCGCTGTTCCAATCCTGCACCGGCAAGATCACGGTTACCGACCGCGGCAACAAGATACCCGATCCGGGCTCCGGCTGGATCGATTTCGCCATCTACACGAAGCCGGGGCCGGGCGGCGACGGGCATATCGAAGTGTTCGCCAACGACAAATGGGTGGTGACGGTCAAAGGCCATATCGGCCATGCCGACAAGGGATTAGGCCAAAACCAGTATTTCAAGTTTGGTCCCTACCGCGCTGGCCACGAGGGTGAATGGACGCTTTACTACGACGACTTCCGGCGCTCGCCCCGCTGCGCCGACGTGCTCAAGGGCGCGCCCTGCCCGTTTTGAAAGCGTGGTTGCCCACGGGACGGTAATCTGCCTAAGCTTGGCCGACAGGCGGCGGGAGCATACGGGCGGGCATGAGTATCAAAACCGAAGTGTTGAGGATCGAGGACCTCGGCATCGGGATATCCCTGCAGATCGGCAGCATCGAGGCTGTGAGGAGCGCCAGCCTTCGCATCCTGCCGGGAAAGGTGACGGCACTCGTCGGTGAATCGGGCTCCGGCAAGTCGGTCATCGCCCAGGCGATCATGGGCATCCTGCCGCCGGTGGCCCGGATCACCAAGGGCCGCATCCTGTTCTCCGATCCGGCAACACCGGGATCGAGCGTCGATCTGGTCGGTCTCGACCGCGACAGCGAGGAATACCGCCAGTTGCGCGGGCGGCGCATGGCGATGATCTTCCAGGAGCCGATGACGGCGCTGTCGCCCCTGCACACCATCGGCAACCAGATCGGCGAGACGCTCAAGATCCATTCCGACCTGTCGAAGGCGAAGGTCCGCGCGCAGACGGAGGAGACGCTGGACCTCGTGGGTTTCCCCGATGCCAAGCGCGCCTATGGCATGTATCCGTTTGAATTGTCCGGGGGCCTGCGCCAGCGCGCCGTCATCGCCATGGCGCTGATCTGCCGCCCGGCGCTGCTCATCGCGGATGAGCCGACAACGGCGCTTGACGTCACCATCCAGGCGCAAATCCTGCAGTTGCTGCGCGAGCTGCAGGTCAAGCTCAACATGGCGATGCTGCTGATCACCCATGACCTGGGGGTCGTCGCCAATGCCGCCGACGAAGTGGTGGTGATCTATCACGGCGAAAACGTCGAGTCGGGAACGGTCGAAGACATTTTCCGGCATCCGGAACATGCCTATCTCAAGGGCCTGATGGCGGCGGTGCCGCATTTCGACATGAAGCCCGGCGAGAGGCTCAAGGCGTTGCGCGAAATCAAGTCGGGCGCCGGCGCCATGCTGGGCACACGCAAGATCGCTGGATCGAACGAGGCGGTTCCCCTGCTGTCGGTCAAGAACCTGACCAAGTCGTTCACCATCCGGAGTTCGGGACTGTTCGGGGCGCGCGAGGAAAAGGCGATCCGCGCCGTCGACGGCGTCAGCCTCGATATAAGGCGAGGCGAATGCCTGGGGCTCGTTGGCGAAAGCGGCTGCGGCAAGACCACCTTCAGCCGGATCATCATGCGGGCGCTGCTGCCCGATTCCGGTTCGATCGTGTTCGACGATGGCCGTGGACCGATCGACCTGTTGCGAGCCGAGGGTGCCGGACTGCAGGCGCTCCGGGCCAAGATCCAGATGGTGTTCCAGGACCCGTTCTCGTCGCTGTCGCCGCGCATGACGGTGCAGAATATCCTGAGCGAGCCGCTCGAAATCCATAACCGCGGCGACGCGAATTCAAGGCGCGAGACGATCAAGACGCTGATGCTGGCGGTGGGACTCGATCCCCGCTTCCTCAGCCGCTATCCGCACAGTTTCTCGGGCGGCCAGCGCCAGCGCGTCGGCATCGCGAGAGCGCTGGCGCTCGGCCCCGATCTCCTGATCTGCGACGAACCGGTGTCGGCGCTCGATGTGTCGGTCCAGGCGCAGATTCTCAATCTGCTGAAGGACCTGCAGGAGCAGATGGGGCTCACTTACCTGTTCATCTCGCACAATCTCGCGGTCGTCGATTACATGGCCGACCGGATCGCGGTGATGAGCAATGGCCGCATCGTCGAGCTCGCTCCGCGCGAAGTGCTGTTCCGCGCGCCGGCCCATCCTTACACGCGAGCGCTGCTGGCGGCGGTGCCGTTTCCCGATCTCGACCGGCCGCTCGACTACAAGACGCTGCAACTGGGAGGCGCCTCCGACACATCCTCATGGCCGGCGCAATTCAGAGACGACGAGGAGGCGGGCGTTCTGGTGCCGGCCGATCTCGGCGGCGATCATATCGTGCTGGCGCGCAATTCCGCCAATGTCAGGGATCTCCATTCATGGTAACGCGGCGCACGACGCTCGGCCTTCTGGCATCGGCCTTGGCAATAGCACCGGCGCGGGCCGAGGACCTGGAGGCTGAATTTTTCAAGCCGCTGGTCAGTGACGGCAAGCTGCCGCCGGTGGCCGAGCGCCTGCCGAAGGTTCCGCGTGTCGTCAATCTCGCGGGCATGGGCCGCGTCCCCGGTCGCCATGGCGGCGATGTCCGCATGCTGATCGGCGGGCAGCGCGATATCCGCCTGATGACCATCAACGGTTATGCGCGGCTGGTGGGGCTGACCGAGAAGCTGGAATTCCAGGCCGATATCCTGGAGAGCTTCGAGTCGATCGAGGACCGCATCTACACCTTCCGGATTCGCGACGGGCATAAGTGGTCGGACGGATCGGCCCTTACGCCTGAGGATTTCCGCTACTGCTTCGAGGACGTGCTGCTGGATGAGGACCTGTCCAACGGCGTCGTCACACCTTCGCTGCTGTCGGACGGCAAGCCGCCAAAGTTCGAGATCGTCGATCCGCTGACGGTGCGCTACACCTGGGAGGTGCCCAATCCCGATTTCCTGCCGCGCATCGCGCAGGCCCAGGCGCTCGGCATGGTGCTGCCCTCGGCCTATCTCAAGCAGTTCCACAAGAAATACCAGGACGAGGAAAAGCTGGAAGAACTGATCAAGAAGAACAAGGTGAAGAAGTGGACGGCGCTGCATATCCGCATGTCGCGGCAATACCGTCCGGAGAACCCTGAGCTGCCGACGCTCGACCCGTGGCGCAACACGACGCCGCCGCCGGCCGAGCAGTTCGTGTTCGAGCGCAATCCCTATTTTCACCGGGTCGACGAGACCGGCCGCCAGCTTCCCTATATCGACCGCTTCATCCTCAATATCAGTTCGTCCTCGATCATCCCGGCCAAGGCGGGGGCGGGCGAGACCGACCTGCAAGGGACCGTGCTCGATTTCACCGACTATACGTTCCTCAAGGAGGCGGAGAAACTCCACCCGATCAAGGTCAGCCTGTGGAAGCGCACGCAAGGCTCGCGGCTGGCGTTGCTGCCCAATCTCAATTTCGGCGATCCCGCGTGGCGGGCCCTGATCCAGGACGCAAGGTTCAGGCGGGCGCTATCGCTCGCCATCGACCGGAACGAAATCAACGAGGCGGTGTTCTTCGGGCTGGCCAAGGTCAGCGCCGATACCGTGCTGCCCGAAAGTCCCCTTTACAAACCCGAATACGGAAATGCGTGGATCGCGCATGATCCGGCGAAGGCCAACGCGCTGCTCGACGAGATTGGGCTGACGGCCCGCGACGATGATGGATTCCGCCTGCTGCCGGACGGACAGGTGGCGCAGATGGTGGTCGAGACCGCGGGCGAAAGCACGCTCGAAACCGATGTCCTCGAACTCGTCACCGACTACTGGTCGAAGATCGGCATCGGGCTGTTCATCCGCACCTCGCAGCGCGATGTATTCCGTAGCCGCGCCATCGGCGGCGAGATCATGATGGCGATGTGGTCGGGGATCGACAACGGCGTCGCCACCGCGGGGATGAATCCGAGCCAGCTGGCGCCCACCGCCGACGACCAGTTGCAATGGCCGGTGTGGGGGATGCATTACCAGACCAATGACGAGAAGGGAGCAGCGCCCGACCTTGCGAGTGCGGCTGAACTGCTGAGGCTGTACAAAAGCTGGCGGGTGTCGCCGACGATGGAGAACCGGACTGAAATCTGGTCGAAGATGCTGGCGCTCTACACCGACGAGGTGTTCTCGATCGGCATCGTCAATGCGACGCTGCAGCCGGTGGTCCGGTCGTCACGGCTGCGCAATGTGCCCGAGACCGGGCTCTACAGTTTCGATCCGACCTGCTATTTCGGCGTCTATATGCCGGATACGTTCTGGTACGATGGAGCAAGCGCCACGTGATCAGGTACATTTTTTGGCGCTTCGCCGTGATGGTCCCGACGCTGCTGATCATTTCGGCGCTGGTCTTCACCATCATCGAACTGCCGCCGGGCGATTATTTCGAAAGCTATATCGCCGAGCTCAAGGCCGCCGGCGAAGGCGTCGACATGGAGCAGATCGAGGCGCTCCGGGCCCAGTACGGCTTCGACCAACCGCTGGTGATCCGCTACTTCTACTGGGTCCTCGGCATGTTGCAGGGCGATTTCGGATACTCGTTCGAATATCAGCTTCCGGTCAGCGATATCGTCGGCGACCGGCTGTGGCTGACCGTGCTGGTGTCGTTCGTCACCATCGTGTTCACCTGGGTGATCGCGTTCCCGATCGGCATCTATTCGGCGACGCATCAGTATAGCTGGAACGATTACGGCCTG
>JANNSP010000007.1:0-3334 GCA_031402975.1 Hyphomicrobiales bacterium
CGATCCTGTGCCGTCACATTGACCGCGGCCGATTGGAGTTTGCCGCCGTTCACCGTCACCCGGCCCTGGGCGATCATGGCTTCGGCGTCGCGCCTCGAACACAAGCCGGCGCGAGCCATCACCTTGGCGATGCGTTCGCCCTTGAAGTCGCTCATCTTGACCCGGTCCCCATCCGTGGTTCATGTGCCACGATGAAGTTGAAACTGCCAGAGCCGATGTCGCGCGCCTTCGCCGAGGCGGAAGCCGCCGCGCTAAGGGGCGAGGTTCCGGTGGGTGCGGTGGTGAGCGATGCCGCCGGCCGGATCGTCGCGTCTTCCGGCAATCGCACGCTGGAACTCAAAGACCCGACCGCCCATGCCGAGCTGCTGGTCATCCGCGAGGCAGCCCGCGTCCTCGGCTCGGAACGCCTCACCGGCTGCGATCTCCATGTGACGCTCGAACCCTGCGCCATGTGCGCCGCCGCCATCTCCCTCGCGCGCATCCGGCGGCTCTATTTCGGCGCGTCCGATACAAAGATGGGAGCGGTCGAAAACGGCCCCCGGCTGTTTCAACAAACAACCTGCCACCACGCGCCGGAAGTTTACGGCGGCATCGGCGAAGCCCGCGCGGCGCAACTGCTCCAACAGTTTTTCAAGGAGCGGCGCTAACTCACCGCCCTCAACCGCAATTCCAGCGCGCGTTTCAGTTCTTCCTTGGCCGGCCTCGCGGCTTCGAACATTTCGCGGGTCTTGAAGAAATCGGCGCCGCGGAAATTTTCGACCGCCGGCTCGATATAGATGTCGGGCGGCGCCATGGCGCGGCGCAACTCCGCCACCTGATGGAACATGATGAGGAGGGAGCCGATGGCCAATTCCATGTTGGAATGATGCGCCCGCTTGGCCGCCCTGGGCCGCCCGGTGACGTCGATCGCCACGATGATCTTGCAGTGGCCGCGCAGATGGTTGAACGGCACCGGATTGGTGACGCCGCCGTCGACATGCACGCGGTCGTCATATTTGGGGCCGACGATGATGCCCGGCACGGCGAGCGAGGCCGCTACCGCCTTCACCATGTTGCCGCGCTCGATCACCCGCTCCTCCATCCGGTCATAGTCGGTGGTCACCACCTTGAACGGGATCAACGTGTCTTCGAGGTTCTTGGGCAGTTCGTCGGGCAGCGCCAGGTCGACCAGCTTCTCGCCCTTGATCTGCAGCGAGCCCAGCCCCCGGAGCGCCAGAAGATCGCGCAGCCTCGCGCGCTTGGCGCCGAATACGTAACGCGCCGCCGCCAGCCGGTTGTCGAGAAGCTTTTCGGCGCGGTCGCGGATTTCCAGCGCCGACATGCCGGAAGCATAGCCAGCACCGATCAGCGCGCCGATGCTGCAGCCCACGATCATCGACGGCTTGATCCCGAGTTCGTCGAACACTTCGAGCATCGGGATATGAGCCAGCCCCCGCGCGCTGCCGCCGCCCAGCGCAAGCCCGATGCGGGGGGTGCTGCTCATCGTGCGTGGCGCTCAAGAAACGGCAAGAGATGCGAGAGTGTAGCGGCTGGATTTTCCTCGGGCAGGAAATGCCCGGCATCGATCCCGACCCCTGTCACATCGCTGCACCAGCGGCGCCAGGTCGCCAGCGGATCGGCGGTTTCGACCGTCCCGTCATTCTGTGCCGGAATGCCCTGGTTGCCCCACAGCGCCAGCGTGGGGCAGGCGATCTTCCGTCCCGCCGCGACATCCGCCTCGTCGTCGGCGAGATCGATGGTCGCTCCGGCCCGGTAATCGTTGCAGGTCGCATGCACATGCTCGGGCGTGGCGTAGTGCAGGCGGTATTGGGCGAGCGCCTCGGGGTCGAAGGCGGAGAGGTCGCGGGTTTTCGTCCAGCTCGCCAGCGTGTAATCGAGAAAACCCACGGGCGCGGGCTCGATCAGCATTTCGGGCAGGGGATAGGCTTGCGCCAGGAACAGCCAATGATACACCTTCATCGCCAGCTCCTTGCTGAAGCCGTGCCACATCGCATGCGTCGGCACGATATCGAGAACGGCAAGGCGGGTCACCAGGTCCGGCCGGTCGAGCGCCAGGCGATAGGCCACGCGGGCGCCGCGGTCATGCCCCACCACGGAAAAGCGCTCGTGGCCGAGCTGTTGCATCAGCCCCGCCATGTCCGCCGCCATCACACGTTTGGAATAGGCCCGGTTGCCGGCAGCATTTTCGGGGCACGACGAATAGCCGTAGCCGCGAAGGTCCGGCATCACGCAGGTGAAGCGTTCCATCAGGGAGGGCGCCACGCGGTGCCACATCGCATGCGTCTGCGGAAAGCCGTGCAGCAGCAGCAGCGGCGAGCCCGAACCGCCGGTCCGCGCGAAAAGTTCGATACCGTTCACGCTCAATCGATGTTCGCGCGTGCCGGGAAACAGGTTGCTCATGGGCGCATTTTCTCACGCCGGCTCGTCAACGACAATCATTGCGTCAGGTTTGTGCTATGTCTGGTCTCCGGCCGAATCGTCCGCCGGTCAGGGGGAACAAGATGAAACTCAGCGCTCCGACAACTCTGCTCTTTACCATATCGCTTGTAGTGGCCATTCTCGGACTGCTTGCGGCTTTGAACGTGCTCTCCGCCATTCCGATCGCGGCGGTGTGGATCATGGCCGTCGCCTACGCCGTCCTCGCCGTCGCCTGCCTGTTCAAGGGCGCTTGATGTTCTGACCGGCGCCGCGCGGGAGAGCAACTGGCAAGCTGTCATCTGACGGCCTTGCATACGCGAAGCTTTAGAAGGCGAGGGGCTCCAGCGCAAGTTCTGGCGGAAGGCCCCTCAACTTCGATCGGCTGTCATTCCTCGCCCGGAGCGGCACCTTCCTGTTCGAACAGGGCTTCGGCGGCGGCGCGGACTTCGGCGCGGTCGGAGACGGGACCCGTCAGGTCGTCGCCTCTGGACTGGGCCGCGGCCTCGTCGGCCGAGCGCGCCACGTTGATCGTGACCTTGACCTCGACTTCCGGATGCGGCGACACCGTCACCGTATAGACGCCGATGGTCTTGATCGGCGCGTCGAGCTGCACATGCGAGCGTTCGACCTTGATGCCCGAGGCGGACGCTGCCTCGGCGATGTCGCGGGGACTGACCGAACCATAGAGCTGGCCCGATTCGCCCGCCTGCCGGATGATTACGAAGCTCTGGCCGTCGAGGCCCTTGGCTTCCGTCTCGGCGCCCTTGCGGCGCAGCGCGTTCTTGGCTTCCAGCCCGGACCGGTCGCGTTCGAACTTCGCCTTGTTGTCGTCGGTGGCGCGCAAGGCCTTGCCGCCGCGCAGCAGGAAGTTCCGGGCATAGCCGTCCTTGACCTTGACCACCTGGCCCATGGCGCC
>JANNSP010000008.1:0-5132 GCA_031402975.1 Hyphomicrobiales bacterium
GCCCTTGTCGCCCTCGATCAGTTGACGGACGAAAGTTTCGTAAGTCTCGCGCGACATCGGGCAGTTGATGTAATCGGCTTCCGTTCCGCCCGGCCCCACCTTGTCATAGCGCGACTGGAACCACGCCACGTCCATGTTGACGGATTCGCGATGCAGGATGGGTGCGATGGCATCGAAGAAAGCCAGGTCGGCCTCGCCGGTGAGCGAGCGGACGGCGTCGGCCAGCGCGGGTGATGTCAGTGGCCCGGTGGCGACGATGACATTGTCCCAGTCAGCAGGGGGCAGTCCTCTCACTTCGCCGCGCTCGATCGCGATTAGCGGATGGTTTTCCAGCGTCTCCGTCACCTCCGCCGAAAACCCGTCGCGGTCGACGGCGAGTGCTCCGCCCGCCGGCACTTTGTGGCGGTCCGCCACGCCCATGATGAGCGATCCGGCGCGCCGCATCTCCTCATGCAGCAGCCCCACCGCGTTCTGGTCGGCGTCATCGGAGCGGAACGAATTGGAGCAGACCAGTTCGGCGAATCCATCCGTCCGGTGCGCCTCGGTCGCGACATGCGGCCGCATCTCATGCAGCACCACGGCCGCGCCAAGATTGGCCGCCTGCCAGGCGGCCTCCGAGCCCGCCATGCCGGCGCCGATGATGTGAATGGAGTGTGTCATGGTGGGGGGTTAGCACAGGGCAAGGCGATGCGGAATGCCGGGGTGAGGTCGCGCTTGACGCAGGTGGACTTGTGACCCAGAATTGAACCATGAATACGCAACGTATTGTCATCGATCCCGAAATCCTGTGCGGCAAGCCAATCATCGCTGGAACCCGGATGTCCGTCGATTTCGTCATCGGGCTGCTTGCGGACGGCTGGACCGAAGATCAAGTAGCCTCCAACTATCCGGGGATTACGCATGATGCAATCCTGGCATGTCTTGCCTATGCGCGCGATGTGCTGCGCTCGGAGCGCGTATTTCCCAGCGCGGCGTGATGCGCTTCCTGTGCAATGAAAACATACCGTCGGTCCTCGTCGCAACACTGGTTGATAAGGGCCATGATGTCTGTTGGGTGCGGACTCTCCGGCCAGGTATTTCTGACCGGGAAGTTCTGCAATGGGCCACCGCAGAGGGACGAGTCTGCGTGACATTCGACAAGGACTTTGGCGAACTGGCCGCGACAACGAGCATCACCTTGCCTATTGGCGTGATCCTGCTTCGGATGCCTGTGTCGCCGCAGCCCGGATGGGCGATGGGAATAGCAAGTCTAATTTCGGCGCGCGAAGATTGGCCCGGACACTTCTCCGTCATCGAACCTGGGCGCATCCGCTTGCGCAAATTGAGGCCAGCCTAGTCTGGCCTCCTGGCTCTTCTTTTCAATCGCCGCCGTGCTATGTTTACCCCATGACCTTTCTCTCCGACCTGTCCGCCGAACTGGACACCATCCGTAGCCAGTCCTTGTGGAAGACCGAGCGGCCGATTCTGTCGGAGCAGGGGGCGCACATCAAGGTCGCCGGCGGGCGCGAGGTGCTCAACTTCTGCGCCAACAATTATCTGGGGCTTGCCAATCATGCCGAGCTCATCGCCGCGGCGAAGCAGGCGCTTGACAGCCATGGCCTCGGCATGGCCTCGGTGCGTTTCATCTGCGGCACCAGCGATCTGCACGCCGCACTCGAAGCCCGCATCGCCGCCTATCTCCAGATGGAAGATTCGATCCTTTACGCCGCCTGTTTCGACGCCAATGGCGGGGTGTTCGAGCCCTTGTTCGGAGACAAGGACGCGATCGTCTCGGATGCCCTCAACCACGCCTCGATCATCGACGGCATCCGCCTGAGCAAAGCGAAACGCTACCGCTTCGCCAATGGCGACATGGACAATCTGGAGAAACTCCTGAAGCAGGCGCGGGGCGATGGCGCGCGCCGCGTCGTGATCGTCACCGACGGCGTGTTCTCCATGGACGGCCATTTCGCCAAGTTGGCCCACATCCGCAAACTGGCGGACGCCCATGACGCGCTGGTCATGGTCGACGATTGCCACGCCACCGGTTTTATCGGCCCGCAAGGCTGCGGCACGCCGGCCCGCGCCGGGGTCAAGGTCGACATCATCACCGGCACGCTGGGCAAGGCGCTGGGCGGCTCGGCCGGCGGCTTCATCGCGGCGGCGAAACCCATCGTCGATTTGATGCGCCAGCGCTCCAGGCCCTATCTCTTTTCCAACGCGCTCCCGCCGCCGATCGTGGCAGCGGCGCTCAAGGCCATCGATCTGGCCGAAGCGGGCGATGATCTCCGCCAGACGCTCGCGGAGAATGCCAAACGCTTCCGCGCCGGAATGATGGCGGCGGGCTTCAACCTGCTCGACGGCGAACATCCGATCGTTCCGGTGATGCTGGGGGAGGCGAAACTGGCCCAGGACATGGCGTCCCGCCTCTATGCCGAAGGCATCTATGTCAGCGGCTTCTTCTTTCCCGTGGTGCCCGAGGGCAAGGCCCGCATCCGCACCCAGATGTCGGCGGCCCATTCCGTAGCCGATATCGACCAGGCAATCGCCGCCTTCACAGCGGTAGGACGAAGCCTCGGGATCGTGTAAGCTCGGACCCACACGGGGGGAGTGGACGATGCAGATCCAGCACTTGCATTGGGAGTCGCGTTACGTCGCGGTGTACGGAGCCGCTGCCGGCGTTGTCCTGGTTCTGGCGCTGACCGCCATTGCGCCCGGCCTCTGGCCCTATCTGCTGTTCCCCTTCCTGCTGTTCGGCGGACTGCTGGCGCTCGGCGTCCACGATCTGGCGCAGACCCGGCACGCCATTCTCCGCAATTATCCGGTCCTCGCCCACATGCGCTTCTTCTTCGAGAAGATCAGGCCGGAGATGCGGCAGTATTTCTTCGAGGCCGACCATGACGGGGCGCCGTTCACGCGCGACAAGCGGGCGATCGTCTACCAGCGCGCCAAGAAGGCGCTGGACAAGCGGCCCTTCGGTACCCAGCGCGACGTCTATCTGACGCATTACGAATGGATGCACCATTCGGTGGCGCCCAGGCCCCCGGCGAAAGAGCTGTTCCGCCTGACCATCGGCGGCCCGCAATGCGCGCAACCCTATTCGGCCTCGATCCTCAATATCTCGGCCATGAGTTTCGGCTCGCTCTCCGCCAATGCCATCCGTGCACTGAACAAGGGAGCGAAGATGGGCAATTTCGCCCATGACACGGGCGAGGGCGGATTGAGCCCCTATCACCGCGAGGCAGGCGGCGACGTCATCTGGGAAATAGCGTCGGGCTATTTCGGCTGCCGCGACGCCAATGGCGCGTTCTCGCCGGAGAAATTCGCCGCCACCGCCAACGATCCGCAGATTAAGATGATCGAGGTCAAGCTCAGCCAGGGTGCCAAGCCCGGCCACGGCGGCGTGCTGCCCGCCGCCAAGGTGACGCTAGAGATTGCCTCGATCCGCGGCGTCGAAGTTGGCAAGGACTGCCTGTCGCCAGCCAGCCACGCGGCTTTCTCGACGCCGCTCGAACTGATGGCGTTCATCGCCAGGCTGCGTGAATTGTCGGGCGGCAAGCCCACCGGCTTCAAATTATGCGTCGGCCATCCGTGGGAATTCCTGGCCATCGTCAAGGCCATCCTGCAGACCGGCATCCTGCCGGACTTCATCGTGGTCGACGGCAAGGAGGGGGGCACGGGGGCGGCACCGCTCGAATTCATGGATCATCTCGGCATGCCGCTCCGTGACGGGCTGGCCTTCGTCCACTCCGCCTTGATCGGCACAAACTTGCGCGAACACATCAAGATCGGCGTCTCCGGCAAGATCACGACGGGCTTCGACATGGCGCGCGTCATGGCGCTGGGCGCCGACTGGTGCAACGTGGCGCGGGGCTTCATGTTCGCGGTGGGCTGCATCCAGGCCCAGCAATGCCATACCGGAAAGTGCCCGACCGGCGTCACCACGCAGGACCCGCTGCGCCAGCGCGCCATCGTGGTGCCCGACAAGGCCGAGCGCGTGGCGAGCTTTCACCGCGAGACGGTGAAGGCGCTGGCTGAACTGGTGGCCGCCGCCGGACTCGACCATCCCAAGGAGATCGGCCCGCACCACTTCCTGCACCGCGCCGCCGCCGACCGCGTGGTCAGTTTCGCCGAACAGTATCACCTGCTGAAACCCGGAGAACTGCTTGAGGGCGGCGGCTCGAAACTGTACCAGGACGCCTGGGCCATGGCGCGGAGCGAAAGTTTTTCGCCAGCGCCGGTGAAATTGGCGGCGGCCGCCGAATAAGTGTATTCCCCCCTTCATCCCTCCCCCTCTGCGGGGAGAGAAGAATTGGAATTGGAGAAACGTCTCGATGCGCGCACTCGTCAAGGCGGAGAAGGCCGAAGGACTCGTCATGCGCGACGAGCCGATCCCGGAGATCGGTCCCGACGATATCCTGATCAAGGTGGCGAAGACCGGCATCTGCGGCACCGATCTCCATATCTGGAAATGGGACGAATGGGCGCAAAAGACCATCCCGGTGCCGATGGTCGTCGGCCACGAATTCGCAGGCACCGTGGCCGAGATCGGGACGCACGTGCGCACCGTGAAAGTCGGCGACCGAGTCTCGGGCGAGGGGCATTTGATCGGCATGAAAAGCCGGATGGCCAGGGCCGGCCATTTCCATCTCGATCCGGAAACCAAGGGCGTCGGCGTCAACGTGCCGGGCGCCTTCGCCGAATATCTGAAAATCCCCGCCTTCAACGCCATCCACCTGCCGCCCGAGGTCGACGACGAGATCGGCGCCATTCTCGATCCGCTCGGCAACGCGGTCCACACTGCAATCTCCTTCGATCTCGTCGGCGAGGACGTGCTGATTACCGGTGCCGGCCCGATCGGCATCATGGCCGCCGCCGTCTGCCGCCATGTCGGCGCGCGCCATGTCGTCGTCACCGACATCAACGACTACCGCCTGTCGCTCTGCAACGAGGTGACCGACGCCGTGACGGTGAATGTCGCCAGCGAGGATTTGCAGTCCGTCATGCGGCGCATCGGCATGGTCGAGGGCTTTGACATCGGCCTCGAAATGTCCGGCGCGCCGAAGGCCTTCGACCAGATGGTGGACCACATGATCATGGGCGGCAAAATCGCCATGCTCGGCATCCCTTCCGGCCCGACGACCGTCGACTGG
>JANNSP010000009.1:0-14444 GCA_031402975.1 Hyphomicrobiales bacterium
AAAACCGCGTGACGCCCCGGCGGCGGAGGCGTCACGCACGGCAACATCACATCATGCCGTCAGTCTTCATCTGCGGGGGAAGGATGTCAGCGGACAGCAGCACCGCCTCGGCGGAGCCGGTGTTCTCCCACCAGTGCGCCAGGTCTTCGCCAAACTCGGCGATGACATCGCCAGCCTTGTGCGCGATTGGCACGCCACAAGTCGAACGGTGCTCGGTGACTTCGCCGGAGAGGATGTAGATGGTCGCCGGGCGCACCTTGTGATCATGCCACGGCACGACTCCGCCAGGCGCGATTACCAGCCGGCGGAGCCTGAGCGCGTTGTCCTTGAAGTCCCCGCCCTTGGGCGAGAGGTCGATGGACGCGATCAACGTGTCGGTGACATTCTTGGGCATCGTCTCGCCCGAGGTGACGGCGCCGGCCATCATTTTGTCTTTCGGGCATTCGCCAGCCGAGGCGAGACCGGAGAACGCGAGAACAGCTGCCACCGCGATGCCGCCAACCGCGATTTTCTTGATAAGTGTAGTCATGGTTTCATCTCCTGTTACAGACCAGCTTGGGGTGAGTAGTGCAGTCCTGGTCTTCGCTGACTAGATTCGTCGAATCCGATCTGGTTTTGAAATGCCGAATTCGTGTGAAATCGATAGCCAAGGCGTATCGCGCGCCGATGAAGTCGAGCAGTCCGCCGCGGAGGACAACTGAACGTGACAACCGCGCATCGCGCGATGACAATCGCGTGATGGCGGCCGGCGCCCATGCAGCGCGGGCATCAATACAATAGCGCGGCGGCATTTCATCTCGACGCTGATGTCAGCTAATTTTGGCGGGTGGGTCGCTGAGGCGGTCAAGGGAAGGACAGTTTTCATGCTCGCAGGATATGTGAAAGGACTAAAGATCGGCGCCGGACCCAAGCCACTTGAGGGCCGGTCGGCCATTGTCACTGGGTCAACCAGCGGCATCGGCCTGGGCATCGCCAATGCGCTCGCGGAGGCGGGGTCGGCCGTCATGCTCAACGGCTTCGGCGACCGTGACGAGATTGAGGTGCGGCGCGCCCAGATTGCCGGAGCTAACGATGTGGATGTGGCCTACAGCGATGCCGACATGTCTAAGCCCGCTGACATCCTGCGCATGGCGGAGGCCGCCGCCAAGAGGTTCGGCATGCTCGATATCGTGGTGAACAATGCCGGCATCCAGCATGTGTCGCCGGTTGAGTCGTTCCCGCCGGAGAAGTGGGACCTGATCCTCGCCATCAACCTCTCCTCCGCCTTTCATCTCGTGCGCGCAGCGCTGCCGGGCATGAAGGAGCGCGGTTTCGGGCGCATCGTGAATATTTCATCCGCACACGGATTGATTGCCTCGCCATTCAAGTCGGCGTATGTCGCCGCCAAGCATGGCATCGTGGGCTTCACCAAGACCGTGGCTCTGGAGGTGGCCGAGTCCGGCATCACGTCGAACGCAATTTGCCCCGGCTATGTCTGGACGCCTCTGGTTGAAAAGCAGATCGAGGACCAGGCCAAGGCCTACAAGATTCCACGCGATCAGGTGATCCGCGATGTCCTGCTCAAGAACCAGCCCAACAAGCGCTTCGCCACCGTCGAGGAAATCGGCGCGCTAACGGCGTTCCTGTGCGGCGGCATGGGCGCCTCCATCACCGGCGCAGCCATCCCGGTCGACGGCGGCTGGACAGCGCATTGAAAATGAAGAAGGGAAAATTGAAAATGAATGTCCAGGACACCAAGACAGAGCCCGCCAGCAAGGCCAGGCCGGCAGATGACGCAGGAACCCGAATGCTGAACCTTGCCCTGCAGGGCGGTGGCGCCCATGGTGCCTTCACCTGGGGCGTGCTTGACCGCTTGCTGGAGGACGAGCGCATTGATTTCGAGGGCGTAGCCGCGACCAGCGCTGGCGCGATGAACGCCGTGGTAATGGCATATGGCCTGGTCGAAGGCGGGCGCGAGGGTGCCCGCACATCGCTGACCAACTTCTGGCGGCGGGTGAGTCACTCCGCGATGTTCTCGCCGCTGCAGCCGACTTTCCTCGACAGGGCCATGAAAAACAATTCGCTGGAGAATTCGCCGGGATATGTGATCTTGGACATGATGTCGCGGTTTTTCTCGCCCTATCAGTTAAACCCCATCAACATCAATCCGCTGCGCAAGGTGCTGGAGCAGTCGGTGGATTTCGACGTGCTCAGGCAGGCCCGCTGCAAGCTCAAGCTGAACATATGCGCCACCAATGTGCGCACTGGAAAGGTGAAGATTTTCAAGAATGACGATCTATCGATTGACGCCGTGATGGCGTCGGCGTGCTTGCCGTTCCTGTACCGGGCCGTGGAGATCGATGGCGAGGCCTATTGGGACGGCGGCTATATGGGCAATCCGGCGATTTTCCCGCTGATTTACCATTGCGACACAAGCGACGTGCTCATCGTCCGCATCAATCCAATCAACCGCGCTGAAATCCCGACCACGGCCAGCGACATCCTCAACCGGGTCAATGAGATCAGCTTCAACTCCTCGCTGATGCGCGAGATGCGGGCAATCGCCTTCGTGACTGACCTCATTGATGGCGGCACAGCGCCAAAATCAGGCCTCAAGCGCATGAACATCCACTCGATCTCGGCTGACGATGTCACCGCAGGACTCGGAGTGGCTAGCAAGCTCAATGCCGACTGGGACTTCCTCACCGAGCTGCGCGATGCCGGGCGCAGGCACACGGAAGCATGGCTGGCCGCGAATTTCAGCCGGATCGGCAAGGAGTCGACCATCGACATCCGCAGCACTTATTTGTGATTTCCCCGCGGCCCGACGCAACTCCCCGTTACTTCGCGCGACCGCCCTCTCACCTCTTCGTGAGATAGCTTCTTGCCGCTTGCCGCGCCGATGCCGCCCCGTATCGATTTCATGTAGAAACAGCATTTCATCCTTGAGCGTTGAAATGAGATAGTCTCCGCAGACGGAGAGCCAAGGCATCCGTCTTTACGTCAACCAGACTCCATGGAGAACGAAATGAACAAGACCAATATCAAAATCAGCACCGCGCTCGCCGCCCTGGCGACCCTGGCCATCTCGGGCGCGGCCGCCCAGTCTGGCCCCGCCGCCGAGCCCGGCTTCAAGTTCGAGAAGTGCTTCGGCGTGGTCAAGTCCGGCCAGAATGACTGCCAGACCTCGACGCATTCCTGCGCCGGCACCGCGACCAAGGACAACCAGGGTGACGCCTGGCTCTACGTGCCCGCCGGCACCTGCGCCAAAATTGTCGGTGGCAGCACCGAGATGAAGTCCTAACCCGCTCCTTGAGCCAATCGTCCGGAGGAGACTGCCATGCCCGCGACACTTCACCAGCGCGCCCTCGCCCCCGTTGCCGGCATTGGGCTTCGCTCGCCCCATGTCCGCGAGGTCCTGAGCAGCCGCCCTTCGGCCGGTTGGCTCGAGATCCATGCCGAAAACTACATGAATGAAGGCGCTGCCACAGCGGCGCTTGAGAAGGTGCGGGAGAACTACACCCTCTCCATGCATGGCGTCGGCCTTTCGCTGGGCTCGGCCGTCGGCGTCGACCGCGCGCATCTGCGCCGCCTCAAATATGTCTGCGACAGATATTCCCCCGCCATGGTCTCGGAGCATCTGGCCTGGTGCATCGGCGACGGCGTTTATCTCAACGACCTCCTGCCTGTTCCACATGACGAGGAGGCGTTGCGTATCGTCGCCGAGAATATCGAAATCACCCAGGACGTGTTGAAGCGGCCAATCCTCATTGAGAATCTTTCCGCCTATGTCGGCTTCGCCAAATCCACCATGGACGAGCCCGAATTCCTTTCAGCCCTGGTCAAGCGGACCGGCTGCGGGCTGCTACTTGACATCAACAATGTCTATGTCTCCGCCCATAATCTAGGCTTTGACGCCGAGGCCTACATCGCCAAGCTGCCGGGCGAGGCCATCGGTGAGATACACCTCGCAGGACATGCTGAGAACGCCACCACCGATGGGCCGGTGCTGATCGACAATCATGGCTCCTGCGTCGCCCCGCAGGTCTGGGCGCTCTACGCCTCGGCGCTGCGCCGCTTTGGCCGCAAGCCCACGCTGATCGAGTGGGACTCGGATCTACCGGCCTTCACCACCCTCATGGGCGAGGCGATGTGGGCAGATCTTCTGGCCAGCTCTGTCGCCGAAGATGGCGAAGTGCTCCGTGACCTTTTGGCCCCCCGGGATGTGAGGCCCGCGTTGTGCGACCACCACCCAGCCTCAGCCTTGGACCCATACGGGGAGCCTGCCCATGCTTAACCTCCAGCAAACACAAGACCGGGTGGCCGCTGTTCTTCTGCGCGGTGAGTTGAACGATATCGCCGGTATCTTCTCCACGCCGCCGAGCCGGCTGAACATCTACCGCAACAATACTATGATCTCGCTCACCAATGCGCTCAAGGCGACGTTCCCGGTGACCGTCCAGCTCGTGGACGAGAATTTCTTCGCCTATGCGGCCCATGCCTTCATCACGGCCGAGCCGCCGCGCGAGGCCAGGCTCTCGGAATTCGGCGGCGGCCTGCCGCGCTTCCTCGCCAGATTCCCGGCCTGCCGCGCTTATCCCGTCATCGCGGAGATGGCGGCATTCGAATGGGCGATCACGCGCGCACTTCATGGCGCCGAAACATATCCCGCTCCCGCCGCGCTGCTGGAGCGCCTGCGCGAAGGCGGCGGCAAGATGCGCGTGAGCTTGCAACCCAATCTAAACTTCGCGTTCTCACGCTGGAATCTCGTCAATGTGTGGTTGGACCACAAGACCAACGCCAACTTGCGCCCCCTTGAGCGCCGCATCACGCGCATCGCGGTCAGCCGCCGGGGCGATGATATCGACTTCGTCAATCTTGATCCAGCGCGCTTCATTTTCTGGCGCAGCCTAGCCGCTGGCCGCACCATCGAGCACGCTATGCTCCGCGCGGCCTCGCGTGATCCGCTCTTCGATCCCGTCTCCGAAACCCTGCTCTTGTTCCGCGCCGGCCTGGTGACGGGGTTTGACATTGAAAACTGACAGAAGGAACACTCCCATGAACCCCACCGCCTCCGCGATGCGTGGCTCTGGAACACTGGCCATCATCAACGCCTACAAATCCCTGCTCGGGCTCGCCGGGCATGTGCCGATGTCGGTTGTGCAGCTCGCCGCGCGCCTGGCCATCGCCAAGGTGTTCTGGGCCTCGGCGCAGACGAAGCTGGCGAGCTGGCAGGTAACCCAGCAGCTCTTCGCCCATGAGTACCAGGTGCCGATCCTGCCGCCGGATGTGGCCGCCGTTCTGGCCACGGCCGCGGAGCTTGGCGGCGCTGTGCTCATTTTCCTCGGCCTCTTCACCAGGCTGGGCGCGCTGGCGCTTCTCGGCGTTGTCGCCGTCATCCAGCTCTTCGTCTTCCCCGGCCATTGGGGCGAGCATCTGCTGTGGGCGAGCCTCCTGCTGCTTCTTCTCGCGCGCGGCGCCGGCGCCGTGTCGGTCGATCATCTGGCTTCGCGCCACTTTTCCAGCGCTGACTGAACCATGCATGGGACCAAGCCCAGCCCGGCCACGACCGCAGCGCAGGCCCCGCGCCCGCGTGTGGTTATCCTTGGCGCAGGTTTCGGCGGGCTCAACGCCGCCCTGGGGCTGCGCCATGCGCCGGCTGATGTTGTCGTCGTGGACCGGCGCAATCATCATCTGTTCCAGCCGCTGCTCTACCAGGTTGCGACCGCCGGCCTCGCCCCCAGCCAGATCGCCACACCCATCCGGCAGATACTGTCGCACCAGAAAAACACCTCGGTGGTGATGGCCCGGGTGATGGACGTTGATCTGGCCTCGCGGACCGTGATCACGCGGGGCTCCCGCATTGGCTATGACTACCTGATCGTGGCGACGGGTGCGCGGCACGCCTATTTCGGCAATGACGCGTGGGAGGAGTTCGCCCCCGGCCTCAAGAAGATCGATGAGGCCACCGCCATCCGCCACCGCCTGCTGCTGGCCTTTGAGAAAGCCGAGGCCTCCACTGACGAGGCCGAGCGCCGCAAGCTGCTGACCTTCGCCATTGTCGGCGGTGGCCCGACCGGCGTCGAGATGGCGGGTGCCATCGCCGAGCTGGCGCGGAAATCGCTGGTCAAGGACTTCCGCAATATAGATCCATCATCGGCGCGGGTGGTGCTGGTGGAAGCGGGCCCCCGCGTCCTGGCGAGCTTCCCTGAAGCGCTGTCGGCTTCGGCCGAGCGGCAATTGGCGAAGCTCCGTGTCGATGTCATCAAAGGCGATGCCGTCACCGCTTGCGATGGTCAAGGCCTCGCGCTCAAGTCCGGCGAGCATATCGCGGCTGGCACAATCATCTGGAGCGCGGGTGTCGCCGCTTCAGCCGCCGCGCGTTGGCTGAAAGTGAAAGGCGACCGCGCCGGCCGCGTCAGCGTGGGCGCCGACCTCAAACTGCCGGGGCACGGCAATGTCTTTGTGATCGGTGACACCGCCGCGGTCACTGACGCCGCGGGCAAGCCCGTTCCCGGCGTCGCGCCCGCCGCCAAGCAGATGGGCCGTTACGCCGCGGACGCGATCATGAAATCGTTCGAGGGCAAGCCGATCAAGCCTTTCGCCTACAAGAATTATGGCAACCTCGCCACTATTGGCCGGAAGGCGGCGGTGGCTGATTTCGGGTGGGTGCGCTTCACCGGCCTATCCGCCTGGCTGCTGTGGAGTGTGGTGCATGTGGGCTTCCTCATCGGCTTCCGCAACCGCCTCACGGTCATGCTTGACTGGGCCTGGGCCTATGCCACCTATAACCGGGGCACCCGCCTGATCACCGGCCATGACCTCTAGATTTCGCATCAACCTCGGCCTGGCGCTCACCAGCCTGATGCTGCTGGCGGTGCTGTCAACCGCGCTCATCGTGCACTATTCATGGATGCGCGTCTCCAGCGCCAATATCGAGTCAATTGTGGGCTCGCTCAACGCGAGCACGGCCAAGTCCGTGCAGCGCGAGCTGGAAGGTACCTTCAAGTCCTCCGAGGCGGCGGTGGAGATCATCCGCTCGATCCTGTTCCAGGGGGCGATCAAGAGCGAGGATGAGGCCAAGCGGGAATTCGTCTTCCTGTCGGTGCTGCGCTCGCAGCTGGCTGTGTCCTGGTTGGGCTTCGCCTTCCCTGATGGCCGCTTCTTCGGAGCGCATACCGCCGCCGACGGCAAGATCGAGATGGTGGAGATCGGGCAATTGGTGGATGAGAGCATGCGCTATTTCCGGCGCGACACTTACCGGCCCATCCCCGGCGACATCTTCTTCGAGACCCGCGAGAAGAGCACCACAGCCTATGTGACGCTGGGCGCCAAATGGTACCGCGCGGCCAAGGACTCGGAGCAGAGCGTGTGGTCCATCGTCGATATACTGCCCACGGGGTTCGAGCCCGCCGCGGTGGTCTCGGCGCCCTTGCGCAACAATGCCCGCTATGACGGCGTGATCATGGCTTCGATCAATTTTGACAGGCTGTCGCAGTTCCTCGCCACCCTCAATATCGCCAGCTTTGGCGCGGCCCACATCGTCAATGAGGCGGGCACCGCCATCGCGACTTCGGGCGGGCAGGATTTTGATGAGATATTCCGCCTGAGCGCGGCGGCCAAGGCGGAGTCAGCGCTGATCAACGACGGCACGGGGCGAGCGCACTATGTGACGATGACGCCGCTTGGCTTCAATGGCTGGAAGCTGATGACCGCCATCCCGCGCGATGCCTTCACGGCGGAGATTGACCGCAGCACAAGAAGGCTGGTAATCTTGGTCATCGCCCTGGCGGTCCTGACCGCCATTTCATCGGCGGTCTTCGCCAATTTCTCCTTCGCGCGCCCGATCCGGCGGATCGTAGCCGAGCTCCGGCATATCGAGTCATTCTCGCTCGCCGATGTGAAACGCATCCCCTCCTGGCTCTCCGAGCTTGATGATCTCTCTGGGGCGCTCAAGCGCATGGCCACCAGCCTTTCCGCCTTCAGCAAGTTCGTGCCCACCGAGATTGTGCGCTCGCTCATCGCCCAGGGCATCGAGCCGGTGCCCGGTGGCGAAACCCGCGAGATCACGGTGATCTTCGCCGATCTTCCGGGTTTCACCACCCTCACCGAGCGTTATGGCCCGGAGGTCACACCTTTCCTCACCGAATTCCTGACGCTGGCCACCGATGCCATCCACCGCGAGGGCGGCACTGTCGATAAATTCATCGGCGACTGCATCATGGGTGTATGGAACGCGCCTACGCCACTGGAGGACCACGCGCTGCACGCGGTGCGCGCGGCGCAGGCGATCCGGTCGCTCATGCAGAAAGTATCACGCCCTGATGGCGCGGTAACCGGCAGCCGGGTGCGGATTGGCATCAGTACCGGTCGCGTCTTCGTCGGCAATATCGGCTCCAGCCAGCGCCTGAGCTACACCGCCATCGGCGATGCGGTGAATGTGGCCAGCCGTCTCGAGGGCCTCGGCAAGGAATATGGCGTCGAGATCATCATCAGTGAGCATACCAGGGAAGCACTCGGCGGGCGCGTGACGCTGCGCGAGCTCGGCGAGAGCGGCATCCGCGGACGGAGCGGCGTGATAAAGGTCTATGAGGTCCCCGGCGATAGCGAGCAGATATCAATTCGATAGTGAAGCGGCATTTCATTCTGCGGCCCCGATGCGGCATTCTGGCCACCGCAACACAGACCAAGGAGAAGAAAATGTTCGGAAGAATCTACAGCTACATTCTCGTCGCTCTGCTCGTCCTTTCGCCGGCTTACGCCATGCAAAATGGCGTGGTGAAAGCGAAGAGCGCCTATTCGATGCAGGAATCCGTCAAGCGCGTGACCGATGACATCAAGGCCAAGGGCATCGAGATATTCAACGTGATCGACCAAGCAAAGCTCGCGAAGGAGGCGGGCATCGAGATCAGACCTTCAACACTTATCATCTTCGGCAACCCGCCGTTGGGCACCCAGTTCATTCAAGCGAGGGCGGAAGCCGGGCTCGATTGGCCGGTGCGCATCCTGGTCTATGAGGACGCCAAAGGCCAGGTCTGGGCCGCCTATTCAGATTGGGGCTGGGTCGCCAAGCGCCACAACATCAAGAACCGCGGCCCCCAGTTCAAGATGGCCACGGAAGTCGTGGACTCGATCCTGTCGGCGCTGAGGAAGATGTGAGCCGCTGGCCCGATCTTCCGCCGTCTCGGGGACTTGCTTTTCGACGAGCGAGGTCAGCGCATAGCCCGGGCAGACCGCGTTCACCGTCGCCCCGTTCTGTGCCGTTTTAAATGCCACCGTCTTGGTGAAGCCGCTGATGCCATGTTTGGCGGTGACATAGGCGGATTTGAAGGGCGAGGCGACCACCCCATGCGCCGGGGAGATGTTGATGATCCGTCCCTAGCCGCGCCACTTCATGCCCGGCAGCGCGGCGCGCACGGTGTGAAAGGCCGAGTTCATATTGATCGCCACAATCAGATCCCAGCAGTCGGGCGGAAAGCTCTCCACCGGCTCGACGGTCTGGATGCCCGCGTTGTTTACGAGCGCGCTTCATTCTGATCTTCTATCGAACCCATGCACAACAAGTCCTTCTATTTTGCTCCGACTTCGCCGATGATCGGGCCATGGACAAACCCGCCCTCCTTGTACATCGGCTTGAGTTCTGCCGGAACCTGCCCGGCGCTTGGTTGGCGAGCTATGACGCGCTGCTTGAACGCCTTAAGAGATCAGGCGCCACCGATAGGGCACCCCGTCTGGGGAATGTCGTGCCCGACTTCGCCTTGCCGGATGCGGAGGGCAAGCTGAGGCGGTTAAGCGATTTGCTGGCAGAGGGGCCTTCGGTGCTCAGTTTCAACCGTGGCAGCTGGTGCCCCTATTGCGAAGCGGAAATCGGGGCTTGGTCCGAACATCATGACGCACTGCGGGCCGCAGGGGCGCGACTGATCATCGTGACCCCCGAAGCGGGCGGGCGGATGACGGCACTGGCCGCCATTGCGGGCGAAGGTGCCGTGGTCCTGTGCGACTTGAACATGGGCGTGGCGCTGAGCAATGGCCTGGCCTTCCCGGCCGGGCGGCTGGTGCTGGATGAATTCCTTGCGGATGGTCTTGACCTGTCTGACGTTAACGGCACAGACAGCGGCTTCTTGCCCGTGCCCGCGACCTTTCTTCTTGATCAGGCGCGGGTGGTGCGGTTTGCCTTCGTTGACCCAGATTTCACTCGCCGAGCCGAGCCAGCCGACGTACTGGCTTGCCTGTCCGCGCTGACGAAGGCTGGTTGACCGGGCAAGCACGTCCGCGCCGCCGCCCTGCCACTGCGGCAAGCACGATGTTCAAGCTCAGGATGTGATCCGCAAAGCCCGTCAGCGTCACGCCCTCGGTCTGCGTGAGGGTAGGCAGAACTGCGGGAACTGCCCGGCCGGCGCACCGCCGGCTACGAGGAGGTCAGCGGGCGCGAAGGCGGGCGATCTGGCCCGCAAGCATGGCATCTCGGAAGCCACTCTCTACAACTGGAAGGCCAGGTTCGGCGGCATGGATGTGGCCGATGCCAGGAAGCTGCGGGCTCTTGAGGAAGAGAACGGCAAGCTGAAGCGGTTGCTGGCCGATGCCATGCTGGACAACACGGCTCTGAAGGATCTGCTGTCAAAAAAATGGTAAGGCCCGCCGCCAAGCGCGAGGCTGTCGCAGGTCTGAGAGAGCAGTTCCAGATGAGCGAGCGCCGAGCCTGCGAAGTGATCGCTGCTGACCGCAAGATGGTGCGTTATCGGTCACGGCGTCCACCCGAAACGGAGCTGCGGATCAGATTGCGGAAGCTTGCCAACGAGCGGCGGAGGTTCGGCTACCGCCGCCTGTTCATCCTGCTCCGGCGCGAAGGCGAGCCGTCGGGCATCAACCGCATCCTCCGGCTCTACCGCGAGGAAGGCCTGATGGTGCGCCAGCGCAAATGCAGGCGGCGAGCCTCAGGCCTGCGAGCCCCCATCCCTGTCGCGGCAAGGCCCAATGCCCGCTGGTCGCTCGACTTCGTGCATGACCAGATGGCCAATGGGAGGAGGTTCAGGGTCTTGAACATTACCGATGACGTGACGCACGAATGCCTGGGCGCAATTCCCGACACATCGATCTCCGGCCACCGGGTGGCGCGGGAACTGGCCGCCATCGTCGCAAGGAGAGGAAAGCCCGCAATGATCGTGTCCGACAATGGCACCGAACTCACCTCCCGCGCCATCCTCGCCTGGACCACGGACCAGGCGATCGACTGGCATTACATCGCACTCGGCAAACCGACGCAGAATGCCTTTGTCGAGAGCTTCAATGGCCGCATGCGGGACGAGCTGCTGAACGAGACGCTGTTCCTCGGTCTCGATCATGCCAGGCGGATCATTGCCGCATGGGTCAATGACTACAACACCACCAGGCCGCACTCGGCTTTGGCCTATCAGACGCCGGCGGCCTTCGCCGCCAAACTCGCCGCAACAGGCCTCCACGCTGCGCTCACTGACGGCTCCGCGTTCCGGCCTGTTGCTCACCCCGCCCACATGGGCATACAACCGCCGGAGACTCTAAAAGCTGCTGGATGAAACTTCAGTGGCAGGTCACGGTATGTAGCGTACACAGGCGAACAAGTAAATCATTAAAATGTTGATATCAAACACTAATGGGAATTATGCAGAACATTGGCGAACAGGTTATACATCCTTGCCAAGGTTGGGGTCGAGGGTTCGAATCCCTTCGCCCGCTCCAGTTTCTCTCAGCCTTTCACCACGCCTTCCATCAGGCCCTTGAAGAACAGTTTCTGCGCCAGCGTGAAGGCGATGATGCCTGGCGTCACCACGATCACGTAGACCGAGGCGAGATTGGGCCATGACCATTGGCCGAGGCCTCCTTGCGCGCCCGCCAGCACCACCGGCATGGTGCGCGCCGTCTGGTCGTTGGTAAGCGTCGTGCACAGCAGGAACTCGCCCCAGGCGGTGACGAAATTGACGATGAAGATGACGACAAGGCCGTTCCGCGCCATCGGCAGGGCGATCGTCCACAATGTCCGCCAGGGGCCGGCGCCATCGACCTTCGCCGCCTCGATCACTTCATGCGGCACCAGTTGGAACACGCTCCGCATGATCAGGATGCTGATCGCCAGGTTGAGTGTCACATAGGGCAGGATCAATCCGCTGGTGCTGTTGATCAGGTCGAAATAATGCTGGATCTCGTAGATCGAAATGATCGACACGACGCGGGTGGGGAAATACAGCGATACCAGCAACGCCGCGACCACGATGCCGGCGCCGCGCGGCCTCAAATGCACCAGCGCATAGCCCGCCAGCACCGCGCAGAAGGTGGTGAGGATGACCGTGCCCGCGGTGACATAGATGCTGTTGAACATGTTGATGGGCAGCGTCTCGATCTTCTGGAAGACGTAAGCGTAATTGCTGAAGTCGAATTTGCGCGGCCAGAAATCGCCGCGCATCGCATCGGGGCGCGATTTGATCGACATCATCAGGACCCAGGACAGCGGCGCCAGGATGATCACCATGAAGAAATTGATGACCCCGTGGCGGATGATGGCGCTGCGGTTCCTGGCGAACCAGCTTCTGGTGGCGATGGCTTCGACGGTCATGGCGCTCAGCCTCTGGGCCTGAAGATGCGGAGCAGAACGACCATCACGCACATCATGGCGACGGCGCCGATCATGCCGATGGCGGCGGCGAAGCCCTGGCGCCAGAGGCCCAGCTTGAAAGCCTGGTCATACATGAAGATGGTCCAGGTATAGGTCGGCGAATCGCGGTTGAAGCCGCCGAAGATCAGATACTCATCGATGACCGCCATGGCGGTGCCGAAGCGCAGCACGACGAGGATCATCATGACCGGCGCCAGCCTGGGCAGCGTCACATGCCAGAACACCTGCCATTCGTTGGCCCCGTCGATGCGTGCCGCCTCGGGCAGGTCCTTGGGGATCGCCGCCAGCCCTGCGAGAAAGAAGATGGTGTGGTAGCCCAGCCCCCACCACACTTCCATGATGGCGACCGAGGGCAGCGTCAGCGCCGTTCCGCCCAGCCATTGCGGCGCGGTCTGCAGGGTGAACAGCCCGGTCACCTCCACGAGGAAATGATTGATCGGGCCGATCTGGAAATTATACATCCACTTCCACAGGACGAAGACCAGGGTGCTGGGGATCACCGCCGGAATGAGCAGCACCACGCGGTAGAAAGTCGCCAGGCGCTGGTTTGGCACCCGGTCGACGAGGATGGCGAGGAGGAGCGGCAGGATGATCGTGCCCGGCAGGAACATCAGGGTGAACAGCGCGGCGCGGCCGAGGCTCACCCACATCAAGGGATCGTTGAGGGCGGTGACGTAGTTGTCGAAGCCGATCCAGCGCGCCGGTTCGTTGGTCAGGAACTCGTAATCGGTGAAGCTGATCCACAGCACACGGAAGATCGGATAGACCTGATAGCCGACGAAGAACACCAGCGCCGGCACCAGGAACAGCCAGGTGCTCAGGTCGAGCCGCAAAAGGCTCATCCAGCCCGCCAGCCGTTCGTCGCGCCGCCTGGCGCCCGCCAGCGCCGGCGGGATGTGGCTCACTTCGCCGGAAGCAGTGGACACAAGCGATGCTCGTTATGTAGTTCGCCTTCGGACCGGGGCGATCAACGCCCCGGTCCCGGCGTTTCTCTGACTACTTGCCGCGCTTCATTTCGGCCTGCACGGCTTCCACCACCTTCATCATGGCGGCCTTCGGGTCCGCTTCCTCGCCTTTGAGATAGGCGTCCCAGTGCGGCTTGCCGATCTGGAATTGCGAAAGCCCGAAAATGTGGTTGGTGATGGCCTTGGCGCGGTCGAGCTGGCCGCGCACCAATCCAACGAATTCCGGCATCCAGTCCGGCTTGTTGGCGTCCCAGTCCGCGTAGATCGACTTGTAGGGCGGCAGGTGGCCCGGATGGCCGCTCGCCGTGCCGACGATCGAATCCTTCCAGATCTGCGCGTCATAGGTCAGCGCCTTGATGTATTCGGCGGCCTTGTCCTTGTTCTTGCCGTGCTTGAACAAAGCCGAGCCGGTGGTCCAGAACACCGTCGAGCCCTCGCCATTGGCAAATTTCGGCAAGGGCCCCAGATGCAGCTGCTTGGGATCGTCCCAAGACTGCGCCATGCGCAGCGGCGCGTTGAAATACTTGACGAAGTAGCCGACACGCTGGACGGCGAAGGCGACCTCGTCGGGCGTTCCGTTGACGCCGCCGTCGGAAGCGCCTTCAAGCAGGATGTCGGGATGCGACACCGCCATGATCTTCTTCATCAGCATCAGAGCTTCGATCGCCGGGTCGCTGGTGAAGTCGAACAGCCCCTCTGCCGTATAGACCTTGGTGCTCATGCTGTGGGCCATGGGCGCCAGCGAGCGCCAGCCATGGGCATCGAAGGTGGCGCCGTAGGGGGCGGCCTGCTTGTCGACGATGGTTTTCGAATTGGCGAGGAACTCGTCCCAGGTTTCCGGCGCCTTGTCGGCA
>JANNSP010000010.1:0-10558 GCA_031402975.1 Hyphomicrobiales bacterium
GTTGCCGGACACGCCTGGCTCGTTCGGCGTCCGTCTTCAATCGACACCGTGTGTCGGGGCTCCGATGCGAACCCCATAAAGCCCGCCCACAAGTTCGCCGTCCACCCGGCACTCGACCGAATGGCAGCAGCCCATGCGCGCCAGTTGCGTATAAAGCGCCCGGATGCGGGTATTGATCCACGTCGTCTTGCGCTCCGGAGTCCTGGCGGCGCAGGCATCGATAACGGCGGGGAAATCTTGATCGACGCGGATGTCGAAAACCCGCTGCCGGACCGTCTTCCGCAGTGAATGCGAAATCCGCAAACCATCGAGCGGAATGACGCCGCGCTCTTCCGGCTCGATCCAGTACAGCGCGTTGTCCTCGGCACTCTCCGCCATGGGAAAAATCCCGGCGGTATAGGCGCGAAGCAGAACCTGCGGAGTAATCGCGGTCATCACACACTCCGCGCGAGGTAGTTCTCCAGCCAATGGATGTCGTAGTGCCCGTCGATGATGTCGGGCTCGGCGAGGAGTTGCTGGAACAGCGGGATCGTCGTTTCGATTCCCTCGATGACGAATTCGCCGAGCGCCCGCCGCAACCGCATCATGCACTCGGTCCGCGTCTTGCCGAACACGATGAGCTTGCCGATGAGGCTGTCGTAATAGGGTGGGATGCGATAGCCGGCATAGATCGCCGAATCGACCCTGATGCCGAGGCCGCCGGGAAAATGCACCGCGTCGACGCGGCCGGGCGAGGGCGCGAAGGTCGTGGGGTTCTCCGCGTTGATCCGGCATTCGATGGCGTGGCCGGAGAATATGATGTCCTCCTGCGCATAGGGAAGGGCGCCGCCAGCAGCCACGCGGATCTGCTCCTGAACGAGATCGAGGCCGGTGATCGCCTCGGTCACCGGATGCTCGACCTGCAGCCTGGTATTCATCTCGATGAAATAGAACTCGCCGTTCTCGTAGAGGAATTCGATGGTGCCCACGCCCTCGTAGCCGAGCTTCGCCATGGCCTTGGCCACGCGGTTGCCGATCTCGTCGCGCTGCAGCGAATTGAGGGCCGGCGAATGCGCTTCCTCCCAGATTTTCTGGTGGCGGCGCTGCAGCGAGCAATCGCGCTCGCCCAGATGGATGGCTTTTCCCTGGCCGTCGCCCAGGACCTGGATTTCGATATGGCGGGGCGTCACCAGGTATTTTTCGAGATAGACATCGCCGTTGCCGAAGGCGGCCTTGGCTTCCGACTGCGCCGCGTTGATGGCGGTTTCGAGATCGGCTTCGGCTCGCGCCACCTTCATGCCGCGCCCGCCGCCGCCCGCCGTCGCCTTGACGATGACCGGATAGCCGATATCGTCGGCGATGCGCCGCGCCTCGTCGATGTCGGAGACGCCGCCCTCGGACCCCGGAACCACTGGAATGCCCAGCGCCTTGGCGGTGCGCTTGGCCTCGATCTTGTCGCCCATGATGCGGATATGTTCGGCACTCGGACCGATGAACTTGATCGCGTGCTCGGATAAAATCTGCGCGAAATTGGCGTTCTCGGAGAGAAAGCCGTAGCCCGGATGCACAGCTTCGGCGCCGGTGATCTCGCAGGCCGCGACGATCGACGGAATATTCAGATAGCTGTCGCGAGCCGGCGGGGGGCCGATGCACACGCTTTCGTCGGCCAGGCGCACATGCATGGCCTCGGCGTCGGCGGTCGAATGCACCGCCACCGTCTGGATGCCGAGTTCGCGGCAGGCGCGCAGCACGCGAAGAGCGATTTCGCCGCGATTGGCGATGAGGATCTTTTCGAACATCGGCTACTCGATCACGCAGAGCGTTTCGCCGAATTCGACCGGCTGTCCGGTTTCGACCAGAACATGCGTCACCTTTCCGGCGCGGGTCGCGGGGATCGGGTTCATCGTCTTCATCGCCTCGATGATGAGCAGCGTCTGGCCGACCTTCACCTCTGTTCCGATCTCGATGAAGGCCGCGGCACCAGGCGATGGCGCGCGGTAGACGGTGCCGACCATCGGCGACTTGACGGCGCCCGGAAGCTCGCTGCTGGGCGTTTCACGGGGCGGCGGAGGCAATGGCACCACTGTGTGGTGGGCATGGGCCTGCGCCTGATGCGGCACACTCGCCACCGTCATCATGGTGCGCGACACCCGGACCCTTGTTCCCTTGCGTTCGAGTTCGATGTCCGACAGCCCGGTCTCGTTGAGAATGCCGGCGAGGTGCCGGATGAGTTCGAGATCGGCATCGGTGGTTGGCGGTTTTTCAGACGCGGTCTTTTTCGAGGGCATTGGCCTAACCCTTCTTGGTTTCACTGATGATGCGGGACAGCGCCTCGAGCGCCAGCTCGTAGCCATGGCCGCCGAAGCCGCAGATGACTCCGGCGGCGACTGCCGAGACGTAGCTCTGGTGGCGAAACGCCTCGCGCGCGAACACGTTGGAGAGATGCACTTCGATCACCGGAACTTCCGCCGCCCGGAGCGCATCATGCACCGCGATCGAGGTGTGTGTATAGGCCGCCGCGTTGAGGATGATGCCGGCGGCGCTCGTTCTCGCCTCCTGTATCCAGCCCACCAGTTCGCCCTCGGCATTGCTCTGGCGGAAATCGACGGAAAGCCCCAGCGCCGCTGCGCGCCTGGCGCAGCGCTCGGCGATGGCGGCCAGCGTCTCGGCCCCATAGGTCTCGCGCTCGCGCGTGCCGAGCATGTTGAGATTGGGGCCGTTGTGTACGAAGACAGGCTTCATCCGGACCGCGCTTTGGTTGATGTCAATCGGCTTATAGGCCGTCTAAGCCGTGATTCGAAGCTTTCGATCCTCGGCCCGCGAAGCGGGAGAGGAAGGGGCCCGTCACGCGACAGCGTGGCGGGATGGTGAGGGCCCTTTCGCGCAAGCTCTGCAGGCGGCCCCTCATCTCCCCCATCGCGAAGATGCGATGGGTCCCCTTCTTCTCCCGCTACGCGGGCGAAGACAAATTCAGCAGATCTGGCAGCCGCCGGCGTCGCGCACTTCCTTGACCGCCGCCAAGAGGCCGTCATGCGGCAGGTAGCCGGGGATGACCTTGCGGTCGACGATGAAGGCCGGCGTGCCGTTGATCGCCAGCGCCTTCGCCAGTTCCTGGTTGCGCGCCACCTGTCCGCGGATCGCGTCGCTCTCCATGTCAACCTTCATTTTCGCCACGTCGAGGCCTTGGCTGGCGGCGATCTCGTCGACATTCTCCTTGCCGAGTTTGCCGGGATGGCCGAGCAGCGCCAGGTGGAACTCCCAGTATTTGCCCTGGGCATGCGAGGCAAGCGCGGCGCGCGCCGCATATTCCGAATCCTCGCCGAAAATCGGAAACTCCTTGAGCACGAAGCGCAGTTCCTTGTCGCTTTCGAGGAGTTGCAGCACGTCGGGCACGCCCTTCTTGCACCAGCCGCAGTTGTAATCGAAGAACTCGACCATGGTGACCGAGCCCTTGGGGTTGCCGGCGACGAGATCGTCCTTGCTGTGAAAAATCTCGGCGGCATTGGCGGCGAGCGTTTCGGCGCGCTGGGCGTCCTCGGCCGCCTGCTGGCGCTTCTTCAGTTCCTCGCTGACTTCCATCAGAAGTTCGGGATTCTTGAGAAGATACTCGCGGATGATGGCGCCCAGTTCGTCGCGCTGCTGGTCGGTGAACTGCGCCGCGAACGCGGAAACCGGAAGCAGGGCCAGCGGCGCCAGCAGGCAGGCCGCGCGAAACGTCTTGAACATCATCTGACCTACTCCTTGGCGGCGAAATTCACGATATCGTTGGCGCGCAGCCATTCCGGGCTGCCGGTCTTGAATGATGCGGCGGCGACTCTGGCCTTTTCAAGTGCCAATTCCTTGTCGCCCTGCAACAATCCATATTCCGCCGTCGACAGGTCGGCTTTCGGAATGTCGCCAAGCTGTCCATAAGCCATGGCCATGAACTTGTACAAGGCCGGCGTTTCGCCCTCGGACTTCCGCGCTTCGCGCAGCATCTTGAGCGCCTGCTCGGCATTGCCGCGGTCTTCGGTGCCGAGCAGCGCCTGGGCCAGCAGGATCTGGATGAGGCCGTTGGTAGGCAGCATCTTGTTGGCCTGGCGCAATGGCGCGATCGCCTTCGAGGGCGAGCCGCCTTCGAGCAGGGCCTGGCCCTTCAATTCCCAGAAATAGGGATCCTCCGGCAGTTCCTCGATCAAACCGTCGAGCACCGGCAGGGCATTCCTGGTGTCGCCCGAGCGAAACATGGCGATGGCCCTGGCATAGCGCGCCGGAAGCGACGTGTCGGATTTGGGATAGCGCTGGAACACCATCTGCGGCGGCTGCAGGAAGCCGATCAGCTTGGCCTGCATCAGGTGGTGGCGCAGCAGCATTTCCGGCCGGTCGCTCTTGCCGAAGGTCTTGGATTTCTTGGCGGCCACTTCGAGATTGCGGATGCGGTCCATCGGCATCGGATGCGACTGCACGTAAGGATCGGCATGTTCGAGCGAGGCGATCGACTGGTTCGCCAGCCGGTCGAACAGCGACAGCATGCCGCGCGCCGATTGCCCCGTCGCGTTGAGGTATTTGAGTGCGGCCTGGTCGGCCGCCGCTTCCATCTCGCGTTGATAGGCCAGCACGTTGCGCTGGGCGAAGCCTTGCGAGCCGATCATCAGGCCCTGGCCGGCTTTCGCCACCTCGCGTTTTCCGGCGAGAGCGGCGCCGGTCATGGCGGCCATGCCGGCCAGCGTGCCGATGATCGCGGTGGCGCTGGCGCGGTCCAGCTCGATACCCATCCGCGCCAGATGCCCGCCGGCGATATGCCCGGTTTCGTGCGCCAGGACGCCGATCACCTCATTGGGCGTCTTCGCCTGGGTGAGGAGGCCGGTATGGACGAAGATCCGCTGGCCTCCCGCCACGAAAGCGTTGATGCGCGGATCGTTGATGACATAGACTTTGACCGCGCCCGGATTGATGCCCGCCGCCTGGAAGATCGGCTTGGTATAGAGCCGCAACAGGCCTTCGATCTCGGCATCGCGGATGAGCGGTGGCCCGGACGGCTTCTTCTTCTTGGCAGCCAGCACATCGCCCAGGCTGGTCAAAGCCATCGCTGCGGCAAGCAGCGCCGCCGTTATTGTGCGCAGGGTTCGGGTCATGGCCCGCCTCAATTGACTGGGATTGAGGCGGGTTTGAGGCTCAGGGCTCTCAGCGCTTGCTCCACCAGCCCGATTTGCGTTCGACCACGGCTGGCGCGACGGTGGGGGCGGGCGGTTGCCACTTGCGCGGCTGGACCTCTTCGGGCTTCTCGGCCTCGATCCTGATCTCCGGGGGAATGGGCGTGGGAAGCGGACGTGCCTCCTGGACCTCAGGTGCCGGCTGCTCCGCCTCGGCCATGGCATCGACCAGCGGCGCTGGAGTATTCGCATCCTCGCGCGGCTGATGACGGTCGCGCCCGCGGCCCCAGCGATCACGGCGCTGCCTTGGTTCACGCGGCGGCGGCGGTTCGGCACTCTCTTCAGCGGACGTCTCGACCGGGCTCTCGCCATCCGCCGCAGGCATCACCGGAGGCTGATCGCCAAGGCCCGGAATGTCGGCAGTTTCCGGAGCGCCGCCAAGCGGTTCCTCGCGTCCTTTGCGTCCGCCGCGGCGGCCACGGCGGCGGCGGCGTTTCTGACCATCGTCCTGCCGTTCGCCCTCGGCCGCGTCGCCCTCGGCGCGGGCTTCACCGTCTTCAGGTTCAGATCGCTGCCTAGCCGGGCGTTCCACGGTTTCCTCGACCGCCTCCTCGACTTCGGCTTCCTCGATCTCTTCGTCTTCCGTCATGAAAGCCGAATCGATCCTGACCGGAGCGAGTTGGATGCGGCGCGGCACGACCGTCCGGTCGACGGCGCGCTCGATCACCGCCTGCGAGCCCTTGATCTCGTCGCTCGGCACGATGAACACCGAAATGCCGTAGGCCTGCTCGATGGTCAGCAGATTGTCGCGCTTTTCGTTAAGGATGTAGGAGGCGACCTCGCGGTTGGCCTTCACCGTCAAGTTTTCGGCCTTGCGGCTGATCAGGTGTTCCTCAATGGCGCGCAGCACCGATAGTCCGCACGACGAGATCGAGCGGACGATGCCGCGCCCCTCGCAATGCGGACAGGTGCGCGACGATCCTTCGAGCAATCCCGGCCGGAGCCGCTGCCTGGACATTTCGAGCAGGCCGAAATGGCTGATATGGCCCACCTGGATGCGCGCCCGGTCATCCTTCAGCGCTTCCTTGAGGCGGCGCTCGACCGAGCGGTTGTTGCGCTTTTCCTCCATGTCGATGAAGTCGATGACGACGAGACCCGCGAGATCGCGCAGCCGCAATTGCCTGGCGATTTCGTCCGACGCTTCGAGATTGGTCTTGAGCGCGGTATCTTCGATATTGTGTTCGCGCGTCGCTTTGCCGGAGTTGATGTCGATCGACACCAGCGCTTCGGTCTGGTTGATCACCATGTAGCCGCCGGCCGGCAACGTCACCGTCGGCGAATAGAGGCCGTCGAGCTGGCTTTCGGCCTGGAAACGCGAGAACAGCGGCCGCGTATCCTTGTAGAGCTTCACGTTCTTGGCGTGGCTCGGCATCAGCATCTTCATGAAGTCCTTGGCTTCACGATATGCGGGCTCGCCCTCGACATGCACCTCGTCCACGTCCTTGGTATAGAGATCGCGGATGGCGCGCTTGATGAGGCTGCCTTCCTCGTAGACCAGCGCGGGCGCGGTCGATGATAGCGTCAGATCTCGGACACTTTCCCACAGCCTGAGCAGATAGTCATAGTCGCGCTTGATCTCGGTCTTGGTGCGCTGGGCCCCGGCGGTGCGGACGATGAGACCCATGCCCTGCGGCACTTCGATGTCGCGTGCTACGTCCTTCAAACGCCGGCGGTCGCCGGCATCGGTGATCTTCCGCGAAATGCCGCCGCCGCGCGCTGTGTTGGGCATCAGCACACAATAGCGCCCGGCCAGCGACAAGAACGTGGTGAGTGCCGCGCCCTTGTTGCCGCGCTCTTCTTTTACGACCTGCACCAGGATCACCTGGCGCCGCTTGATCACTTCCTGGATCTTGTAGCTCCGCCGGGGTGGGCGCCTGGTGCGCCGGGGAACCTCCTCAAGCGCATCTTCAGCCCCGACCGACTCGATCTTCCGGCTCTCGAAGTCTTCCTCGACAACCTCGATGCCGGGTCCCTCGCCATCGCTCGCGCCATTGCCGGCGGATGAAGTGGCGGGCTCGCTCTCCGACGTTTCCTCGAGATGGTCGGCGCTTTCGCCCGATGCTTCGGGCTCGGGGGAATGCGCCTCGCCATTGCCGTGCTCGGCCTCTTCCTCGTGGCGTTCCGCCTCGTCGTCCTCCTCCTGCTCGCGCAGCAGCGCCTGACGGTCGGCGACCGGGATCTGGTAATAATCCGGGTGGATTTCGGAGAAGGCCAGGAAGCCGTGGCGGTTGCCGCCATATTCCACGAAGGCCGCCTGCAGCGAGGGTTCGACCCTCGTCACCTTGGCCAGGTAGATATTGCCCTTCAGTTGGCGGCGGGCGGCGCTTTCAAAATCGAATTCCTCGATCCGGGTGCCACGCAGGACCACGACGCGGGTTTCCTCCGCATGCGTGGCGTCGATGAGCATCTTGTTGCCCATGTGTGTCTTTCCTCGGCGCGTCCTGGCGGCACGGCCGCTCCCGTCTCAGCTCCGGTGCGGAGGTCTGAGAGGGGCCTGCGGGCCTGGTTGCGCGAAAGGGGCATGCCGTACGGCAAGACGACCGATGGCGACGGCCCTGCTGCCGGTATCGACCGGCCGCCGAGGGGCGCTCTCATCTTCGTCGTTGGGGTCATGCCCGCGATTTCCATTTGCCCCGGCGTAAAGCCGGAACGGTTCAATAGACTTGTGCCGGCGGGACAGTCCCGCGAGCACGGCCGGGCTCGACTGAGAGACATGGCCGTTACGCATCCGAGGCGGGCTACACAATGGTTCCGGACCCGTCCGGGGCGAAATCCGACGCTTTGGCAGGATTGGCTGCAGAATCGCAGCTATTGCACAAAGACGATGCCGCCTTTTAGGGAGGCCGCCAGGGATATGCAAGCGGATTGGGCAGATTGGTTGACTTCAAGTAAATCCGGGGATTGAAACCAACGCTTAACCACCGGGCCATTAGGGTCCGCCCATGCGATTTTCCGAAGGTTCGAGAGAGGGACTTGGCTGGGCTTTGGCGATGCTGGCCAGCCTGTTGTTCCTGTTGGTCAATCTTGCCACTGCCACGGCCATGGCCGCTCCGCCTCAAGGTGCCGTGATCACGGCGGCGCGGGTAGGGGGCGACGACATGCGCACCCGCTTCGTCACCGATCTCACCTCTCCCACCGGCTACAGCGTCTACGTTCTGCCCGATCCGTGGCGGGTGGTCATCGATCTGAAGAACGTCCGCTTCGACCTGCCGCCCGATGCCGGCAGCAAGGTCAGGGGCCTGATCAGCGAATACCGCTACGGCGAAGTCGAGGACGGCCGCGCCCGGATTGTTCTCGACACTTCAGGTCCCGTGCTGATCGAGAAATCCTTCATCGTCGAGGCCCAGGACGGGCAGCCGGCGCGGATCGTGGTCGACATCGCCCGCACCACCGAAGCCGCCTTCCGCAAGACCTACAGAGCGGAAAACTCGGTCGTGCCGGCGCCGCCCAAGGCCACCCCGCCGGTTGCCGCAGCGAAAGACCCGGACGGGCGCAAGGTCGTGGTCATCGATCCGGGCCACGGCGGCATGGACCCCGGCGCTGTCGGCATCCGCCGCACCAAGGAAAAGGACGTCGTCCTCGCCTTCGGCCTGGCGCTGCGCGAGGCGCTGAAGAAAAGCGGCAACTACAAGATCGTCATGACCCGCAGCGCCGACGAGTTCGTATCGCTCCGCGACCGCGTAAGGGTGGCGCGCGACAACAGCGCCGATCTGTTCATCGCCATTCACGCCGATACGGTGCGCGGCCAGTCGGCGCGCGGCGCCACCATCTACACGCTCTCCGACAAGGCCTCCGACGCCGAAGCCGAAGCGTTGGCCCAGAAGGAAAACAGCGCGGGCCTGATCGGCGGCATCGACTTCGGCGCCGAGAACGAGGAAGTGACCGACATCCTGTTCGACCTGGTGCAGCGCGAATCGAAGCAGCATTCGATGTATTTCGCCAAGAAGGCGCATGCCGAACTCCGCGCGGTCACGGCCTTCACGGGGAAGCCGCTGCGCTCGGCCGGCTTTGTCGTGCTGAAGGCGCCGGACGTTCCCTCGGTGCTGGTCGAACTCGGCTACCTGTCGAGCAAGTCCGACGAGCAGCAGCTCAATTCGGTGGCCTGGCGCAACAAGACCGCCGCCGCCATGGCCCGCGCCGTCGACAAATACTTCTCGACCGAAATCGCCGCTAGGACGAAGTGACGGCGAGGGGAACTCCCCCTATCATGGTTGCCATGGCCGTCTTCCGCAACACCCACCTTTGGCCCGGCGTGCCGTTTGCCCTCGGCGCGGCGATCCTGTTCGGCGCCTCCACGCCCCTGTCCAAATATCTTCTCGGTTCCATCGATCCCTGGCTGCTGGCTGGAATCCTTTATCTCGCGGCTGGCGTGGGCCTTCTTGCCGTGCGACCCGTTCGCGGCCTGTTCGGCATTCCGACTTCCGAGGCGGCGCTGCAGCCGGCGGATTATCCCTGGCTTGCCGCGGTCGTGGTGGCCGGTGGAATTGCCGGCCCGGTGCTGCTGATGTTCGGGCTGTCGCTCACGAGCGCGGGGCAGGGCGCCCTTCTCCTCAACCTGGAAGGTCTCGCCACCATGGCCATTGCCTGGTTGGTGTTTCGGGAGAATGTCGACCGCCGCCTGCTGGCCGGCGCCTTTGCGATATTGCTGGGCGCCACCGTTCTCGCCTGGAATGGTTCGGGAGTGGATTTCGACCTCGGCGGCTTGCTCATCGCAGCGGCCTGCCTCGCCTGGGGGATCGACAACAATCTCACGCGCAGACTGTCGGCGGCCGACCCGGTTCAGATCGCCACGATCAAGGGCCTCGCGGCAGGCGTCACCAACGTCACCTTGGCGATGAGCCTGGGCTCCTCTCTGCCGTCCATGCCGGTGATCGCCGCAGCCTCGATTGTCGGCTTTCTTGGTATTGGCGTCAGTCTCGTCTTGTTCATGTTGGGCTTGCGGCACTTGGGAACGGCCCGCACCGGGGCCTACTTTTCCCTGGCGCCGTTCATCGGAGCCATGCTCGCGGTAATGCTGTTGCGCGAACCGGTCACGGCGCAACTCCTGATCGCGGGAGGGCTGATGGCGATCGGCCTGTGGCTGCATCTGGCGGAGAGGCACGAGCACGAGCATGTGCATGAGACGCTGGAGCACGACCACGCCCACATGCATGACGCCCATCACGACCACACCCATGAGGGCAACGTGAAGGAGCCGCATTCCCATCTTCACCGGCACCGGCCGATGCGCCACAAGCACCCGCATTACCCGGACCTGCACCACCGGCACGGCCATGGCTAAGCCCGCTCCGCCCCGCCTTGGCCACATTATCCTTTTAGCCAAAACACCTGCACGGGCGCGCCTGAACGTGCTATCGCGCTTTCAGCAACGGGTGAATCAGGGGGCC
>JANNSP010000011.1:0-6890 GCA_031402975.1 Hyphomicrobiales bacterium
GGATTGGTTTCGTCATGGCGGTCGCGTTCTAGCCAGACCACCGCGAGGAGGAGTGCCGCTGCGCCGAAAGAAGCCACGACCCATCCGAGATCCGGCAGCAGCGCATCGACGCGGGCCCAGGCTCCGGCGATGAACAGGAAAGACGACGACGCGGCGATCATGGCCCACATCGAGGGTCTGACCTTGAGCCTCGCACCGGCCAGGCCCACCGCCGTGAAGCCCGCTCCCGCCGCCATCATCCAGTTGAGGAACTCGGACGCTCCGGCGCCGGGCAGCGAGGTCCAGTAGCCGGTTTCGTCCATGGCGAACTGGTGGAATGCCGCCTCGCGCCACAGCATTAAAACCAGGAACGAGACCAGCGCCGCCGCAACCGCCAGCGGCGACAGGCCGCGCTTGGCCCAGCCCAGCGCCACCGCCGCCGCCGTGCCGAGGAAGAACAGTGCCAGAGCCAGAGCGGAATGGTCGCTCTGGCCGACCAGGAACGCCAGCACGCCCGCCGCCACGGCGATGCCCGCGATGCCCGCGATCAATGGCTGGGTCATGCTGCCCGGGCGTTTGAGCGAGCCCGAGCCGGTGTCGAGAATGTCCAGGCCCCTGATGCCGAAAACGGCGATGGCGCCTAGCAACAGCGCGAACAGGCCGATGGGGATGCGGTCGGAAGGCTCATAGACACCTCCCCCGATCCACAAGAGCGCCCAGATGCCCGAGCCGGCGATCGCGGCAAAGGCGAGCCACCACCAGTTGCGGCCGCGCAAGGTGGCGAAGCACGCGATGAGAATGATCAGCAGATAGGGAAAGAAGCTCCACGCCGATGGGTCGGACGACGGGATGAGCGCTGGCGTCGCATAGGAGCCGAGTAGGCCCAATGCGGCGATGAGCGGCCCCTGGAGCCTGGACAGGACAAGCGCGCCCAGCGCCACGATGGCGAGCCCGGCGAAGGCGGTGACGGGTGCGATCAGTTCGTACAGCGCATAGGCGGCGAAGATCGAGGCGAAGGCCGTGGCAAGGCCCGCCGCCGACAGCGCGGCCGGCACATAATCGGTTTCGCCGGATTGCGTCGAAGGCCGCCGCCGCAGCCATTCACCGGCGGCCACCAGGGCGGCGCCGAGCAGCAGTCCGAACAAAACCTGAAGGGCTGGCGGAATGAGACCGTTGTCATAGGCGTATTTGACGAACAGCAAGCCGCCGATGGCAATGGCGACGCCGCCGATCCATACGAACCAGCGCGACGCCAGCGCCTGTTCCATGTCGCGGGGTGGACGGACGGGAGCAGGCTCAGGCGGCGGCGCGGGCGGGGTTGCGGGTTCCGGCTCGACGGCGGCAATCGCTTCGATCGCGGGTTCGGCTTCGATCGCCAGGACAGCTTCGACGGCGGGCTGTGCTTGCTGCGCACTGTCGCCGGTCTGGCGCGGTTTCGCCAGTTCATCGGTCAGATTGCCGAGCTGCAGCTTGAGCTGGGCCAGGCTCGAATCGAGTTTGGAAATCTTGTTGAGAGCGATCAGCACCATTACGAAGCTGGCGGCCGCGACCAGAAACCCTAAACCATCCATCTCAGTGACCCACCCCGACTCGGAACGAGATTACACGCCTTGCATGGCTTTGTCGAAACTGGGATGAACGCCCCGATGATGCTCCGCGCCGACATCCGCCCCAGACTGTGGACCGCGACATCCGTGGCGTGGGAGACGGCGGACCACCCCGTGCCTTACCCTCAAGCAGTTGAGCGAATGGAGCGGGAGGCGGCGGCGATTGCCGAAGGCCTGGCGCCGGAGCGCGTGTGGCTCATCGAACACCCGCCTCTCTATACCGCCGGCACCAGCGCCAAAGACGCGGACCTGATCGCGCCGGACCGTTTTCCGGTGTTCACGACCGGGCGCGGCGGGCAATATACCTATCACGGCCCGGGCCAGCGCGTCGGCTATGTCATGCTCAATCTCAGAGCCCGCGGATCGGATGTGAGGGCCTTCGTCTCCGGTCTCGAACAGTGGCTGATCGATACGCTGGCTTTGTTCGGCGTCGTGGGCGAACGGCGCGAGGACCGCGTCGGCGTGTGGGTGCGGATGGGTGCGGACGAGGCCAAGATCGCGGCCATCGGCATCCGGGTCCGGCGCTGGGTGACCTTCCATGGCGTGAGCCTCAATGTCGATCCCGACCTCACGCATTTCTCCGGCATCGTGCCCTGCGGGGTGAGCGAGCACGGCGTGACCAGCCTCGCCGATCTCGGTGTGAAAGCGACGATGGCGGAGGTCGATGCGGCAATGAAGCGAACCTTCTTGGAGATTTTTGGGCCGCTTCAATAATATGTTACTTGTTTTATTACATATAATGCATAGGTCAGATCGACGTTGCAGGCGACCGGGAGAGTACCGATGACCAGTCACTACACTGAGATCGCTTTTACCGGCGCCGTCAAGGATCAGCAGCGGCGGCACGGCAGCCGGGCGGCCTATGCGAAACGGGAAACAACCGAAAGCACATCCGGCGACCGGATGAGCCCCACCGAAGCGAGTTTCATCGCTTCCCGCGATTCCTTCTACATGGCAACCACCAGCGAAACCGGCTGGCCTTATATCCAGCACCGCGGCGGGCCGGCGGGTTTTGTCCGCGTGCTGGACGACCGGACGCTTGGCTTCGCGGATTTCCGTGGCAACCGGCAATATATCAGCCTGGGCAACCTTGCTCACGACAAACGGGTCTCTCTGTTCTTCATGGATTATGTGAACCGGGCCCGGCTGAAACTTCTTGGCCATGCCCGCGAGGCCGATCTGTCCGGGGATGCGGATCTGGCCGAACGGCTGGCGCTTCCCGGCTACCGGGCGCCGGTTGAGCGCGCCATTGTGATCGATGTCGAAGCCTTCGACTGGAACTGCCAGCAATATATTGCGCCACGCTTCACCGAAGACCAGGTGAAGCAGGCCGTGGCGCCACTTCGCCAAAGGATCGTCGATCTCGAGGAACAGATTGCCCGGCAAGCCTAAGCCGTCGGCCAGATGCTGAAATCCGGCCAGGTTTCAATCCCGCGCGGAAACGTCCCGAGGCGGGCGACGGCGGCGAGGCGGGGGCCTTCGCGGCACAGTTCGATCATGTCATTGACGGCGTATTCTTCGCCGCGGAACACCGCTTCGACACTTCCATCGGCGCGGTTGCGGACAAAGCCCTTGAGTCCCCGCGCGCGCGCCTGGCGCCTTGTCCAGTCGCGAAATCCCACGCCCTGGACACGGCCTTCGATGACCACGCGGATTGTGTTTTCCATCGTCACTTGCGGTCTGGATTCGAGGCATTGGGAGATGGGCCGGGCGCGCCACCGGGTCAATCCTTCCATCCACAATAAAATGTTACTTGGCTCGTTACACATGCTGTGTTAAATGTACCTTCCTCAGTTACACAAGGAGACACCATGAAACTTTATTACACTCCCTCAGCCTGCTCGATGGCCCCCCATATCGTGCTCAAGGAATTGGGCCTCAAACACGAGATCGAAAAGGTCGATCTGGCGGTCAAGAAGACAGAGACCGGCGCGGACTTCCTCCCCGTCAACCCCAAGGGCTATGTCCCCGCCCTCGACATCGGCAATGGCGAGGTTCTGACCGAGGTCTCGGCCATCCTGCAATATCTGGCCGACACCGCGGGCAACGAGGCCGTGCTGCCGAAATTCGGCTCGTTCGCCCGCTACCGCGCCATGGAGATGCTGAATTTCGTCTCCTCCGAATTGCACAAGGGCCTGGGCGGACTGTTCAACAAGGCGATGCCGGAAGACGGCCGCAAGGCCATCATCGAGAAAGTCTCGCTCCGCCTCGACTGGCTCAACGGCGTTCTCGGCAAACAGGATTATCTCATGGGCAAGAGTTTTTCGGTGGCCGACGCCTATGCCTTCACCGTGCTCAACTGGGGCCAGTGGCTGGGCGTCGACATGGCCAAGTGGCCAAACATCGCAGCCTTCCTCAAGCGCATGGCGGCGCGCCCCTCGGTCCAGGCCGCAATGCGCGCCGAAGGCCTGCTGGCGGCGGCGGCTTAAACAAGGATAAGTGACGGCGGGTTCCAGCGGGACTCGCCGTTTCGTTGTGTGTCACGCCGCTTCCGGTTTCAGTTTCAATCCCAAGGCGCGGATCACCTTGAGGATGGAGCTGAAGCTCGGATTGCCGTCCTTGGACAGGGTCTTGTAGAGGCCCTCGCGTGTCAGGCCTGTTTCAGTTGCAAGCCGACCCATGCCATAGGCTCGGGCGATGTCGCCCAGCGCGGCGGCGATGAAGGCTGCGTCGTCTCCGGCTTCGTCAAAGCAGGCGGCAAGATAGGCAGCCATGTCGTCTTCCGATTTCAGATAGTCCGCCACATCGTAACGAGAAAACTTTGTGGGCATAGGCGTCAGTCCTTCCATTCCTTCGCAATTCTGCTAGCGGCACGAATATCTGCGGTTTGGGAAGATTTGGTTCCTCCGCATAACAGCAGGAACAGCACATTCCGCTGTTGCACATAGTAAACCCGATACCCCGGACCATGATCGATGCGCATTTCACTGATGCCCTCTCCGACCGGTTTCGTGTCGCCGGGATTTCCCATCGACAGTCGCAGGATCCGGGCTTCTATCCGCGCCTTGGCCCGAATATCCTTGAGACCGGAAAGCCAACGGTCAAAACGATCCGATTTGACGATCTCGATCACCACAGCATTGTAATCTATGGATTACATTTGTCAATCGGTGGTCATTTGCCCTCCGCCTCCCGTTCCGCTATGGGACCCCTCATCATGAACATGCAGGTCCCCAGGGTCGGGCTGGTTTCGCTCGGCTGTCCGAAAGCGCTTGTCGACAGCGAGCGCATCCTGACGCAGCTTCGCGCCGAAGGTTATGTCATAGCTCCGGGCTATGCCGACGCCGATGTGGTGATCGTCAACACCTGCGGCTTTCTCGATTCGGCCAAGCAGGAATCGCTGGCCGCGATCGGCGAGGCGATGGCGGAGAACGGCCGGGTGATCGTCACCGGCTGCTACGGCGTCGAGGCCGACGCGATCCGGGCGGCGCATCCCAATGTGCTCGCCGTGACGGGCCCGCACCAATATGCCGCCGTGGTGGGGGCGGTGCATGACGCGTTGCCGCCGCTGCACGATCCCAAATACGATCTGGTGCCGCCGCAAGGGTTGCATCTGACGCCGAGGCATTACGCCTATCTCAAGATTTCCGAAGGCTGCAACAACCGCTGCTCGTTCTGCATCATCCCGTCGATCCGCGGCGATCTGGCGTCGCGGCCGGTGGCGTCCGTCCTGTACGAAGCCGAGCGGCTGGTGAAGGCGGGGGTCAAGGAACTGCTGGTCATCTCGCAGGATACCAGCGCTTATGGCATCGATACGAAATACGCGCCGAGCAAGTTTCATGGCCGCGAGGTCAGGGCGAAATTCTACGACCTGGCGAAAGAGCTGGGCGATTTGGGCGCGTGGGTCAGGATGCACTATGTCTATCCCTATCCGCATGTTGACGAGGTGATCCCGTTAATGGCGGAGGGCAAGATTCTCCCCTATCTCGACATTCCGTTCCAGCATGCAGCACCTGGCGTGTTGAAGGCCATGCGGCGGCCGGCCAACCAGGAGAAGGTGCTGGACCGTTTGGCGTCGTGGCGCAGGATTTGTCCCGGCATCGCCATCCGCTCGACCTTCATCGTGGGCTTTCCGGGCGAGACGGACGCCGATTTCGAATTCCTGCTGCAATGGCTGAAGGAAGCGCGGATCGAGCGCCTCGGCTGTTTCAAGTATGAGCCGGTGACGGGCGCCAGGGCCAACGATCTGGGCCTCGCACAGGTGCCGGACGAGGTTAAGCAGGAACGCTGGAACCGTCTGATGGAAACCCAGCAAGAGATTTCGGCGGAAATTTTTCAGACCAAGATCGGACGCGAGATCGACGTGCTGGTCGATACGATCGACGCGGAGGAAGACGAAGCGGTGGCGCGCTCGCCCTGGGACGCGCCGGAAATCGACGGCAATGTTTTCATTCCCGGCGCCACGCATCTGAAGCCGGGCGATATGGTCCGTGTACGGATCGTCGAGGCGGAGGAATACGATCTGGTGGGCGAGCTGGCCTGACCCCGCGGCGCGAAACGCCCGCGTCACCGCACGCGCTCGAACTCCAGCATGGTGAAAAATCCGAAAGGCCGCACGGCACGCTGCTCGACCAGCTTCAGACGGTCACTGACGAAAATCGTCCTGACCGGAAATTCCGGCCGCCAGCCGAGAAGATCGGCGAATCCCGCCAGCCTTTTTTCAATGGCGCCTCGAATCCCGGTCTCGACGCTGAAGTGATTGACGATCAGCACCGTTCCGCCGGGCCTCGTCACGCGCGCCAGTTCATGCATCACGGCGACGGGATCGGGCACCACCGTCATCACGAACATGGCGACAGTGATATCAAAGCTCGCATCCTCGAAATCGAGATGCTGCGCGTCCATCTCGATGAGCGCCTCGACATTTTGGCATTTGGCCTTTGCGGCGCGCTCACGGGCCCGCTCCAGCATGTCGGGCGAAAGATCGACACCGGTCACCTGAAGCTCCGGCTTGTAGAGAGGCAGTGCCAGGCCTGTGCCGACGCCCACTTCCAGGAGCCGCCCGGAAAACCGGTTGGCCCGTTCCGCCGCCTCGCGCGCCGCCGCTTCGACGATTTTGCCGAAAGTCCTGTCGTAGACCGGAGCCCATCTCTTGTAGGCGCGGCGCACATCGCCATGGCCGATAGCGGCCAGTTTTCGCAGAGGCGTCGTCATCGGCAACTCCTAGGTGGAAACCATCTCCGCATGAGACGATGCAATCGGGACGAAATTGCGGTCGGGGCGTGCAATGAATCCACCCCCCAGCAAACGGGCCCCCGGCCCCGGCCCGTCATAAAGCACGCAGGCCTGCCCCGGCGAGACGCC
>JANNSP010000012.1:0-6900 GCA_031402975.1 Hyphomicrobiales bacterium
GCTTCCGGGCGAGGCCCGCCGTGGCGCGGTCGAGCAGGGCGCGGAGGCTCAACCCTTTTGACGGCCAGGCGCAGGGCCATGCCAGGCATTGCGCCAATGTCAAGCTCGCTTCGCCGGCCAGCGCATGACCGGGCGCCATGACGGCGCCCAACCGCAAATCGCGGGTCAGTTCGACCTTGAGGCCTTCGATGGCGGAAGGATTGAAGGTGAAACCGATATCGGCGTGATGCTCGCGCACCAGTTCGGTCACTGCATCGGACCCCGCCACGGTGACGGCGACCTGGATGCCGGGATAGATTCCGGCGAATTCGAGCAGCAGGTCGGGCAAGAGCGCGACCGAGACGCTCTCGACGGTCGCCACCCGCACCTGGCCCCGCGTCAATCCGCGAAGGGCGCTCAGTTGATCGACGGTTTCCTCATGGCCCTGCGCCGTGGCGCGCAAGCCCCGCAGCAGCACCTCGCCCGCCGGCGACAATTCGAGATTGCGGCCACTCCGGTCGAACAGCGCGATGCCGAGCTGGGCTTCGAGCAGAATGAGCTGGCGGCTGATGGCGGAGGCCGCGACATTGAGCTGGCGGGCGGCGGCGCGGACCGAGCCCAGTTCGGCGACGCCGAGGAAATAGCGGTAGCCGATGGCGATGAAGGATTCGTTGGCCTTCATTTGTCACACGCCGATCAGAATGGCCCGGAAGTCGTTGACATTGGTCTGCGTCGGCCCGGTGATGACCTGGTCGCCCAGCGCCTCGAAAAATCCGTGCCCGTCATTGTCGCCGAGCGCCGCCATCGGATCGAGACCGAGGTTGCGGGCGCGGTCCAGCGTGTCGGGGGTGATGAGAGCGCCGGCGATCTGTTCCATGCCGTCGACCCCGTCAGTGTCGGCGGCGAGCGCGTGGATCGATTTCTCCCCGGCGAGAGCGATGGCAAGCGACAGCGCGAACTCCACATTGCGCCCGCCCCGGCCCGTGCCCCTGACGGTGACGCTGGTCTCGCCGCCGGAGAGCATCACGCAGGGTTTGCAGGCGGGCTGATCGTTCTGCGCGATCTCCAAGGCGATGCCGGCATGAACCTTGGCGACATGGCGCGATTCGCCTTCGATCCGGTCGCCGAGATAGAGGACATTGAGGCCGTGCTTGCGGGCCACGGCCGCCGCCGCGGTGAAGGATTCGCGCGGCGAGACGATGACGCGGGTGTCGCTGCCCTGGGCCGGCACGGCGCGGGGTTCATCGGGAAGTGCCAGCCAGCGCTCGACCGAGGACGGAATGTCGAGGCGGTAACGCCTGAGAATTTCGAGGGCATCGCGTTTCGAGGTTGGATCGGGAACGGTCGGCCCCGAGGCGACGAGGGCCGGATCGTCGCCCGGTACGTCCGACAGGACCAGCGTGTGGATGCGGGCTGTACCCGCGGCGCGCGCCAACCTCCCGCCCTTGACGCCCGAAACGTGTTTCCGCACGCAGTTGAGTTCGGCGATATTGGCGCCGCAGCCGAGAAGAGCGCGGACCAGGCCGAGCTTCTCCGCCATGGCGATGCCGGGTGCGGGCTTCGACATGAGCGAGGAGCCGCCGCCCGACATGAGGGCGATGAGGAGATCGTCGGGCCCGAGTGTCGCCGCCAGCGCCAGCGCCTTCTCCGCCGCAGCCAGGCTCGCCTCGTCGGGGACGGGATGACTGGAATAAACCGTGCCGATCCGGGCCAGCGCCGAGGGATAACCGTGCGGCGCTATGACGAAGCCTTCGAGCGGCCCCTGCCAGGTCTGTTCGACACCCGCCGCCATCTGGATCGCCGCCTTGCCGCAACCCAGGACCACGGTGCGGCCCTTGGGCGGGAACGGAAGATTGGCGGCCACCGCGCGGATGGGGTTCGCCGCATCGACCGCGGCATCGAACAGCGCGCGAAGAAGGGCGCGCGCGCTCATTCCGCCTTGGCGATTTCGTGGTTGGCCATCAGTTCCAGCGCCTTGACCAAAGCCGAATGATCCCACGCTTCTCCGCCATTCGCCACGCAAGCCGAGAACATCTGCTGGGCGACGGCGGTGTTGGGCATGGACATGCCAAGTTGCTTGGCGCCGTCGAGCGCCAGGCTCAGGTCCTTCTGATGGAGCGCGATGCGGAAGCCCGGATTGAAGGTGCGCTTGATCATGCGCTCGCCGTGCACTTCGAGGATTTTCGACGAAGCGAATCCGCCCATCAGGGCCTGGCGGACCTTGGCGGGATCGGCGCCCGCCTTCGATGCAAACAGCAGCGCTTCGCCCACCGCCTGGATGGTGAGCGCCACGATCACCTGATTGGCGACCTTGGTGGTCTGGCCGTCGCCCACGCCGCCCACCAGCGTGATATTCTTGCCCATCAGTTCGAACAGCGGCTTGACGCGCGCGAAGGCCTCGTCCTTGCCACCGCACATGATGGTGAGGGTTCCGGCCTTGGCGCCGACCTCGCCGCCCGACACCGGCGCGTCGACATAATCGCAGCCGAGTTTCTCGATCTCGGCGGCGAAGCGTTTGGTTTCCATGGGCGAGATCGAACTCATGTCGATGACGGTCTTGCCCTTGGCCAGCCCCGAAGCGACGCCATCCTTGCCGAACAGCACCTTGTCGACATCGGGCGTGTCGGGCAGCATGAGAAAGATCGTATCGGCCTGGCGCGCGACGTCGGCCGGCGTCTTGCAGGCGGTGGCGCCGGCGGCGGTCATGTCGTCGGGCACGCCCGAGCGTGAATTGAGAAACAGCGCGTGGCCGCCGTTCCGCAGATGACCGGCCATGGGCTTTCCCATGATGCCAAGTCCGATGAAGCCCACCTTCATGTCACGTAACTCCATTGCTTAAGCCAGCCGAGGCCTTCGGCCGTTGTCTTCACCGGCCTGTATTCCGCTCCGATCCATCCCGTGTAGCCGAGCCTGTCGATGAGCGCGAAGAGATAGGGATAGTTGAGTTCGCCCTGGTCGGGTTCGGTGCGGTTGGGGTTGCCTGCGACCTGGATATGGCCGATGCGCGGCATCAGGCGCTCCATGGTTTTGGCGATTTCGCCCTCCATGCGCTGCATGTGATAGATGTCGTATTGCAGCTTGAGATTATCCGAGCCGACTTTATCGAAGATGGCGATGGCCTGGGCCGAGCGATTGAGGAAGAAGCCGGGAATGTCGTGGAAATTGATCGGCTCGGCGATCAGCAGGATGCCTGCTTTTTTCATCTCCGACGCGGCGAAGCGCAGATTCGAAATGAAAGTTTCCTCGGCTTTTTCCGGTTCGAGTCTTTTCGGAAGAATACCGGCCAAGCAATTGATTTGCTTGTTCCCCAGGACTTTCGCATAGGTGATGGCCTTGGCCACGCCATCCTGGAATTCGGCGACGCGATCGGGGTGGCAGCCGATGCCGCGCTCGCCCGCCGCCCAGTTGCCGGCCGGCAGATTGAACAGCACCTGGGTCAATCCGTGCTTGGATAGCAACGCGGAGATCTCCTCGGCCGGATGATCGTAGGGTCCGACATATTCGACGCCCTTGAAGCCGCCAATCGCCGCCGCGGCGAAGCGTTCGAGAAACGGGACCTCGTTGTACAGCATGGAAATGTTGGCGGCGAATTTCGGCATGGTGGTGTCCTCAATCGAGCAGTGCTATCGCGGTCGGCGCGTCGGCCGCTCCCTTGGCCAGATCCTCGAACTCGGTGACATTGGCGAGTTCGGTGCCCATCGAGATGTTGGTCACCCGCTCGAGGATGATCTCGACCACGATCGGCACGCGGAATTGTTTCTTCCATTCCTTGGCCTGTTGCAAGGCGGGAAGAATCTGGTTGGGCTCGGTGACGCGGATCGCTTTGCAGCCCAGGCCCTCGACCACCTTCACATGATCGACGCCGTAGCCTTTGAGCTCGGGAGAATTGATGTTGTCGAAGGCGAGTTGCACGCAATAGTCCATCTGGAAGCCGCGCTGCGACTGGCGGATCAAACCCAAGTACGAGTTGTTCACCAGCACATGGATGTAGGGCATGTTGAACTGGGCGCCCACCGCCAGCTCCTCGATCAGGAACTGGAAATCATAGTCACCGGAAATCGCCACCACGTCTTTCTCAGGTTCTGCGGCGACGACGCCGAGGGCTGCCGGGATGGTCCAGCCGAGCGGTCCCGCCTGGCCGCAATTGATCCAGTGGCGCGGCTTGTAGACATGCAGGAACTGGGCGGCGGCGATCTGCGAGAGGCCGATGGTCGAGACATAGCAGGTGTCGCGGCCGAAGGCCTTGTTCATCTCCTCGTAGACGCGCTGCGGCTTGATTGGGGTGTCGTCGAAATGGGTGCGCCGCAGCAGGGTCTTCTTGCGCTCGCGGCATTCCTTGACCCAGGCGGAACGGTCCTTGAGCTTGCCCGCCTTTTTCCATTCACCGGCGACCTCGACGAGGAGATCGAGGGCGGCCGCTGCGTCCGACACGATGCCGTAATCGGCCATGAAGACGCGGCCGATCTGGGTCGGCTCGATGTCGATGTGAACGAACTTGCGGCCCTCCATGTATTTGTCGGCGGAGCCGGTGTGGCGGTTGGCCCAGCGGTTGCCGATGCCGAAGACGAAATCGGACGCCAGCAAAGTGGCATTGCCGTAGCGGTGGCTGGTCTGCAATCCGGCCATCCCCGCCATCAGCGGATGATCGTCGGGAATGGTGCCCCAGCCCATGAGCGTGGGGATCACCGGGATGCCGGTCATCTCCGCGAATTCAACGAGTTTCGCCGAGGCATTGGCGTTGACGACGCCGCCGCCCGCCACGATCAGCGGGCGCTCGGCCTCGTTCAGCATGGCGAAGGCTTTTTCGATCTGGGCGCGCGTCGCCTTGGGCTTGTGGACGGCGAGCGGCTCGTAGGTGTCGGGATCGAAATTGATCTCGGTCATCTGGACGTCGAAGGGGAGATCGATCAGGACGGGACCGGGGCGGCCCGAGCGCATGACATGGAAGGCCTGCTGGAACACGTAAGGCACCTGGGCGGGCTCGCGCACGGTGACCGCCCATTTGCACACCGGCTTGGCGATGGATTCGATGTCGACGGCCTGGAAATCCTCCTTGTAGAGGCGGGCTCGCGGCGCCTGGCCGGTGATGCACAAAATGGGGATCGAGTCGGCGGAAGCCGAATAGAGGCCGGTAATCATATCGGTGCCGGCGGGCCCTGAGGTTCCGATGCACACGCCGATATTGCCGGGGGCGGCGCGGGTGAAGCCTTCCGCCATATGGCTCGCCGCCTCGACGTGGCGGGCGAGGATATGGCGGATCGAGTTTTTCGGCCGCATGCCGGAATAGACCGGATTGATGGCGGCGCCCGGCACGCCGAACACGGTTCTGACCCCTTCCAGTTCCATCACGGCAACGGCGGCTTGGGCGGCGGTCATGCGGGGCATCGGCGATTTCCTTCGCAAGAAAGTTGCGGCCCCCTTGATACATCCGGCTCGCGACGCAGTCTATATTGCGGGACGCTGTTTCGACATGTGGGATGGTGTGTTTTACGTAAGTGAATTCATCGACTTGCGGAGCCGGATTTATGGAACGATACCGCCGATCGAACGGGTGAGCGACTGGGCGGCGGTTCTGACGCGGATACCGAGCGCCGCGACCCGGCTGTCGAGGATGCGCGAGGAGGGTCCGGAGATCGACACCGCCGCGGTGGCCGCTCCCGTCTCATCGAAGACCGGGGCCGCCACGCAGCGGATGCCCAATGCATTCTCCTCGTCGTCGAGCGCGAAGCCCGCCTCGCGCACCTGCGCCAGGTGGTGGCGGAGCGCGTGCGGGGTGTTGAAGGTCTTGTCGGTGGCGGTGGCGAGGCCGTGGCGCTCAATCACCTGGTCGAGCTCGTCCGCGCTGAAATAGGCGAGAATGGCCTTGCCGGAGCCTGACGCATGCATCCGGGCTCGCCCGCCGGGTCTGGCGATGACCCGCATGGTCTGGCGGCATTCGATCTGGCTCATGCAGACAATTTCGCCGTCGTCCTCCAGATAGAGGCTGGCGGTTTCGCCGCTGTCGTTGACCAGGCCCTGCAACACCGGCCTGGCAAGCGTCACGATATCGCGGTTGCGGAGGAAGGCGGAGCCGGTGACGAAGGCCTCGACGCCGATCTTCCACTGCCGGGCATCGGCCTCGTAACGCACGAAACGGCGGCCTTCCAGCGCCGTCAGCAGACGATGGATGGTGGATTTCGGCTGGCCCACCATCAGCGCGATATCGGGCAGGCTCATGCCGTCCGGCACCTGGCCCAATGCTACGAGGATGTCGATCGCCTTGTTCAGCGACTTGGCCGATGAGCCGGTGAGATCGCCCGTCGCGCCGCGTTTCGCGGGGATGCTTTGTCTTGCCATCGCCGCAGCATAGTCCCGCCCGACAATTCCCGGCAAATTTTTCGCGCGGCGATCGCGGCCGCCACTTTTGACTCTTGAGCATTATCCCCCGTTTGTCATCGCCGGATTTATTCCGGCGACCCATGGCGCAATAAGTTCGAGTGCAGATTGCGTTGCACGTTGGGTCCCCGCAACGAGTGCGGGGATGACAAGGGGATGGAAATCCTGCTCAAACCTGATCGGTATTGAACGTGTCGCAGGTCTTCAGGCTGTTGGCGCCGAGTCCGGTCTTGAACCAGCGGGCGCGCTGTTCCGAGGTTCCGTGGGTGAAGGAGTCGGGCACCACATAGCCTTGCGACTTTTTCTGCAAACGGTCATCACCGATTTGCGACGCGGCGTTCAGGCCTTCGTCCACATCACCGTCATCGAGAATGATGGTTCCCTTGGCGCTGGCTTCCTGGGCCCAGACGCCGGCAAAGCAATCCGCCTGCAATTCCATGCGCACTTGCAGCAGGTTGCCTTCTTCCTTCGAAACCGAAGCCCGCGCACGTTGCACTTTGTCTGCAATGCCAAACTGGTGCTGGATATGGTGGCCGACTTCATGGG
>JANNSP010000013.1:0-7967 GCA_031402975.1 Hyphomicrobiales bacterium
TGGATCAACAAATACGTCGATCCGACGCCCAAGACGTCGAGCGAGAAGATCAAGGCCCAGAAGCCGCTCGCCGGCGCCCGCATCGAAGTTCTCGAGGACGAGGAAAATCCGGGCTACTACACCACCAATATCCACCTTCGGCCGCACTACCAGCTTGAGGGGATGGACATCAATCTCAGCCTCGTTTCCAAGCTCAAGAAGGAATGATAGATCGCTCAACGTCCCTGCGCCGCACATTCATGACGGGTTCATTTCCGCTGCCGCATAAGACGCGTGAGAGGGCAACGCAACACTCACATAGGAGGCAACAATGGCTGTCGACGTATTTCTCAAGCTGGAGAACATCAACGGCGAATCGAAAGACGAGAAGGGCCACACGGACGAGATCGAAATCATGTCGTTCAGCTGGGGCATGAGCCAGAGCGGGACGACTCATAGCGGGCCCGGCGGCGGCGCGGGAAAGGTCCATGTGCACGATCTTTCGCTGGTGAAATTCATGGACAAGTCCAGTCCAATTCTGGCCCAGTTTTGCGCCACCGGCGAGCACATCGCGACCGGCCAGTTGACGGCCCGCAAGGCCGGCAAGGATCCCGTCGAGTATATAAAGATTGAATTGAAGGAAATCATCGTCACTTCGGTGCAGTTCGGCGGCAGCGCCGAGGGCGACAGGTTCACCGAGTCGCTCAGCCTGAACTTCGCCGATTTCAAGATACTTTATACGCCGCAGAAGGACGATGGCAGCGCCGATACGGAAGTTCCGTTCCACTACAACATTCCCGCCGGCTCCATGTAGGCTCGTGCCTGAATTGCTTATCGTTCCGATCGGGGGAGCGCGGGTCCCCCGATCGCTGTTTCCACCTCCGTGACAAGATTGGTGTGTGTGAGTGGCGAGCAGGATAAAAAAGCACGACCGCTTCGCTCCGCCGCTCATGCAGGCTTTCCGGGCTTCCTTCCGGGCGCGCGATTCGCGCAAAGCCGCCGACGAGCGCGACGCCAGCGGGGAACGCATCATCGCCGGACGGAGGAGTTCGGGAAGACGGTCCGCCGACGAAGCGACCCTTCGCCAGGAATTGAACGAGGACCTCGTCTCCCTGCTCAATACGGTGAGCCTCGACTCGAGTCAGGACCTCAGGGACTATTCCTTCGTCGCCAAATCGATCCTCAATTTCGGCCTGGCCGATCTGACCCGCATCAGCATCGATGAAGCTGCCGTGGAGACGATCGCTACGCAGTTGCGAACGGCACTTCGCGCCCATGAGCCCCGCCTTGTCGCCTCCTCCATCGAAGTCGAGCGCGACCGGAGCGTCGATCCCCGCACCCTGACGATCCGTTTCAACATCCGCGCCGACATGGTGGCGACGCCCATGGATGTGCCGGTCAATTTCGTCGCCGATCTCGAGCTCGAAAGCGCCAAGATGAGGATCAGCCGGTTGGCAACATGAACCGCGAATTCCTCGACCTCTACAATCGCGAACTGCGGCTGCTCTACGAAACCGCCGCCGAATTCGCCGAGGAGTATCCGGGCGTGGCCGAACGCCTGGGCGGCCTCACCGCCGAGCGCATGGACCCGATGATCGCCGGGCTGCTCGAAGGCAGCGCCTTTCTGGCATCGCGCGTGCAGCTCAAGATCAAGCACGAGTTTCCCGAATTCACCAACAACCTGCTGGAGCAGCTGGTGCCGCACTACATGGCGCCCATTCCCTCGGCCATGATGGTGAAAGTCGATCCGCCCTATGACGACCCCAATCTCAACGAGGGCCTGCGCATCGAGGAGGGGGCCTATCTCGAGGCCCGCTATGTCGAGCGCGAGCGCCGCGTGGCCTGCCGCTTTCGCCTGTCGGCCGGCATCGCGCTCTGGCCGTTCGAGATCGCCGCGGCGGAATTCCTCCCCGCCCGCGCGCAAATGGAAAATCTCGGCATCGCCACGGGCCCCGAAATCGTGGCCGGCCTGCAACTCTCGCTCCGCCGCCGGACGGCGTTGAGGCCCGAGGACGAACCGCCGGATGACCAGGTCAAGGACAAGCCCGAGTCGTGGTTCTCGTCCTGCCGCGCCAGCGAACTGCCGGTGCGCATCGTCACCAATGAATCGGATGCCGTGCGCCTTTACGAAAAACTGTTCGGCCATTGCCGCGCCGTCTATTTCCGCTTTCCCGGCGAATTCGGCGCATCGACGCTGATCCGCGCGCCAGACGGCTGCCTGCAACAGATCGGCATGGAGAACGAGGAACGCCTGATGCCCGCCGATAACCGGGTGTTCCGCGGCTTCGACCTGTTGCGCGATCTGTTCGTGCTGCCGCAGAAATTCCTCGGCTTCCGCCTGACCGGCCTCGACCGCATCCTGCCCAAAGTGACGTCGAACCAGCTCGATGTGATCTTCGCTTTCGACCAGGGCGATCAGCGCCTGCCCTCGGCGGTCCGGGCTCCCATCTTCGCCCTTCATGCGGCGCCGGCGGTCAACCTGTTCGAAATGCAGACCGGACGCGTGCCGGTCAGGACCAACGAGCACGAGCACCACATCGTGCCCGATCGCGGCCTCTATCTCGAATTCGAGCCGCACCGCATTCTCAAGGTCTTCGCCCATTTCACCGGCTCGGCCGAAAAGGTCGAGGTCCATCCGCTCTATTCGGCGCCGCCCGAGGGCATGCCTGAATCGAGCGTCATCTTCTACACCATCCGCCGCCTGATGCGCCGCCGCACGGTCGAGGAACGGCGCTTCGGCAAGTCGTCGAACTACACCGGCACCGATGTCTTTCTGTCGCTGGCTCCACCCGCCTCGCTCGATGACGGCCCGGCGATAGCCGAGCTCAGCATCCGCGCGCTGTGCTCCAACCGCCATCTGGCGGAGCATCTGCCGGTGGGCCAGGGCGGCGCCGATTTCATTCTCGAAGACAACACGGCTCTGCCGGTGAACTGCATCTCCGGTCCCACCAGCCCGCGCGAATCGATCGTCTCGAAAACGTTGGGCGAGGGCGCGCTGACGCGGAGCGGCACCAGCGCCTGGCGCCTCATCAGCATCTTGAGCCTCAATCACCTGGGATTGACCGGCCGCGGCACGGAAAATTCCGCCGCGGCCCTGCGCGAGATCTTGTCGCTGTTCGCCGATACCGCCGACAGCGCCACCGAGCGCCGCATCCGGGGCGTCGCCTCGGTCGAAAGCCGCTCGGCCGTTCGCCGCGTGCGCCAGGCCAACGGGTCGGCGGTGGCGCGGGGCCTGGAGATCACCATAACCTTCGACGAAAAGGCCTTCGAGGGCAGCGGCCTGTTTCTTTACGGCGCGGTGCTCGAGCGCTTCTTCGCCGAATATGCGCCCATCAACAATTTCGTGCAGACCGTGGTGCGCTCGACCGAGCGCGGCGAAGTGATGCGCTGGCCACCGCGCGTCGGCAGCAGGGTTCAGCTATGAAGTTCCCCGAGGGCATAGAGACGGAACCGTGGAACTTCGATCTGCTCTCTATCCTCAGGCTGATGGAACGGCAGGAGCGCCACAAACCGCGGATCGGCGACAGTGCCGCTCGCGACGAGGAGGTGGTGCTGCTCGGCCAGGAGCCCTATCTCGAATTTCCCGCCTCCAATCTCAGCCGCTTCGACCGCGACGCAAAGCTCCGTATACGGATTTTCAGCCGGTTCCTCGGAATGCTGGGTCCGCAAGGAGCGCTGCCGCTGCAGACGACCGTCGAGGCCAGGCAGTGGAACGAGGCGCGCGACGAAGCCTTCACCAGCTTCATCGACATTTTCAACCACCGCTTCATTTCGCTGTTCTTCCGCGCCTGGGCCGACGCCCGCCCCGCCGCCCAGCACGACCGGCCCGATAACGACCGCTTCATCGCCTATATCGGCTCGGCGGCGGGCATCGGCACCGCTCCCTTTCGCAACCGCGACAGCATTGCCGACGTGGCCAAGCTGGCGGTCGCGGGGTTGCTGGCTCCCGCCGCCAAGAGCGCGTCGCGCATCGAAAGCATGATCGCGCATTTTTTCGGCGTGAAGACCGATGTCGAGCAGCTGGTGGGAAGCTGGCTGCCGCTGGGCAGCGACGAATGCACCACGCTCGGCGGGCGCAATGCAGCACTTGGCCAGGATGCGATGCTGGGCTCCGCCGTCTACAGCGTCATGGACAAATTCCGCATCCGCATTCACACGGACTCGCTCGCCCAATTCGAGACTTTCTTGCCGGCCGGAAGGAATTGCAGACAGATGGCCGATCTGATTTACTTCTACCTGGGTGAACTGCTCGACTACGATGTCCAGTTGCTGATCCCCGAGGCCGAGATTCGCCCCGCCGCGGCCGGCAGTTTCGGCCGACTCGGCTGGACCACCTGGATGATGGCGGAGGGCAGTGCCGGCGCCGGTATTCGCGGCGACTGCACCTATCATCCGGCCGATCGCGCAGCGCCTGCGCGAACGGTCGCACCAGTTGCGGAGAGCATGTAGCCATGGCCGACATCAGCCTCGAAGTGGTCACCGGAAAACTGAACCGCATCGGCTACGATGCCTTCATGCAGGCGCTGCGCCATGCCAAGGGCGCCGGTCACCGCAATCTCGAACTGGCCCACTGGATGCTGAAAATCCTGCAGATGGACCGAACCGACGTGGCCTTGACCGCCGATCACTTCAAGCTCGACCGGGCCCGCCTGCTGCTCGATGTGGGCGGCGTGGTTTCGGGTTTTGCCATGAACAAGACCGAGATGCCCGGCATTTCCGAGAACGTCGTCGACGCGCTCGACCGCGGCTGGCACTACGCCACGCTGCTGTTCGGCGAGACCCAGATCAGGACCGGCCACATCCTCGCAGCAGCCCTCAAGGACCTGAAACTGCAGCGCTCGCTCCTCGCCATGTCGAAAGAATTCGGCCGCATCGATATCGATGTCCTGACTGGCGAGCACGGCAAGATTTGGCGGGGCTCGGAAGAGGACAATCTCCGCCCCATGGATGGTGCTGGCCTGCGCGGCGGCGGCTCAGCCGGCGAGGCGGCCCAAGGCCCCAAGGGCACGACAGCGCTCGACCGCTATTCGATCGATCTCACCGCCAAGGCGCTATCGGGCGAGATGGACCCGATCCTCGGCCGCGACGAGGAAATCCGCCAGATCATCGACGTCTTGATGCGCCGCCGCCAGAACAATCCAATCCTCACCGGCGAGGCGGGCGTCGGCAAGACCGCCGTGGTCGAGGGTTTCGCCCAGCGGATCGCATCGGGCGACGTGCCGCCGCCGTTGCGCGGCAATAGGCTGTGCGCCCTCGACATCGGATTGATGCAGGCGGGTGCTTCGATGAAGGGCGAGTTCGAGCAGCGCCTGCGCTCGGTCATCGACGAGGTGCAGGCCTCGCCCACCCCCGTCATCCTGTTCATCGACGAAGCCCATACGCTGATCGGCGCCGGGGGTGCTGCGGGCACGGGTGACGCCGCCAATCTTTTGAAACCGGCATTGGCGCGCGGCACGCTCCGCACCATCGCCGCCACCACCTGGTCGGAATACCGCCAGCATATCGAGAAGGACCCGGCGCTGACCCGGCGCTTCCAGCCGATCCAGATCGGCGAGCCCGATGTCGCCCGCTGTTGCGACATGCTGCGGGGCCTCCTGGCGCCGATGGAGAAGCATCACGGCGTTCATATCTCGGACGCCGCAGTCGTTGCCGCCGTCAAGCTGTCGTCGCGCTACATCCCGTCGCGCCAGTTGCCCGACAAGGCGGTGAGCCTGCTCGACACGGCGAGCGCCCGCGTCGCCATTTCGCAAACCTCGACTCCGGCCGCCGTCGAGGACGCGCGCGTCAAGATCGGCGCGCTCGAAAACGAACTCAAGTCCATCGAACGCGAGCGCGACGTCGGCAGCGCCGATGAGGAGCGTATCGCGGAACTGAAAACCTCGATCGAGGAAGCCCGCGCCAGTCTGGAAAAGCTCGAAGCCGAATGGAAATCCGAACTCGCGATGGTGGACGGCATCAAGGGCCTGCGCGACACCATTGTCGCGGGCGGCGAAGAGGCCGAAGCGGCGCGCGCCAAACTGAGGGATGCGGTTGCCGCACTCGATGCGATCGAACCCGACCGGCGCATGATCTACCCCTATGTCGACGAGCAGTCGGTGGCCGCCGTCGTCTCCGACTGGACCGGAATCCCTGTGGGCCGCATGGTCAAGGACGAGGTGCAGACCGTGCTGTCGCTGGCCGATATCCTCAACCGCCGGGTGATCGGTCAGGTGCATGGGCTGTCGATGATCGCGCGGCGTATCGAGACCAGCCGCGCCAAGCTCGACAATCCCAACAAGCCGATCGGCGTGTTCATGCTGGCGGGCCCGTCGGGCGTCGGCAAGACCGAAACGGCGCTGGCGCTCGCGGAAGCCCTCTATGGCGGCGAGCAGAACATGATCACCATCAACATGTCGGAATTCCAGGAGGCCCACACCGTCTCGACGCTGAAAGGCGCTCCTCCCGGCTATGTCGGCTACGGCGAGGGCGGCAGGTTGACCGAAGCGGTGCGCCGCAAGCCCTATAGCGTGGTCCTCCTCGATGAAGTCGAGAAAGCCCATCCCGACGTGCACGAAATCTTTTTCCAGGTCTTCGACAAGGGCCAGATGGAGGATGGAACGGGGCGCCGCATCGATTTCAAGAACACGCTCATCATCCTCACCACCAATGTCGGCACCGAGATGATCGTCCAGGCCTCGACCGGCGGCCGCCGCCCCGACGCCGAGCAGCTCGCGGCGGCGTTGAAGCCGTCGTTGCTCAAGGCGTTTCCGCCGGCCCTTCTCGGGCGCATCGTCACCATTCCCTATTATCCGTTGTCGGACGACATGCTGGCCGGCATCGTCCGCCTGCAGCTCGACCGCATCGGCCGCCGCATCGCCGAGAACCACGGCGCGGCCTTCCTCTATGACGATGCCGCCGTCGCCAAGATCGTGTCGATGTGCAACGATCCGGATTCGGGCGGCCGCATGGTCGACAATATCGTCACCAACACATTGCTCCCGGCCCTGTCGCGCCACATCCTGCACAAGTCGATGGCCAGGCAGGATTTCAACGAAGCCCGCGTCGGCGTGGACGAAGGAGAGTTCATTTATCAGGTGACGTAAAATGAAACTGCGCGAACGGGCTCACCTGGCGCTTCGTACCGCGCGAAGAGCGACGCAACACGTCACCCCAGCATCTCTTTCATCAGCTCGGAAAAATCCTTGCCGGAATAGCTGCGCGCCCGGCGCAGTAGCATGGGGATCGGGCTTGACGGTTCGCTCTTCTGAAAATAGCGCTCGATCGACGCCATATAGGCATCGGCGCTGCCCCGTGTCGTGATCGCCGGAGGTTCGGGCGCTGTCGGAGCCTGGGCCGCCCCCTGTTCCGACAGCGCTTTCATCTGGGCGCTGGTGAGGGCAAGCGGCGTCTCGCCGCCGATCTTGATCGAGGCCTTCTCCGCCAGCGCCGGATTGAGGATGACCATCGCCTCGATGAAGGATTTGCCGACGAGGTGCCGCGCCTGGCGCACCAGCATCGCAGCGGGATTGGACGGTTCGTTCTGGTTGAAATAGGCGGCGATGGCAGTCAGCGCCGCGGTCGCCTCGCCGGTCGAAGTGATGGCGATGGCGGCGGAGGGGGCTTCGCTGCCGGCGTCCGCCGTTTCCGAGCCAGCCTCCGCAACTTCTGGAGCTGCACTCGGCACAAGGGCTGGATCGCGCTCCTTGAGGACGCCGGTCAGGAACGTGGCGATGGCCGCCAGCAGCGGCAGGAGTTTCTCGAAGGCGGGCGTGGTTTCGTGCCCCGCATGCTCGATGAACAGGGAGCGGATCTGCTTGAGCGCCGCCTCGGCCTTCACCAGCGCCTGGAGCGTCGCCTTGAGCCCGTCGAAATCTTCGGCCTTGAGCAGCGCGTCGCGCACCAGCGCCTCGTCGAGCACGGCCTCGCCCTTCCTCGCCGCGATCGTCTTGCCGGCGACGAGCTGCGAGCGGTAGCTGACCGCGCCGTGGCGCCGGTCGGTGACGAGGACG
>JANNSP010000014.1:0-10048 GCA_031402975.1 Hyphomicrobiales bacterium
CGGCGCGCCGGCAACTACTACCGGATCGTGGACGAAGGCCGCATTCTGTGGGGCGGCGCCATCACCACGAAAATCGAGGAGCCGGGGCATCTGGCGCTCCGCATGAAGCGCGACATGCTGTCGGTCTATCCCACCCTCGGCGATCCCCGCATCGAACATGCCTGGGCCGGTCTCATGGGCTATGCGCTGCACAAGATGCCGCTGATCGGGCGTGGCGCCGATGGCCAATGGTACGCAACGGCGTTCGGCGGCCACGGTCTCAACACCACCGCCATGGCCGGAATTCTGCTCGCCCGCGCCATCGCAGCCAGCGACGACGAGTTCCGGCGATTCTCGCCATTCGGGCCCTCGTGGGCGGGCGGGCTGTTCGGCCGCCTCGGCGTCCAGGGTTCCTACTGGTGGATGCAGCTCCGCGACCGGATCGAGGAAGGCCGCTCGCCATAAACGCTCGTGCCGGGCGTTTGCGAGATTTTCACAACTCTTTGGTAGCAACATTAAGAATTGTTAAGAATCAGGCAGATAGCCGGTTCTTAACCCTATTGTGGAAGGCAATCCGGGTCGCTATAAGCCCGCGCCATTGGGGAGGAGTTCAGAGTGTATGGGATGGCAGCAGAGGTAGACGACGCCTACAAACCGGGGGACGACGAACCTTTCATGAACGAGCGCCAGCGCGACTATTTCCGCGCCAAGCTGGTGGCCTGGAGGGACGACATCCTGAAGGAAAGCCGCGAGACCATCGCCCATCTGCAGGACGAGAATCACGTTCTGCCCGATCTGGCGGACCGCGCGTCCTCGGAAACCGACCGGTCGCTCGAATTGCGCACCCGCGACCGTCAGCGCAAGCTCATCTCCAAGATCGAGTCGGCGCTCAAACGCAACGACGACGGCTCCTACGGAGATTGCGAGGAAACCGGCGATCCGATCAGCCTCAGGCGTCTCGATGCCCGGCCGATCGCCACGCTGTCGGTCGAAGCGCAGGAGCGCCACGAACGCCGCGAACGGGTGTACCGGGACGACTAGGCGCAAGCCGGCGGGTGCGGCACCTCAACCCCGCTTTTGCGCTCTTGATCAAATCTTCCCGGCACTCTAATTGCCGCTGATGTTTGAATGGCTCTTTACCGTCGACGGCTGGCTCAGCCTCGCCACCCTCACGATGCTCGAGATCGTTCTCGGCATCGACAACCTGGTCTTCCTGACCATCGCCGCCCAGAAACTTCCGGCGGCCCAGCGCGTCAAGGCGCAACGCATCGGTCTCATGGGGGCGCTCGGTTTGCGCGTCGCCATGCTGGCCATGCTGGTGTGGCTGACCAAACTTACCCAGCCTGTCATCGAAATCGGCGGCTTCGCCTTCTCGTGGCGCGACATCATCCTGATCGCGGGCGGACTCTTTCTCATCTACAAGGGCACCGCCGAAATCCATCAGGATATGGAAGGCGAGGAGGAAGGGCCGCAGAAGGCTTACGCATCGAACTTCCTTAGCGTCATCGCGCTCATCATGGTGATCGATTTTGTCTTCGCGCTGGATTCGATCATCACGGCGGTCGCCATGACGGATTTCCTGCCGGTGATGATCCTCGCCAATGTCATCGCCATCGGCCTGATGATAGTGGCGGCGAAACCGATCGGCACGTTCATCACGGCCCACCCGACGGTGAAGATGCTGGCGCTGGCCTTCATCCTGCTGATCGGCGTGGTGCTCGTGGCCGACGGCTTCCAGCAGCATATTCCGCGCGCCTACATCTATTTCGCCATGCTGTTCTCGCTCGGCACGGAATCGCTGAACCTGGTGGCGCGCTCGCGCCGCAACCGCAAGAAGGCGCGCCACGCGTCTAAGCCATGACGGCGAGCGCTTCCTCGAGCAGGGCTTCCGAGCCCGCGGTGATGACATTGCCGCCCTCCGCCGGGTTGCCGCCGGTCCATTCGGCGGCGGCGCCGCCCGCGCCCAGGATGATCGGCAGCAGGGGTGCGATGTCGTAGGGCTGCAGCCCCGCGTCGAGTGCGATATCGAGATGGCCCGCCGCCACGACGGCGTAGAAATATGCGTCCCCTCCAAACCGCGTGAGCCGCGCCGCCTGGCTCAGGCGGCCGAAGGACGCCTTGTCGCGCTCGGTGCGGTAGAGTTCGGGCGCCGTGGTGCCGATCGTCGCATCCTTGAGACCAACGCCGGTTCGCGTTCTGATGGGCTGAACCTCGCCGCCGCGGGCGTGCCAGGCGCCGTCAGGGTTGCCGTAGAACATCTCGCCCACGAAAGGCTGGCTCATCAGGCCGATCACCGGCTTCCTCTCGAACATGAGGCCGATCAGGGTGGCCCAGAAGGGCAGGCCGCAGACGAACGCCCGGGTCCCGTCGATCGGGTCGAGGAGCCAGGTAAAGCCGGAGCGGCCTTCCTTGTAGCCAAATTCCTCGCCTTCTATGGCGTGGTCCGGATAGCGCTCCTCGATCATCTTCCGGATGATCCTCTCGCCCGCCCGGTCGCCCTCGGTCACCGGATCCCACACCGGACCGCTCTTCACATCGATCCGCGCGTTGCTCCGGAACAGAGGCAGGATTTCGCCCGCCGCCGCCGCGGCCAAAGCCCGCGCGAAGCGAGTCATCTCGTCCCAGTCAGGCGAACGGGCCATTGTTTCCACCGCTTTGTGCACTGCAATATATCCGCGACTGTGACAATAATGCATCAGCAGGGTTTCGACTTGTTTTTTCTGTCTCCATATTCTGCATGCAGATCAATGCATTACCGGAGTTAATTTGATTTTTACGGATATCAGTTGACGTACGGGAAAATAAAACAAATGGCCTGCCTTGAAAAAGTTGTTTTGCATTGCCAGATTGCAGTTGCGAAGCAGCGATGTTTCGTGGCCCTTCTTGGGCATTTCCTCCCTAGACTTGGGCCGGTCACCTTGGTGTATCGGCCCTTTTTTCATTCCGCCGCCAATTGCCGCCCGGCGGGTGCTATGAGGTCGCCGAGGCCTGCCAGGAGCGTCCCAACGACCCGGGTGAACGCCGCCTGAAGGGCCGGGAAGTCGGCCGATTTCTCCATCGTCTTCTCGTTGAGATAAAGGCCGCGATTGACCTCGATCTGCAAAGCGTGGCGGTTTGACTGGGGCGAGCCGTGACTGTGGGTGATGAAGCCTCCGGCATAGGGTTTGTTGCGCAGCACTCTCAAGCCCTCGGCGCGCAGCAATTCATCAACCCAGGCGGTCACCGCCTTGCCGCACGAGACGCCATAGCGGTCGCCGACAACCACATTGGCGCGGGGCCCAAGGTTGCCGGCGGCGCTCGACGGCATGGAATGGCAGTCAATCAGCAGGCCGGAACCGCTTTTCGCCACCACTTCGTCCATCAGCGCCGTCAGGGTGCGGTGATAGGGGCGGTAAATCTGCTCGATGCGGGTCAGCGCCTCGGCGAAGCGGAACGGCGCCCGGTAGATGTCCTCGCCCTCCGCCACCACCCTTGGGATCGTGCCCAAACCCGCCATGACGCGGGGCGAGGACGAATTCACGTATCCCGGCAGAACGTCGGCGAACATGCGGGGATCAAGTTCGTAGGGCTCGCGGTTCAAGTCGACGAAGCTGCGTGGCGCATGGGCCCGGAGCATCGGCGCGCCGTGCCTGACGCAGCCCATGAACAATTCGTCGACATAGCAGTCCTCGGACTTGCGGAGCGCCGCGGGCGACAGCCTGGAGGCGCTCAGGAACTCTTTTGGATAGTCGCGCCCACTATGCGGCGAATTGAACACCGCGGGCGCGGTCCAGTCCGCGGGAGCGAGGATTTCGAAGTGCCGGTTTCGGGTGCGGGCCGCCATTGCGGGGGACAATATCGGCGAAGCCGGGGATTCTGTCCACCACGGCTTCATTCCCCATTTACTACCGGGCGGTAATTTGCGAGGTTCACCATGACAAGGACGCCTGTTCCGATGAAGTCAACCGCCGTGGCCAAGATCATTCTCGCCGAGGATGACAACGATATGCGCCGCTTCCTGGTGAAAGCGCTGGAAAAGGCGGGCCACCAGGTCACCGCCTTTTCGGAAGGCGCCAGCGCCTTCGAGGAAATCAAGCAGACCACTTTCGACCTCCTCCTCACCGACATCGTCATGCCGGTCATGGATGGGATCGAACTCGCCAGGCGCGCCGCCGAACTCGATCCGTCGCTCAAGATCATGTTCATCACCGGCTTCGCTGCGGTGGCCCTTCATCCCGATTCGCGCGCGCCCAAGGATGCCAAGGTCCTGTCGAAGCCCTTCCACCTCCGCGACCTGGTGGCCGAGGTCGATCGCATGATGGCGGCATAAGGCTTGCCAGTCCGGCGCCTTCCCGATATATCGCCCCCGTCGTCAGGCGACAGTGGGCGGTTAGCTCAGCGGTAGAGCACTACGTTGACATCGTAGGGGTCACAGGTTCGATCCCTGTACCGCCCACCATTCTTCCCGGAAAAACCGTATCCACGCCGCAAGCATCGCATTGACCCGGCAGTGTCCGGCAGGGAGAAGTAAATGGACTATCGCCGTCTCGGCACGTCCGGATTGACCGTTCCGGTTCTGAGCTTGGGCACTGCCACGTTCGGCGGCGGCACCGCGTTTTTCAAGGAATGGGGCGATACCGATGCCAAGGGGGCGAAGCGCCTGGTCGATATCTGCCTCGATCACGGCGTCACCATGTTCGATTCGGCCGACGTCTATTCGAAAGGGCTGGCCGAGGAGGTTCTGGGCACCGCCATCAAGGGGAGGCGCCATGACCTCATCATCTCGACCAAGGCGACCTTCCGCTTCAGCGACAGGCCCAACGACGTGGGCTCGTCGCGCCACCACCTGACCGAGGCCATCGACGGTTCGCTCCGGCGGCTCGGCACCGATCATATCGACCTGTTCCAGCTTCATGGTTTCGACGCCAGGACGGCGATCGAGGAAACGCTGGCGACGCTTGATGGTTTCGTCAAGGCGGGGAAGATCCGCTATATCGGCTGCTCGAATTTCTCCGGCTGGCATCTGATGAAATCGCTCGCCATCTCGGAGAAATACGGTTTCGCCCGGCATGTCGCGCACCAGGCGTACTATTCGCTGGTGGGGCGCGAATACGAGTGGGAGCTCATGCCGTTGGCGCTTGACCAGGGGGTGGGAACGATCGTGTGGAGTCCTCTCGGCTGGGGGAGGCTGACCGGCAAGATCCGCCGTGGCTCGCCGCTCCCCGCCCTAAGCCGCCTGCACAAAACGTTCGACAATGCCCCGCCGGTCGCCGAGGACTTGCTCTACCGGGTGGTCGATGCGCTCGATCTGATTGCCAAGGAGACCGGGAAGTCCGTTCCGCAAATCGCCTTGAACTGGTTGTTGCAGCGGCCCAGCGTCGCCAATGTCATCGTGGGCGCCCGCAACGAGGCGCAGCTCAAGGAAAACCTGGGTGCCGTGGGCTGGACCTTGACGGCGGACCAGATGGCGCGCCTCGATACCGCCAGCACGCTGACGAAGATCTATCCCTATTGGCACCAGGCGGAGTTCGGAGAAAGAAATCCGAGCCCGGTCTGACGGCGCGCCGGTCCGTCAGCAGTACAGCGCGGGCTTCTCCACCAGCGTGACCTTCGCCATATGCCCGGTGGCCAGTGCTTCAAGCCCTGCTTCGGCGACGGCTCCGGCGGCGTATCCGTCCCAGGCGCTGGCCCCGGTGGCGCTGCCGGTCTGAATGGCGTCGATCCAGGCCCGCATCTGGATGCGATAGGCCGAAGCGAAGCGCGGACGCCAGTCGGCGGGATGGGTGACACTCTGCTTGAGGGCGCCATTGATCTCGATCGAAACGGGTGAGCGCAGAGAGACCGTTCCCGTCTCGCAGACGAGTTCCCCACGCACGTCGTAACCATAGACCGCGTGGTTGAACATTTCGACATCGACGATCTGGCCGCCCGAGGTTTCGAACACCAGGAATATTGGTGCTGCCGGTGACGCGGCGGGCTTCAGGACGCGGACGCTGACGAGTTCGCAATCGAGCAGCCAGCGCGCGATGTCGATCTCGTGCACCGCCGAATTGGTGATCGCCATGCCGGAGGTGAACCAGTCGGGTGCCGACACGTTGCGATGGATGCAGTGCAGCATCAGCGCTCTGCCGAATTCGCCCGAACGGCAGGCCGCTTTCATGCCGGCATAGCCCGGGTCGAAGCGCCGCATATAGCCCACCTGAACCAATCTCCGGCCCAGCGCGGTTTCGGCCTTGACGACAGCGAGGCATTCAGCCGCCGTCGGCGCCAGCGGCTTTTCGCACAGCACGGGTTTTCGCGCCGCGATACACGCAAGCGTCAGCGCCTGGTGGGTCGCGTCGGGAGATGCTATCACCACCGCGTCGACGGAAGGGTCGTTGATCACCGCCATGGAGTCGGTCACGGCTGTCTCCGCTCCCAGTTCAGCCGCCAGCGCCTTGACACGTTTTTCATCGGCATCCGCGAGGACCTGCAGTTTCGCCCCCGCCGGTTCACTGGCGACGATCCGCGCATGGTCCGCCCCCATGACGCCCACCCCGATGATTCCGATCCGCACCGTCATGTCAGTCCCTTCGCGTGATCCCGGTTGACCACGAGAGCGGGATCGAGCTTTCCATCGAAGAAATCCAATACGTTCTGCACCGACGACACGGCCATCCGCCGGGCGCATTCGCGCGTCAGACTGGCGGTGTGCGGGGTTAAAGTGACCCGGTCGTTGCTCAGAAGAGGATGTCGCGGGGCAGGTGGCTCATCTCCGAAAACATCGAGTGCCGCACCCGCCAGGCGGCCCTCCCGCAGGGCCACGTCGAGAGCCGTCTCGTCGATCAGTCCGCCGCGCGCCGTGTTGACGAGGATCGCCGAGGGTTTCATTCGCTCGATTTCGCCAGCGCCGATGAGAGGCCCCTTGGGCGCCAGCGGAATATGGAGAGTGACGATATCTGCCTCGCTCAGCGCCTCGTTCAAATCCCGCGCCGGTATCACCGCGCTCCCACGCAGCGCGTCCACACTGAGAAATGGATCATGCGCCATGACCCTCATGCCGAAGGCTTGGGCAAGTTTGGCCACCTTCCGCCCGATCCGGCCGAAGCCCACCACCAGCAGCGTCTTTCCATCAAGCTCGGACGAATCGAAATCGTTGCGGAGTTTCCAGTTGCCGTGGCGCGTGGCGTCGTCGTGGAAAATGACGCGCCGCGAGGCGGCCAGCATGAGCATCAGCGCGTGTTCGGCGACCGCGCCCGAATTGACGTCACCGACGATGGCAAGCGCAATGCCGCGCCGGTTCAGCGCCTCCACATCGACCGCGTCGTAGCCGACGCCGTGGCGCGAGACAATTTTCAAACGGGGAGCCGAGGCGACGATAGATTCGGTCAGGGGCTGGGTGCGGATGACGACGGCGTCCGCGCCGCCCATCAGTCCGGCATAGGACTCGACCGAAATCTCGTTGACGAGTTCGAAACTGACGCCTTGCGCCGATTTCAGCAGGTCAATGCCCGCTTCATGGATGCGGCCGGCCACCAGAACATGCGGCATGTCAGTAACCGCTGCCGGCCGTGGGCTGGACCACCGCCGCCTGCTCGCCGATCAGCTTCCGCGTCTCCGCGATACTGGCCTGCGCCGCGGCCGCCAGCAGGCGGACGTCGTTGAGCAGCGTCACCATGTCGAAGCCCCAACCGATGGCCTTCGCGGCATAGGCGGACGAACCGCAATGCAGCGCCGCACGGATGCCCGCCTGGTGCGAGGCTTCCAGTATCCTTTGGATGGCCGCGACCATCTCCGGTTCCTCGCGGTCGAAGCCGGTTGCGTATTTTCGTCCCGTCAGTCCAAGCGTCAGGTCGGCGGGGCCGATATAGACGCCGTCAAGACCCGGCGTCGACACGATCGCGTCGAGGTTCTTCATGCCCGCGGCGGTTTCGATCATGGCGAAACACAGAACCTCCGCGTCGGCGTGCTTGGCATAGTCGGCGCCGGCCGAGAAATTCGCCCTGACCGGGCCGAAACTCCGCAAGCCATTGGGCGGATAGCGCATGCAGGAGACAAGCTGCTCCGCTTCCGCGCGGCTGTTGATCATCGGGCAGATGACGCCATAGACCCCGGCATCCAGCGCCTTCATGATCGCCGAGGGATCGAGCCACGGCACCCGCATCATCGGCGTCACGCCGCTGGCCTGGATGGCCTGCAGCATCGTCGTCGCCGACTCGTAGCCGATCAACCCATGCTGCAGGTCGATGGTGACCGAGTCATAGCCTTGCCCCGCCATGATCTCGGCGCTGAACGGGCAGGCGAGCGACAGCCAGCCATTGAGCACCGGCTTGGACAAGGCCCATTTTTCGCGGATTCCGTTCGCTATCATGCTGGTTCCCGTAAGGTGTTCCGCAATATCTGTTGCAATTTGCCAAGGCGCAATAGAATGTTTTTTGAACCGACGACTGAAGAATTGACCCCGGAGGAAGTGACATGCCGACCGTCCGCTTGACCATGGCCCAGGCGCTCGTGCGCTATCTGTGCAACCAGTTCACCATGCTCGACGGCGAGAAGGTTCCGCTGTTTCCGGGCGTGTTCGCGATCTTCGGCCATGGCAATGTCACCTGCCTGTCGGAGGCCCTCGAAGCGGTGAAGGACGTGCTGCCCACCTGGCGCGGCCAGAACGAACAGTCGATGGCGCTGGCTGCCATCGGTTTCGCCAAGGCCAAGCGCCGCCGCCAGATCATGGTGGCGACATCTTCCATCGGGCCCGGCGCCCTCAACATGGTGACGGCGGCGGGAGTGGCCCATGCCAACCGCCTGCCGATCCTTATCCTCTCCGGCGACACCTTCGTCAACCGCAGGCCCGATCCCGTCATGCAGCAGGTCGAGCATTACGGCGATCCCACCATCAATGTGAACGACGCCTTCAAGGCGGTGACGCGCTATTGGGACCGGATCGTCCATCCCGAACAGATCATCTCGTCGCTGCCGCAGGCGGTGGCCGCCATGCTCGATCCGGCCGACTGCGGACCGGCCTTCATCGCACTGCCACAGGATATCCAGGAACAGGCCTGCGATTATCCGGCGGCTTTCTTCGAGCCCACGGTGCATGGAATCCCACGCCCCCGCGCTGACCGCGCGCGGCTCGCCAAGGCCATCGAGCTTCTGAAAAAAGCCAAACGGCCACTCATCATTTCGGGCGGTGGCGTGCGCTATTCGGGCGCCGAAGGGGTGATGGCGAAATTCGCGCTCGATCACGGCATTCCGATCACCGAGACGATTGCGGGGAAGGGCGCCGTCATCCACACGCATCCCGCCTATGCCGGACCCATCGGCATCGTTGGCTCGACCTCGGCCAATGCGCTCGCTGCCGAGGCCGATGTGATCCTTGCAATCGGCACCAGGCTCATGGATTTCACCACCGGATCGTGGACCTGCTTCTCGCCCAACGCCAAATTCATCTCGATTAACGCGGCCCGCTGGGACGCCACCAAGCATCGCGCTTTGGCGGTGATCGGCGACGCCAAGGAAACCATCGAGGAAATGGCGGTGGCGGCCAAAGGCTGGAAGGCCGATGCCGCCTGGATGGCGAAGGCCCGCGATGAGTTCGGCAAGTGGGACAAGATGCTCGACGGTTTCCAGAAGCCGACCAACAGCCCGGTGCCGACCTACGCCCAGGTCGTGGGCGTGGTGAACGGCAAGGCCGGCGAGCGCGACCTCTTGATCGCGGCGGCCGGTGGACTTCCCGGCGAAGTTATGAAGAACTGGCGGGTGAAGTCGCCCAACACCTTCGATTGCGAATTCGGTTTCTCCTGCATGGGCTACGAGATTTCCGCGGGCTGGGGGGCGGCCATGGCGGACCCGACCCGCACGCCCATCGTGATGGTCGGCGACGGCACCTACATGATGATGAATTCCGACATCTATTCGACCGTGCTGACCGGCCACAAGATCATCGTCGTGTTGTGCGACAACGGCGGATACGCCGTCATAAACCGTTTGCAGAATTTCAAGGGCGGGGCGTCGTTCAACAACCTCATCGTCGACTGCAAGGTGAAGCACGCTTTCGGCGTCGATTTCGCCAAGCATGCGGAATCGATGGGAGCGCTGACCCGCAAGGTCGAGA
>JANNSP010000015.1:0-17341 GCA_031402975.1 Hyphomicrobiales bacterium
CGCCGCGCATTGCGAGAAATCCCGCAGTCGCGGCAATTCCGGTCAGCGCCGCACCCCAAAACATATCCACCAGGGCGAGCGTTACCGGCCAACCTTTGAGTGTAGCAAGGTTGGTCAAGTCATAGGTGCCATAGGCGAACAGACCTAACGTAGCTCCTAGTACCAGCGCACTCGTCCAGGACGACGCGCCAAGCGATGGCGCCACTGCGAATGCCACTACGCCCACGGGATAGAGTAGATAGAAGGCAATTCCGGCCTTCCAGTTGATCGGATCGGCCAGCAGCGAACCCAACTCCCGGCGGTAGAAACTCTTGGCAACAACTCCAAGCCAGATCAGATCGACTACGATGAAGGCACACGCCGTCGCCAAATAGGCCGCCAAAAATCGCATCACCTGATCTCCTATGTGTTTCGAAGGCGCGATGCCGACTGAGGTAAGAAACGAAGTTTCAGTCCAATCGGACCTGTGCCGATGGCAAGACGCCTCTGACCTTTTCGCGCCAGACGATCACGAGACCGCTTGCGACGATGATCGCGATGCCGATCCATGTGGTCCGATCCGGCAAATCTGCGAACAGCACGTAGCCAAGAATAGTTGCCGAAACGATCTCAATATATGCCAGCGGTGCCAACAGTGGCGCTGGCGCCCGTTCTGACGCCATGATCACGCACGCATGCCCGATTGCCGACACCAACCCGATCAGCAGCATCAACCCCCATTCCAATGGTGTCGGCCACACCCAAACCAGTGGCAGCGCGCACGACGACACCGTCAAACCAACGAGGCCGGTGAAGAACAGCGTCACAAGCGGTGGATCACTGCCGGCGAGTTTGCGCGTGCTGAGCGCATAAAAACTATAACAAAGCCCGGCACCTATGGCGTAGGCAACGCCAATCGACATCGTCGCGAACCCCGGACGGATGATCACCAGTGCGCCGATAAATCCGATTGCTGTCGCCGACCAGCGCCACGCGCCAACGCGATCACCGAGCACCCACGGCGACAATGCCGTCACCACGAACGGATAGATGAAGAACACGGCCAGCATGTCTGCCAGCGGCATCATTGAAATGCCAAGAAAAAAGCATGCCGTCGCTGCCACGATCGCCAGCGCCCGGACCGTCTGCAACAATGGTCGTTGCGGCCACAGGTTACGAACCGGGTGACGCCACAACATAATCGGCGCGAGCAACACGGAGTGGAAGAAAAACCGCGCCCATACCAGTTCGACGATCGGGATACGGACCGACATGAATTTTGCGGCCGCGTCCATCACCGGCAGCAGCAGCATGGCCGCCACCATCAAGCCAATACCAGTCAGCGCGCGCTGCTCTGGCGATTGAAGTTGGATTTGCGGCTGCATCACAACATGATCCTGATGCCAGCCGCAGTCGTCGGCACATCGCGCGATGATTTATGGCTTCGACGCCATTCCCGCCGCCTTGCGCAACTCTTCGACGCGCTTAGCGATCTGCGCGGGCGTCGGCTTCTCGCGATCGATCCACGCTTTCAATTCATTGAACATCTGCTGCTCTTTGTTCGACGGCGTCGCGCCGGGAGCAATCGGCTTGTTGGTCGATGGCGGTGGAACCTGTGCCAACTGAATGCGATCGGGCATGATCTGCGCCTTTTTGGGTGTGACTGCGGCGGGTGGCTTCGGTGCATCCCAGCGATCGGCGCCAACCAGCAGCCCGGCATACATGATCGAGGCACGATTTTCACTCACACCGCGCGCAATCGAGGCCTCGTAATACATGCGGTGCGTGTCTTCCCACGTTCGCAACTTGTTCTCGGTGTAATAGTCGTGCAGCACTGCGGCATCGCGATAGGGGCCATCGTAGGGGCCGCCGACGATGTTCCACAGACCCCACGGCACCGAAGCGCCATTGGTGATATAGCCGACGGGAACATCCCAAGTGACGCCACGCGGGTCGACATAGCCGAACGGCGTCAGCAGTTTCATATCCCGGAAGTTGTCATCGGGCTTTGCGGGCGACACGAACTCTGCCTGGACGTTGCCTTTGAACGAGTTGTTCGAGACGGTGCCGAGCGTCGTTGCAATGCCGGTAATCTTGTTGATCCACGATGTCGGGATGTAGTCGCACCCGGCAACCAGTAGTCCGGCGGCGACAGCAGCTAAAGTCGAGAGGCGCAGCATGACACCCTCTTTCCGTTGATTGGTTGCGCCGCAGGGCGAACGCCCGCCTGCGACGAAGGCATTACATATGGATCGCGCGCTTCTGGACCGCAAGCGCTGCTTCTTTGACGGCTTCGCTCATGGTTGGATGAGCGTGGCACGTACGCGCCAGGTCCTCGGATGATCCACCGAATTCCATCAGCACGGCGGCCTCGTGGATCAAATCGCCAGCCCCTGCACCGATAATGTGGACGCCGAGCACGCGATCGGTGGTGGCGTCCGCCAGCACCTTGGCAAATCCGTCAGTGGTGCGGTTGGCGCGCGCGCGACCGTTGGCCATGAACGGGAATTTACCGACCTTGTAGGCGACGCCCGCGGCTTTCAACTCCTCCTCGGTTCTACCGACCGAGGCGACCTCGGGGAACGTATACACCACACCCGGGATCACATCGTAGTTGACGTGGCCATGTTGGCCGGCCAGCAGTTCGGCGATCGCCACACCTTCTTCCTCCGCCTTGTGCGCGAGCATCGGCCCCCGCACCACATCGCCAATCGCGTAAATGCCGGGCACGTTGGTCGCGAACTGATCGTTGATGACAACGCGACCACGTTCCGTCGCAACGCCCGCTGATTCGAGGCCAAGACCCGCCGTATATGGGATGCGCCCAGTAGCGATCAATACCACGTCACAATCGAGATTGGTCGCGGCCCCGCCTGCAACGGGCTCGAACGTCACGCGGGCACCCTTGGCTGCCTTTTCGACCTTGGTTACCTTGGATGACATGTGGAACAGCATGCCCTGCTTTTCCATCAAGCGTTGGAACTGTTTACCCAATTCAGCATCCATACCGCCCAGGCACTTATCGGTAAACTCGACGACTGTGACCTTGGCACCGAGCCGCTTCCAGACCGAGCCTAGCTCAAGCCCGATAACACCCGCACCAACGACGACCAGGTGCATCGGCACTCTTTCCAGTTCCAACGCCCCGGTCGACGACACGATGACCTTCTCGTCGAAGGCGATGGGCATACCATCGCCGCCGCGTAGTTGGGCGACGTCGGAGCCCGTCGCGATCACAATTGACTTGGTCTCCAGTATCGACTTTTTGCCGTCGGCGGCTGTCACCTCGACTTTGCCGGGCGCTGCAATCACGCCCAAACCGTAGTGCGTGTCGACCTTGTTCTTCTTCATCAGCATGGCAACGCCGCCAACATTCGACGCGACGGTATCCGCCTTATGCTTCATCATCGCTGGCAGATTGAGTTTTGGTGCCGGAATATCGATGCCGAATGCCGCAAAGCCATGGCCAGCTTCATCAAATAGCTCGGTCGCGTGCAGCAGCGCTTTGGAGGGGATGCAGCCGACGTTCGCGCAAGTGCCGCCAAGCGTCTTGCTCTTCTCGACGATGGCGGTTTTCAACCCCAACTGGGCTGCCCGGATCGCGCAGACATAGCCGCCAGGGCCGGAGCCGATAATGACGAGGTCGTAGGACATCCGCTCACAGCTCCAATATGAACCGCTGCGGATCTTCGAGACATTCCTTGACGCGCACTAGAAACGTGACCGCTTCCTTACCGTCGACGATGCGGTGATCATAGCTCAGCGCCAGATACATCATCGGGCGGGCAACAATCTGACCATTGCGAACCACCGGGCGCTCCTCGATGCGGTGCATGCCTAGAATGCCCGACTGCGGAGCGTTCAAGATCGGCATTGACATCATCGAGCCATAGACGCCGCCGTTCGAAATTGTGAACGTGCCGCCCTGCATGTCTTCGATGCCAAGTTTCCCATCGCGCGCCCGTTTGCCGTAGCCTGCAATTGCGCCTTCGATCTCAGCAAGGCTCAGACGATCGGCTTCGCGCACAACGGGCACAACGAGCCCCTTGTCGGTGCCGACTGCGACGCCGATATGGTAGTAATTCTTGTAGATTATGTCGGTGCCGTCGAGCTCCGCATTGACGGCCGGGATCTCCTTAAGCGCTTGCAGGCAGGCCTTCACGAAGAAGCCCATGAAGCCAAGCTTGTTACCGTAGCGCTTCTCGAACAACTCCTTGTATTGCGTCCGCATCGCCATCACAGCGGTCATATCCACGTCGTTGAATGTGGTGAGCATGGCGGCCGTGTTCTGCGCATCCTTGAGGCGGCGCGCAATCGTCTGCCGCAGGCGGCTCATCTTGACGCGCTCTTCGCGGGCACCATCGTTGGCAGCGATTGGCGCACGCAACTGTGAAACCGGAACGGGAGCTTGCACCAGCGGAACATAGGCGGCTGGCGTCGCGATCGTCGGGGCGGTCGGCGCTGCTGGGGACAATACGTCACCTTTAAGGACCTGACCGCGCTTGCCAGAGCCCACCACGTCGGCAGCAGCAATGCCCTTCTCGGCCATCATTTTTGCGGCAGACGGTGCCGGCGGCATGGCGCTCGCAGAAGTCGGAGTGACCGCTGGTGCAGCGGGCTTGGCCGCAACCGGGGCGGCAACTGCAGCCGGAGCAGTAGCGCCGCCTGTCCCCTCCTTTATCGTGCCCAGCACGGAACCAACGGCGACCGTCACTCCCTGCTGCACGATGATAGTGCCGAGCACACCCGCCGACGGGGCAGGAACTTCGACGGTGACCTTATCGGTTTCAAGTTCGCACAGCGGCTCATCGATCTTGATGGCATCGCCTTCCTTCTTGAACCACTTACCGACTGTCGCCTCGGTAACGCTCTCGCCGAGCGTTGGAACACGGATCTCAACCGCCATAATATTCAGGTCCCCGTCTGTGCCTGCCGCCATTTCTAGCGTTTGATAAGAAACACCACTACCTATAGCGACTGTTCGGCAATGTCGCCGCTGTCATATGCGGCATAGCCTACGAATGTAACGGTGGCACGAGCCAAGCCCGTGCCGGGTCATGATTGGGCGAATTAGCACGGCATGACTTACGCCAAAACCGCAGTCTCACGCGCTAAGACTTTCGTTCACGAGCGTCTTTTGTTCGGCCAAATGCCGTGAAAGCTGGCCCGTTGCCGTCGATGCTGCGGCCGCCCGCCCAATATAGCGCGCCCGCTTGGCCTTGACCTCGATCTGCCCAAGGGTCCACTCGAGATTTGGCTCGATAAAGCTCCAGGCACCCATGTTGCGCGGTTCTTCCTGGCACCACACGACGTCGGCGTTCGGAAACCGGGCCAGCTCGGCCATCAGCGACCGGGCCGGAAACGGATAAAGTTGCTCCACGCGCATCACGTACACGTCGTCGATGCCGGCCGCCTCGCGCGCCTCGTAGAGATCGTAGTAGACCTTGCCGGTACACAGCACGACCCGGCGCATTTCCGAATCCGGCTTGAGTTTGATCGCAGTATCGGCCTGTGGCGACTTCGATACGTCGGCATCATCCCACAGCACACGATGGAATGACGTTTCGGGACCCATCTCATCCAGACGCGAGACCACCCGCTTGTGCCGCAAAAGCGACTTCGGCGTCATTAGAATCAGAGGCTTGCGGATTTTTCGCAGAACCTGTCGACGCAGAATGTGGAAATAGTTGGCGGGCGTCGTGCAGTTTGCCACCTGCCAGTTGTCCTCGGCACTCGATTGCAGATAGCGCTCGAGGCGGGCCGACGAATGTTCCGGCCCCTGCCCCTCATAGCCGTGCGGCAGCAGGCAGACGAGTCCAGACATGCGCAGCCACTTGCGCTCGCCAGAGCACAGGAACTGGTCGAAGATCACCTGTGCGCCATTGGCGAAATCGCCGAACTGAGCTTCCCACAACGTCAGCGTCATCGGTTCGGCCAGCGAGTAACCGTACTCGAAGCCTAAGACCGCCTCTTCGGACAACATCGAATTGATGACTTCGAATCGCGATTGGTCCGGCGACACGTATTTCAACGGTGTGTAGCGGCGTTCCGACACCTGGTCGATCAATACGGAGTGGCGCTGCGAGAAGGTGCCGCGCTCCACATCCTGGCCCGACAGGCGCACCGCAATACGATTGCGCAGCAAGGTGCCGAACGCAAGATGCTCGGCCATCGCCCAGTCAACGCCATGGCCCATTTCGACCATTTCGCGGCGGCGTTCGAGCAAGCGCTGTACAGTCTTATGTGCATTGAAATCGTTTGGCACGGCCGTGATGCGCCGCCCAACTTCCTTCAACACGTCGATCTCGGCGCCGGTATTGCCGCGCCGCGCCTCGTCCTCGGTCAGCCCAAGACCGGTCCAGCGGCCATCGAGCCAGTCGGCCTTGTTCGGCTTGTAGCTATCGGCGGCGGCCAGTTCGACATCGAGCCGCGCGCGGAACCGCGCCTTCATCTCGTCGAGCTCGACATCCGTAATCGTGCCCTCGTCGACCAGCTTCTGGCCATAGAGTGTGACCGTCGTCGGGTGCGCCTTGATCTTCTGGTACATGCGCGGCTGCGTGAACAGCGGCTCATCGGACTCGTTATGTCCGTGGCGGCGATAGCAGATCATGTCGATCACCACCGGCTTCTTGAACTTCTGGCGGAACTCGATCGCAATTTTGGCCACGTGCGTGACCGCTTCCGGATTGTCCGCGTTGACGTGGAAGATTGGTGCCTCCACCATCCGCGCGACGTCCGAGCAATAAGGCGAGGATCGCGACAGCCGCGGGTTGGTCGTGAAGCCAATCTGGTTGTTGATGATGAAGTGGATCGAACCGCCAGTCCGGTGCCCTTGCAGTCCCGACAATCCTAGGCACTCGGCAACGACGCCCTGGCCAGCGAACGCCGCATCGCCATGGATCAACAGCGGCAGCACATGGGTGCGCTCGGTATCACCATGCTGGTCCTGCTTGGCGCGCACCTTGCCAAGAACGACCGGATCGACGATCTCGAGATGGCTCGGGTTGGCGGTCAGCGACAAATGCACATTGTTGTCATCGAAGCTGCGGTCCGAGGACGCGCCAAGGTGGTATTTGACATCGCCCGAACCTTCGACGTCATCTGGCTTGAATGAGCCGCCCTTGAATTCGTTGAAGATCGCGCGCAGTGGTTTGCCCATGACGTTGGCAAGCACATTGAGCCGACCGCGATGGGCCATACCGAGCACGATTTCCTTGATGCCGAGTTGGCCACCGCGCTTGATGATCTGCTCAAGGGCCGGAACCATCGATTCAGCACCTTCGAGGCCGAAGCGCTTGGTGCCGGTGTATTTGACCTCGGCGAACTTTTCGAAGCTTTCCGCCTCGATCAGTTTATTGAGAATTGCCTTCTTGCCCTCGGAGGTGAAGCGCACATCCTTCTCTTCGCCTTCGATCCGCTCCTGGATCCACGCTTTCTGCTCGGGGTCCGAGATATGCATGAACTCGACGCCGAGCGTGTGGCAGTAAGTGCGTCTCAGGATTTCGATGATCTGCCGCATGGTGGCATGTTCGAGGCCGAGCACGTGGTCGAGAAAGATCGGCCGGTCGAGATCGGTCTCGCGGAAACCATAGGAGGCGGGATCGAGTTCAGGGTGCTGCACCGGGTCCTTGAGGCGGAGCGGATCGAGATCGGCGGCGAGGTGGCCGCGCATCCGGTAGGCGCGGATCATCATCAGCGCACGGACGGAATCGGTGGTGGCCTTGCGGACGTCCTCGGCGTCGCCCTTCGCCGCGGGCTTCGTGGCCGGCAGCGGGGCGGTGGGCCAGTTTCCGTCAAGCGCCGAAATCAGATCGCCGGACGCTGGCGGCGGCCAGCCGGCGCGTTGCCAGGAAGGTCCGCCATTCTTCTCCGGCGTCTCGCCAAGGCTTGTGAAAAACTGCCGCCATTGTGAATCGACCGTGGATGGATTGTCGAGGAAGCGCGCGTACATCTCCTCGATGAACGTCGCGTTGCCGCCATAGAGGAACGAGGTTTGCTCGAAGGCCGTCGTCAGATCCGTCTTGTTCATACTTGAACTCCGTCCGTCACCGCGCCAGTTCCTTGACCAGCGTCTTCCCCAGCAATGCGGGCGATTCGGAGACAGCGATCCCCGCCCGCTTCATCGCCTCGATCTTGGATTCAGCCCCCCCCTTTCCGCCCGAAATGATGGCGCCCGCATGGCCCATGCGGCGTCCCGGAGGTGCCGTGCGGCCGGCGATGAAGCCCGCCATCGGCTTTTTCACTTTCGACAGGCGAATGAACTCGGCCGCGTCTTCTTCGGCGGCACCCCCGATTTCGCCGATCATGATGATCGATTTCGTTTCGGGGTCGGCCAGAAACATTTCGAGGATGTCGATGAACTCCGTGCCCTTGACCGGATCGCCGCCGATGCCGAGCGCCGTCGATTGTCCAAGCCCCTCCTGCGTCGTCTGAAACACCGCTTCATAGGTGAGGGTCCCCGAACGCGATACGATGCCGACCGAACCTTTCTTGAAGATGTTGCCCGGCATGATGCCGATCTTGCATTCGCCCGGCGTCAAGACACCCGGACAATTGGGCCCGATAAGCCGCGTCTTCGATCCCGACAGGGCGCGCTTGACCTTCACCATATCAAGCACCGGAATACCCTCGGTGATGCACACGGCGAGCGGAATTTCGGCGTCGATCGCCTCAAGGATGGCGTCCGCCGCGAAGGCCGGCGGCACATAGATCACGGTCGCCTCGGCACCCGTAGCCTCGCGCGCCTCCGCCACCGTATCGTAGACAGGGAGACCGATATGCGTGGAGCCACCCTTGCCCGGCGTGACGCCGCCCACCATAAGCGTGCCATAAGCCATCGCCTGCTCGGTATGAAACGTCCCGTTGTTGCCGGTGATGCCCTGGCAGATGACGCGGGTGGATTTGTTGACGAGGATGGACATGCTAGTTGCTCTTCTCAAGCAGGCTGCGAATTGCCTTTAGTTCATCCAGCATCTGACGAAAGAGTTTGGCGTTTTCCGAATTCATCTTGTTCCAGGCATCCAATTGCTCGGAGGGGAGTGATCGGTCTGCGTCAACACGACGACGCTTAAGTTTATCATCAACAAAAAGTCGCCAAATGATCAAAGCAACGACCAAGACAATAACAAAAGCCGACACTTGCTGAATTGTGGGACCGCTGGATATCTCAAACATCAGGCGGCTTCCTCCAAAGCCTTCGCGATCCGGCCGCATCGCGGAAGTCGCCGGTGGGAATCAAGTTCAGCCGATGTAGCGATGATTTTCTCGCGCGCTTCGGCAACGGTGTTGAGCATGGACATTAAGTGCGGCTTTCCAGATTCTTTTTCATCATCGCCCAGAGTTCCTCACTGTGTTTTCGGTTCTCGGCTTCATCGGCGGGATCTCGATTCTTTTCCCGTTCTGCGTCGCGCGCGTCGAGTTCCTCGCGGGTGAAATAGACACTTGAATCGCGATAGAGATATCGGCGGCGTAGCGGCACACCACGTCCACCGGACGTATTCGCGAGCACTTCCTCCTCGAAGAATCTCCGGGCCAGCCAGACAGGTTCCTTCCTCCAATCCTCCACAAGCGCATCGAAGTGTCCCGCAAGTTCCTCGTCAATCTCGAATGTAATCACCCGTCCGGCCATCGCATCTCTCACGTCGTCATCATGGTGCTTCAACTTGGCAGGATGTTTCCAAGGAACTTGATCAACCCGCCACCTTCACCGCCTTCACGATCTTCGCCGCCGCGTCGTCGAGATTGTCGGCGGAGATCACGTTGAGGCCGCTGTCCTTGATTATCTTCTTGCCCAGGTCGACATTGGTGCCTTCGAGGCGCACCACCAGCGGTACTTTGAGGCCCACTTCCCTGACCGCCGCGATCACCCCTTCGGCGATCACGTCGCATCTGGCGATGCCGCCGAAAATGTTGACCAGGATGCCTTTCACGCGCGCATCGGCGGTGATGATCTTGAACGCCGCCGTCACCTTATCCTTGGTGGCGCCGCCGCCGATATCCAGAAAGTTCGCGGGCTCGGCGCCATAGAGCTTGATGATGTCCATAGTCGCCATGGCGAGCCCCGCGCCATTCACCATGCAGCCGATGGACCCGTCCAGCGCCACATAGGATAGATCGAATTTCGACGCCTCGATCTCCTTGGCGTCTTCCTCCGACAGATCGCGCAACTCCTTGATGTCGGGATGGCGATCCAGCGCATTGCCGTCGAAATTCATCTTGGCGTCGAGGCACAAGAGCTGCCCGTCCTTGGTGACGACCAGCGGATTGATTTCAAGCAGGCTCATGTCCTTCTCGGTGAAGGCCCGGTAGAGCTGGCCGATCAGCTTGACGCATTGCTTGACCTGATCGCCTTCGAGCTTCAACGCCGCGGCGATGCGGCGGCCGACATAGCCTGAATAACCGGCCGCCGGATCGACGTGGACGGTGACGATCTTGTCGGGGGTCTTGGCCGCCACCTCCTCGATATTCACGCCCCCCTCGGTCGAGGCGATGAAGGCGATCCGCGAGGTTTCGCGGTCGACCAGACAGGAGAGGTAGAGTTCCCGCGCGATCGCCGTTCCCTCTTCGACATAGAGTCTCGCCACCGTCTTGCCGGCGGGGCCCGTTTGATGCGTCACCAGCGTCATGCCGAGCATGCGCTGGGCCTCGGCCTTGACCTCGGCCACCGACTTCACAACTTTCACGCCGCCGCCCTTGCCACGCCCACCTGCATGGATCTGGGCCTTCACCACCCAGACCGGCCCGCCCAGCGTTTGAGCCGCCTTGACCGCCTCGTCCACGGTGAAGACGGGAAGGCCGCGGCCGGTTGGCACGCCGAAGCCGCGAAGAACTTCCTTGGCCTGATATTCGTGGATGTTCATGATTCAATCCGCCAGATCGGGGGCGATCGCCTTGGCCGCCGCCATCAATGCCTCGACGGCGCTCACCGATTTGGTGAAGCCCGCCTGTTCGTCTCCTTCGAGAGAGATTTCGACGATGCGCTCGACGCCGCCCGCGCCGATCACCACCGGCACGCCGACATAGGTGTCCTTGACGCCATACTGCCCCGACAGATACGCGGCGCAGGGCAGAACGCGCTTCTTGTCCTTGAGATAGCTCTCGGCCATGACGATGGCCGAGGAGGCGGGCGCGTAATAGGCCGAACCGGTCTTGAGGAGGCCGACGATTTCAGCTCCGCCGTCACGTGTGCGCTGCACGATCTGCTGGAGTTTTTCGGATGTGATCCAGCCCATCTTGACCAGATCGGGAAGGGGAATGCCGGCGACGGTCGAATATTTGACCAGCGGCACCATGGTATCGCCGTGGCCGCCCAGCACGAAGGCGGTGACATCCTCGACCGAGACCTTGAATTCGTCGGCCAGGAAATAGCGGAACCTGGCGCCGTCGAGAATACCGGCCATGCCGACGACCATCTTCGGCGCCAGGCCCGAATATTTCTGCAGCGCCCAGACCATGACGTCGAGCGGGTTGGTGATGCAGATGACGAAGGAGGTGGGCGCAAAGCGGGAAATGCCGGCGCCCGCCTGCGCCATCACCTTGAGATTGATCCCTAAAAGATCGTCGCGGCTCATGCCGGGCTTCCTCGCAACGCCCGCGGTCACGATACACACATCGGCTCCGGCAATCGCTTCATAGCCGTTGGCGCCGGAAATCCTTGCGTCGTAGCCTTCGACCGGACCCGCCTGCGACAGGTCGAGCGACTTTCCCTGCGGCAGCCCTTCGGCGATGTCGAAAATCACGATATCGCCCAGGTCCTTGAGGGCCGCGAGGTGGGCCAAGGTGCCGCCGATCATGCCACCGCCGATCAGGGCGATCTTCTTCCGCGCCATATGAAATTCTCCCTTTCGCCGATATCTATCAGTTTGAGACGCTGTGCATAGTCAATTTCCAGCGAGAACTTGACGAAAACGTCAAGTATCGACAATTTTCTTGCCCCACCAGGAGGCCGACTGCATTTCCCTGAGGCGCGACACGGTGCGGGCATAGTCAGCCGCCGGGAAAATATCTTCCGGCGGTTTTTCCGCAGAGGCGACCAGACGGATGCGGGCGTCATACAGCGTGTCGATCAGCGTGACGAAGCGCTTGGCCTCGTTCCGCTCCGCTGGCTTGAGCGCCGGGATATGCTCGACGAACACCGTCTGGAAGGCTCCAGCCAAGGCCAGATAGTCGGGGGGTCCGAGCGGTTCCCGGCACAGTTCGTCGAACGTGAACCGGGCGCAGCCCCGAGCCGCCTCCGGCACCCGCAGCGTCCGGCCGAGCACGGCGAGCGTCATCGGGTCGCCCCGCTCGCTGTCGGTCAGCCGCCGCCAGGTCTCCGCGATCCGGGCGTCGGTTTCCGGCCCCAGAGGCGTCACGAAACTCTCATGCGCCTTGACCCGGCCCAGCCGGTAATCGGCCGGGCCGTCGAGCCACAGCACATCCAGCTTCTCCTCGATCAGCCTGATGAATGGCACGAAGAGGGGACGGTTGAGGCCATGCCGGTAAAGCTCGGACGGCGCCAGGTTGGAGGTCGTCACCACCACTGTTCCCTGTTCGAACAAGGCCTGGAACAGCCGTCCCACGATCATCGCGTCGGCGATATCGCCGATCTGCATCTCGTCGAGGCAAAGCAGCCTGGCGTCGTCCGCCAGCGCTTGGGCCACCGGCTGGATGGCGTCCTGCTGGTGGCGGCGCGCGGCATGAAGGCGCCGGTGAACGTCCTGCATGAAGGCATGGAAGTGGACCCGCCGTTTTCGAACACCGGAAACCTCACCGAAAAACAGATCCATGAGCCAGGTCTTGCCGCGCCCGACCGCGCCATGGATGTAGAGACCCCGCGGTGGAGCGGTGTCTTTGCCCAGAAGGGAATCGAGCCAGCCGCCATTGCGCGACGACGGCATCGCGGCAAGTTCCCCGGCAAGCCGGTTCAGCCGTTCGACGATCAGCGCCTGTCCGGCATCCGGCTTGACCGCCCCCGAAGCCAGATACTGCCGATAGGTTTCACTGAGACTGGCGGCCGCGATCACCTGCTAACGCGGCCTTCTGCCGAGAAAATTTTGCTGGCGCTGGAACCAATTCGGCTCATGTTGAGTTATGGCCTGATTGCGGCGGAGGACCTGCCACGACGATGAACATGGGTTTGGAATGACTGCGCCGCAAAAGCCACGCGCCCTGATTGTCGAGGACGAACTGCTGCTCCTCATGGATCTGGAATACACCCTCACCGATCTCGGTTACCAGATCGCGGGCAAGGCTTCCAATCTCACCCGCGGCCAGGCGCTGGCGCGCGACCTCGAGATCGACGTCGCGGTCCTTGACGTCAATCTGTCGGGCCTGAACAGCTCAGCCATCGCCGACGAACTGAGCGCCAGGGGCGTGCCCTTTGTATTCGCCAGCGGCTATTCCGAATCGAGCATCCCCGAGCGTTTCAGGGCCTGCGTCCGGATTGCCAAGCCCTACGAAACGGCGACCCTGCAACGCGCCCTGCGGCAGGTTTTGGGAGCGAAGGCGCCGGACTGACATGGCGTTTGATTGAGACAACGAGCGATTGCCTCCAGCGCCGCCTGAACTCGCGGGGCGTCAGAGACCCGCCGGCAACCGCGCGGCCTTGCCGGGCACGATCGGCGGAAGCGCCAGCCCTCCGGCTTTCAGCAGGCTCGCGAATTTGAGCGGAATGACCGGCCAGCCGAAATAGTGCCCTTGCGCCTCGTCGCAGCGGTGATAGCGGAGAAACCGTAGCTGTTCCTGGGTTTCGACCCCCTCGGCGACCACCCGCAGATTGAGACTGCGGGCCATGCCGATGACGGCGGTCACCATGGCGCTGTCCTCGCCCTCGGTTCCGATCTGGCGGACAAAGGATTGATCGATCTTGATGGCGCTCACCGGAAAATTCCGCAGGTAGCTCAGGCTGGAATAACCCGTTCCGAAGTCATCGACGACGACCTTGACGCCTTTGTCGCGCAGCGATTTCAGGATGGAGATGGTGGACTCGACCCGGTTGATCATGACGCTCTCGGTCAGTTCCAGTTCGAGGGAATTCGGATCGAGCCCGGTTTCGGCGAGCGTTGCCAGCAGGTTTTCCAGATAGGTCTCGTCGCGAAACTCGTTCGCCGAAACATTGACCGCCATGGTGATCGCGGGCAGGCCAGCGCCCCGCCAGGCCTGTGCCTGGGCGCATGCCTGGCGCAGCACCCAGGCGCCGATCTGCTGGATGAGCCCACAGGATTCGGCCACCGGAATGAACTCGCGCGGGGTTACCGATCCGCGAACCGGATGGGTCCAGCGCAGCAGCGCCTCGGCGCCCACGACGGCGCGCGTCGCGAGATTGACCTTGGGCTGGTAGTGCAACTCGAATTCGCGTCCGGCGAGGGCGCCCCTGAGGCCGAGTTCTAGGGCCTGGCGCTCCACCGCGCGGATATTCATGGTGGGCTCGTAGAACTGGAAGCGCTGCCGTCCGTTTTCCTTCGCCTGGTACATCGCGGTATCGGCGTTCATGATGAGCGCTTCGGCATCTTCTCCGTCGGCGGGAAAAAAGCTCACCCCGATCGAGGTGGTGACCTGGAGTTCATGGTGATCGAGCGAATGTACCGATGCCACCGCCCGCAACATCCGTGTCGCGGCGGAGGCCGCTTCGTCCATGCTCTCGACCTCGGCCAGCAGCACGACGAATTCATCGCCGCCAAGCCGGCTCACGGTGTCGCCGCCACGCACGCATTCGACCAGCCGGCGCGCCACCGATTGCAGCAGCCTGTCGCCCACATGATGGCCGAGCGAGTCGTTGATATGCTTGAAGTTGTCGAGATCGAGGAAGAGCACCGCGGTCTTCCGGTGGTGGCGTGTCGATATGGCGATGGCCTTGTTGATCCGGTCGTTGAGCAACGTCCGGTTGGGAAGGCCGGTGAGCGCGTCGTGCTGGGCCGAATGCGCCATTTGCAGCACCAGGGTGCGGGCCTGGCTGACATCGCGCAGCACGATGATGGCGCCCGTCACCTGGCCGTCGCGGTCATGAATGGGGGCGGCCGAATCCTCGACCTGCACCGTCGTCCCGTCGCGCCTGACGAGAACCGTGTCGAGCGGCAGATGCCCTGTCTGGTTGCTCTCGATCGCCTGCTCCATCGGGTCGGCGATGGCCTGGCGGCTTCTCGAATCGAGTATCTGCAGAACTTCCGTGCCGGGCTTGCCTTTCGCCTCCCGCATCGGCCAACCGGTCATTTTCTCGGCCGCCGCGTTGAGGAAGGAGATGTTGCCCGCGATGTCGGTGCAGATCACGGCATCGCCGATGCTGTTCAAGGCGAAATGGGCAAACTCGCCCGCCTGGGGCAGCTTCGCGATCAGCGCTGGAACTTCGTCAACAACCTGGAGCAAAGCTGATGTCAGGTGTTTCACGCTGGCTTTCCTTTCCCGCTGCGAGAAGCGGCATGGTTTGCGCTTCGCAGCGGACGCTGGAGTGAGTCATTCTGCAATTCAAGATAGCAATTGACGTATAGTTACTATATCAAAGATTGCTTAACCGTCAATTACCGTCAACCAGTAAGACCGCCGTCGCATCGTCGGCGGGCTTGAACCGGAGATACTTTTCGCAGGCCGGATCTCCCGCTTCCACGGCACGGACTTCCGCCAGAACTCGCCTGACGCCTCCGTCGCCGGCACACGCCGTGAGCAACGTCGCATCGTCGTGAATGCCGTAGTGATCGACGGCCCGATAGAATCCGTCGGTGCAAAGGAGCAGCGCACGCGGAAATCCGAGGCCGATCAACTCGGGCATCGCGAGTGCCGCTTTATCAGCCTCGAGGATGCTGTAGCCGCCGGGCCGGTTGCGCTTCATCCGTCCCGCCGCGAGCTCGTGGTGAAATTCGGCCAGCAACGCCCCGATATCGAGCATTCCGGCATCGCGCCGCTTTCTTGCTTCGCCAGCTAGCCAATGGTCGAAGGCGTTGTTGGGAGAGGCCGTCAGCAGGTTATGCCCGCCGTCGGCCTGGCGGGCGATGAGACAGGAGTCGCCGAGCCGCAGCGCGCTCCAGCCATCGGGATATTTCTTGGCGAGGATCAGGCAGGCGGCCGGCGGATCGTAACCGGGAGGAAGCGAAAGATGCGCCGACACGGCCTGCCAGTCGGCCATCAGGTGGTCCACCAGCCTCGACAGGATCATGGCCAAGGGCAAGTCTTCGGTGGCCAGAGACCGGAGATGATGCCCCGCTTGCGCCACCAGCCAGGCGGCGTCGCTGCCGCCGGGCAGCACATTCGCCCCATTGATGCCGGTGACGCCGTCGAAGACCCACGCCGCCGACACTTCCCCCGAGGTCTCGATCAGGCCGAAGCCGTCCTCGTTGACAGAACCACTCCCCTCGCTGATGGCGCCCGCCAGTTTCATCGCGTTAGTTCCTTCCCATTTGCATGCTACGGCAGGATGAGGTTTGTTGGAGGGGAAAAGGATGTCCCAGGTGATCTGCGAAATATGCATTGATTCGGTGGCCGGTGTCCGCGCCGCTGAGGCCGCGGGTGCTGCCCGCGTCGAACTCTGCGCCAATCTCCTCGAAGGCGGCATCACGCCAAGCTCAGGGATGATCCGCGCCGCCCGCCAGGCCGGACGTCTGGGGCTTCATGTCATCATCAGGCCGCGAGGCGGCGACTTCCTGTTCGATGGCGACGAGTTCGCTGTGATGGAAGCCGACATCGAAACCGCCAGGGCGGAAGGCGCCAATGGCGTGGTGTTGGGGCTCCTCACAGCGGATGGCGCGATCGACGCGCCGCGAACGCGGGAGCTGGTGGCGCGGGCAAAACCTTTGGCGGTGACATTCCATCGCGCCTTCGACATGACGCTCGATCCCTTCCAGGCTTTGGAGACGCTGGTGGACCTGGGGATCGAACGCGTATTGACCTCGGGCCAGGAGGCAACCGTGCTCGAAGGCCTGCCGCTCATAACCCAACTCATCGCCCGCGCAAAAGATCGCATCATCGTCATGCCCGGTGGCGGCATCACGCCCCGCAATGTGGAGCGGATCGTCGCCGTGGCGAACCCAAGCGAAATTCATTTCGCCGCACTCGATACAGCGTCAAGCGCCATGCGATTTCGCAGAGGCCACGTGTTCATGGGCGGTGAACTGCGCCCGCCCGAATTCGACCGGCCCGAAACCTCGCTTGCCGCCATCCGCTTGGTAATGGCAAGACTGCCGGGCTGAATCACTCAGGGGAGGATACCGTGGCGGCTACAGAAAATCTGGCGAAGACCGAATCCGCCGCATCGCTCGCGGCGCGAATCCGCGCGAAGGAAGTTTCCCCCGTCGAGGTGGTGGATCAGGCCATCGCCCGGATCGAAAGACATAACCCGAAGATCAATGCGCTCATCATCTTCGGCTATGAGGATGCGCGGAAGGAAGCGAAGAAG
>JANNSP010000016.1:0-7800 GCA_031402975.1 Hyphomicrobiales bacterium
AGCGCTTCGGCAGCCCGGCCGAAATCGGGCGCATCGCGGTGACACTGGCGACGGGACTTCTTCCCTACACCACGGGACAGATCATCCAGGCCGACGCCGGCCTGCTGACAGTGAGATACTGAGATGAAGATCACGCTTCCCGGCGACAAAGGCACAGTGGAAACTTACCGGTTGCAGGGCGAGCCGATCCCTGTCCGCAAGCCGCGCGTGGCCTTCAATCGCGTCGCGTACGCCGCCGCCCATGTCGTCGCCGATCCCCGCAGCGGCGCCGACCCTTCCGGTCCTCCGGCCATCGACTGGGAGGCAACGCTGGCCTACCGGCGCCATCTGCTCGATCTCGGCTTCGGCATCGCCGAGGCGATGGATACCTCGCAGCGCGGCATGGGGCTCGACTGGCCGGCAGCGCTCGACCTCATCACGCGCTCGCTCAAGGCGGCGGGAAAGCGCGCCGGACTGATCTATTCGGGTTGCGGCACCGATCAATTGCATCCGGCCGATGCCCGTTCTCTCGACGATGTGGTCAAGGCCTATCTCGAACAGCTTCACGCCATCCAGAAACTCGATGGCCGCATCATCCTGATGGCCAGCCGGGCGCTGGTGAAAGTGGCGGCATCGCCCGACGACTATATCAAGGTCTATTCCCGCGTGCTGGCCGAGGCCGATCATCCGGTGATCCTGCACTGGCTTGGCTGGATGTTCGATCCGGCGCTGAAAGGATACTGGGGCGGCGAAGATTTCACGGCCACGATGGAGACCTGCCTCGCGCTCATCGCCGCCAATCGGGCGAAGGTCGACGGCATCAAGATTTCACTCCTCGACGCGCGGAAGGAAATCGACATGCGCAGGCGGCTTCCCGACGGCGTCAAGATGTATACGGGCGACGATTTCAACTATCCGGATCTGATCGCGGGCGATGCGCGGGGCTATTCGCACGCGCTGCTCGGCATCTTCGACGCCATCGCACCCGCGGCCTCGGCGGCTCTTGCCGCGCTGGCGAAAGGCAGTGTCAAGAAATATCGCGCGCTGCTGGACCCGACGGTGCCGCTATCGCGTCTCATCTTCCGCAGCCCCACCCAGTATTACAAGACCGGCATCGTGTTCCTCGCCTGGCTCAACGGCCACCAGGATCATTTCGTCATGGTGGGCGGCGCGCAATCGATGCGGCCGATCACCGATTTCGCCGGCATTTTCCGGCTGGCGGACCAGGCGGGATTGCTGCGCGATCCGGATCTCGCGGTCAAACGCATGAAGCAGTTGCTGGCAGTCCATGGACTGTGATGCGCTTTCGGCAAGCAAGGCCCCATCCGTCACGCGCGGAAGACCGCGCGCGCCACCTTCCCCTTCCTTCGGAAGGAGAAGGATGAGAATGCGCGACCTTCGGGACACAACGCTCTGCGCCATCAACACCGCGACTCTCGGCTTTCAGGAACCGATCGCGACAGTGATCGAGGCGGTGGCGCGCGCCGGTTTCGGTGGCATTGCACCTTGGCGGCGCGAGATCGAGGGCGGCGATGTTCCAGCGATTGCGAAACACATTCGCGAAGCGGGAATCCGGGTTACCGGCTATTGCCGCAGCACATATATTCCGGCGGCGACGCGCGCCGGATTTCTGACCAATGTCGAAGCCAACCGGCGCGCCATCGACGATGCGGCGACGCTCGGCGCGCGGTCCTTCGTGATGGTGGTTGGCGGGTTGCCGGAAGGATCGCGCGATCTTGGCGGGGCGCGCGCTCAGGTGGCGGAAGCGAGTGCGATGTTGCTCGAACATGGCCGGAGCGCCGGGGTGCGGATCGCGCTCGAACCGCTGCATCCCGTCTATGCCGCCGGCCGCAGTTGCCTGACACTCACCAGCGAAGCGCTGGACCTGTGCGATGCGATCGAGGGTGCCACGGATGATCCGTGGCTCGGCGTCTGTCTCGATGTCTATCATGTGTGGTGGGACCCTTACCTCAAGCGAGACATCGCGCGGGCGGGCGCGGCGAAGCGGGTTTTCGGCTTTCATGTCTGCGACTGGCTGGTGCCTATGGCGGACATTCTGAACGACCGCGGCATGATGGGTGATGGCGTGATCGATGTGCCGTCCATTCGCGGCGCCGTCGAGGCGGCGGGCTATGACGGTTTCATCGAAGTTGAAATCTTCTCGGCGGCGAACTGGTGGAAACGCCCCATCGCCGAAACGCTGCTTGTGTGCAAGGAGCGTCTGGGTTCCGCAACCTGACGCAATGATCGATGCGGCTTCACGGGCGTCTCGCAACGTTGTGATGCCATTCCAGCCAGACGTGTTGATGGCAAATGCAGCCGAGCCCTCATATTGGACGTTGACCCACTCCACGGAGGCACGCCCATGAACCGTCGCAGACTTCTTGCCTATTCCGCACTGCCGGCGCTGGCCCTGGGATGGGCTTGGCGCCCGTTACAGGCCGGGACATTTGAAATCACCAAGAGCAACGAGGACTGGATGAAGATCCTTACGAAGGAGCAATATTCCGTCCTGCGAGAAGAAGATACCGAACGCCCAGGTACCAGCGCGCTGCTCGCCGAGCACCGCAAGGGAACCTATTCCTGCGCCGCCTGCGATCTGGCGCTGTACTCATCGGAGATGAAATACGAAAGCGGCACCGGCTGGCCGAGCTTCTTCGATGTCTTGCCGGGCGGCGTCGGCAGGACCGAGGACAACACTCTGTTCAGTACCCGCACCGAAGTGCATTGCCGCCGCTGCGGCGGTCACCTGGGCCATGTCTTCGATGACGGACCGGAGCCCACGGGCTTGCGCTACTGCATGAACGGCGTGGCGCTGAAATTTCATCCCGTACAAGCGAGTTCGTAACATGAGAAAAATTCTTCTTGCCGGCATGATCGGTCTTTTGGGACTTCTGGGGCCGGTCACGGCGGCCGGCGCCGCGGCGTCGAAAGCCATCCTCGCCGGCGGCTGCTTCTGGTGCGTGGAGCACGACTTCATGAAGCTTCCGGGCGTGCTCGATGCCGTGTCGGGCTATTCCTGCGGCACCAGCGCGGAACCGACCTACAAGAGCTATAACGTCGTTGGCGCCACCAATCCGGTGCCGCATGTCGAGGTGGTGGAAATCACTTACGATCCGGCCAGGCTCAGCTATGACCAATTGCTCGACTACTATTTCCGCCATATCGATCCGGCCGATGGCGGCGGCCAGTTCTGCGATCGCGGACCGGCTTACCGTCCGGTGATATTTGCCGCGAGCGCGGCGGAACGCGAGATTGCGGAGGATAAAAAGACCGCCGTTGCAAAACTGATCGGACTACCGGTCGCGGTCGAGATCGCGGATGCCGCGAAATTCTGGCCGGCCGAGGACTATCATCAGGACTACGCCGAAAAGCACCCGGTGAAGTACAAATACTATCGCTGGAATTGCGGCCGCGACCGGCAGGTCGAAAAGGTGTGGAGCGGCGCGGCCGGCTGAGACCGCCGGTTCAAGCCGCATCCCTGATCGCGCCCGGCCCCGGAATGGCGCCGGGCGGGCATTTGCCGAGAATGATCATGCCCAGCACTTCGTCCTTGGTCACATCCTTGACGCTGGCCGAGCCCACCACGCGGCCGTTCTTCATCACGCTGACGCGATCGGCCAGATCGAACACGTCGTGGATGTCATGGCTGATAAGGAAGATGCCGATGCCGTCGGCCTTCAACTGCTTGATGAGTTCGCCGACCTGAGCGGTTTCCTGGGGACCGAGCGCTGCCGTCGGCTCGTCCATGATGAGGATGCGGGCGTTGAAGTGGATGGCCCTGGCGATGGCCACCGACTGGCGCTGGCCGCCCGAGAGCGATTTCACCGGGTCCTTGAAGCGGCGGAAATTGGGATTGAGCCGGCCCATCACCTTGCGCGCCTCCGATTCCATGGCGATGTCGTCGAGGGTGTTCCAGCGGGTGCGCAGTTCGCGTCCGAGATAGAGATTGGCGGCGGCATCGACATTGTCGGCGAGCGCCAGGGTCTGATAGATGGTCTCGATCCCGTATCTCTTGGCGTCGCGCGGATTGTGGATCTCGGCCTTCTCGCCGCTGACATAGATTTCGCCCGCGTCGCGCTTATACGCGCCCGACAGAATCTTGATGAGCGTCGATTTGCCGGCGCCGTTGTGACCGAGGAGGCCTACGACTTCTCCGGGATAGAGATCGACGCTGGCATGATCCACCGCCTTGACGCCGCCGAAGGCGATCGACATGTCACGCATCTCGACCAGCGGCGTGCCGCGATTGACGGGAACCGGCGGAGCCGGCTCGATGACCGCGGCGGGTTTCTTAGGTGTGGAGGACTTCTTCACGGGCTTGGCGTTCATCCGATCCTCCTCACGCGGCGCGCTTGCGATAGGTCGTGTCGATCCACACGGCCGCTACCAGCACGGAACCTACGACCATGTCCTTGACCGCCGACTCGAAATTGAGAAGCGTCATGCCGGATTGCAGCGACTGCATCACCAGCGCTCCGAGCATGGCGCCGTAGATCGTGCCGAGGCCACCGGCAAGCGAGGTGCCGCCTACCACCGCGGCGGCGATGACATAGAGTTCGTCGAACTGGCCCAATCCGTTGGTGGCCGAATCGAGGCGCGCCGACGAGATGGCGGCGGAGACGGCGGCCAATCCGCCCATCAGCGCGAACACCGTCATTGTGAGGCGCTTGGTGTTGATGCCGGCGAGTTCGGCTGCTTCCGGATTGCCGCCCGTTGCATAGACGTAACGCCCGAAGCGGGTGCGGGTCGCCATGAAGGTCATCACCGCTCCAACTCCGAGGGCGATCAGCACGGGAACGGCAAATCCGTGCGAGATGAACAGGCCCTCGGGCGGAACGGTGATACCGGCCTCCACCGCATAGCGGTCGACCACGCCCTTGGGCCAGGGATAGGCATTGACCAGCCAGGCGGTGCCGAGCGCCACGGCGCAGCCAGCCACACCCAGAAAAACTTCCGCCCACATGGGGCGTTGCGGAAACTTGAAGCGCCGGCGCTGCTGGCGGCCATAAAAGATTCCCGCGATGATGGCGGCGCACAGCACGAGGCCCAGAATCCAGCTCGCTGTAAAGCCGATCGAGCCCGGCGTGGTGCCGGCGAATCCTCCTCCGATCAGCTTAAAATTGCGATCCATCGGAGCGACCGTCTCGCCCTTGATCACCCACCATGCGGCACCGCGCCAGACGATCAGGCCGCCAAGCGTCACGATGAAGGACGGGATGCCGGCATAGGCGATGAGTCCGCCGTGAAAGGCGCCGATGGCGGCCCCCATGGCGATGCCGAGGACGAGGGTGACAATCCAGATCAGCGGATGGCCGAGACCGAGCATGGGGCCAAGCCAGAAGACCTGCATATAGGCGATGCACACGGCGGTGAGGCCCAAGATCGAGCCGACCGAGAGGTCGATCTGGCGCATGACGATGACCAGCACCATGCCGGTGGTCATCACCGCGATCGACGAGGTCTGGACCAGCAGGATCCACAGGTTGCGAGGTGTCAAGAACGAGCCGCCGAGCAGACCGTCCGCCGGACGCAGGATGCCGCTGTAGAGATCGAAGCCGATCCAGATGACCAGCAGCGCGCCGATCATGCCGAGCATGCGGGTGTCCATTTCGGTCGCCCGGAAGAACCGCCTGATGGCTGATTCCTCGATGAGTGCCGGACCCTGGGTCTGTACCGTCGATGACATTGCCGCCCCCCTTCCTCACCCTATTGGAGAGGAAAACTAAAAAACCGCGCCATCCTTTCGGATGACGCGGTCATCATGTTTCAAACCGCGAGCGTTGACAAGGCTCTCAGCCGCAAGCGGGGATCGTGCCCGCCGGAACGCCGGCGCAGACCTTCTCCTTCGGCACCCAGCCGCCGTCGATGACGTCGTTGAGATTGGCCCTGGTGATCGGGTTCGGCGCCAGGAGGATGGCATCGACCTCGATCTTCTTCTGGCCGCCGGCGAACTTGATGGCGCCCGGGAGTTCGGAGGGCTTGGTGCCTTCGGCGATCTTGTTGGCGGCTTCGGCGGCCGCCTTGCCGAGGACGCGCGAGTCCTTCCACACCGAGACGAGCTGCGTGCCAAGGGCGACGCGGTTCAGCGCGGCGTGATCGCCGTCCTGACCGGTCACCGGAACCGTTCCGGCCAGTCCCTGCGCTTCGAGAGCGGCGACGACGCCGCCGGCCATGCCGTCATTTTCGGAAACCACCGCGTCGACCTTGTTGTTCACCGAGGTCAGGCACTGTTCCATGTTCTTCTGGGCACCGTCGGGCTTCCAGCCGTCGGTGAAGGTTTCGCAGACATTCTTGATCTTGCCCGCGTCCATGTTCTCCTTGAGCACTTCCATGATGCCCTCGAACAGGAAGGTGGCGTTGGGATCGGCCTTGTCGCCCTTGATGAAGGCATAGTCGCCCTCGGGCTTCACTTTGAGGATTTCCTTGGCCATCAGGCGGCCGACGCCGACATTGTCGAAGGTGATGTAGAGCGAGTTCGGGTCCTCGACGAGAACGTCATAGGAGATCATCTTGACGCCAGCGTCGGCCGCCGCCTGGAAGGCCGGCAGGATGGCGTCCGAGTCGAAGGCGACGACGAGAATGACATCGACCTTCTGGGTGACCAGGCCCTCGATGTCCGTCAACTGCTTCGCGGCGGAAAGCTGGGCGTCGGTCGAGACATATTTGTTGCCGGCCGCCTCGACGACTTCCTTGATCGCCGCTTCGTCGACTTTCCAGCGCTCTTCCTGGAAGGTCTTCCAGGAGACGGCGATGGTCTTGCCCGCAGCCATGGCGGAGAGCGATGACATGCCCAGCATCAGGGCGCCTGTCATCAGGGTGAAAATCGTGCGCTTCATCAAGTTCCTCCTCAGCAGCCTTGATCCCACGGGACGCCATGTGCCGGCCGGTTGTCGCGGGTTCCTGGGCTCTGGACGATTGTTATTTTGTGTTTCGGCGTCCGAGTTCCGTTTGCCGCAAGTCTTCCTCCGAGTCAACGTCCGGGGGGCATCACGGGAAACTGATGCCGGGATGCCGCTGGGTGATTTCAATTCCATCGGCAAAACCCTATGAACGGGCATGATGATTTCTCGCCGCAGTTTTCTCGCTTCGTCCGCCGGGTTGCCATTCATGGGACGCCACGCCGTGGCCGGCGACTGGGCGGGGGTGGAGGCCGAAGCCCGCGGCCAGACGGTTTACTTCAATGCCTGGGCGGGGTCGGCGGCGATCAACGACTATATCGCCTGGGCCGGTTCGGAGCTGTTGAAGAGATATGGCGTAACCCTGGCGCATGTGAAGATCGCAGACGCGGCGGAGGTGGTGCGGCGGGTGCGCGACGAGGCCGCCGCGCAAGCCCAGGGCTCCGTCGATCTGGTATGGATCAATGGCGAGAATTTCGTCGCAATGAAAAAGGCGCTGCTGCTGTTCGGTCCGTTTGCCGAAGCGCTGCCCAATTTCCGGTTTGTCGACACCGAGGGAAAACCTACGACGCGGATCGATTTCGCCGAGCCGGTCGAAGGCTATGAAAGCCCGTGGGGCATGGCGCAGCTTACTTTCTTCGGTGACAGCGATCTGATCCATGCGCCGCCGCGCGATATCGCGGGGTTGCTTGATCTGGCTGGCGCCCATCCCGGCCGCGTCAGCTATCCGGCGCCGCCCGATTTTCACGGCACCACTTTCGTCAAGCAGGTGCTGTCCGAAACCATTGCCGACCGCTCCCTGATGACGCGGGAAATCGGCGAGGCGGTTTTTGTCACAGCGGCGTAACCGCTGTGGGCATATCTCGATACACCGCATCCGCTGTTGTGGCGGAAGGGCGAGCAATTTCCCCAGACCCAGGCG
>JANNSP010000017.1:0-4263 GCA_031402975.1 Hyphomicrobiales bacterium
CGTCTGGCCCGCCGGGCTGGACCTCCTTTGCTGGATAAGGATCGCGCCGGATGACTATTCGATCTGGAAATCCCGAAGCCGGGGGTGGGCAAAAGGTCAAAATTCCGCAGGGCGCGGGTGGTCCGATGTACCACCTCTCCCCAGCATTTACAGTGGTGAAGGCCCGACCGCGCCCCACCCCTCCATCCTCCGGGATGGCTCGTCCCAACCCCCGCGGCCGGAATGACCGGCGCAACCCCAGGGCGGAGCTTTATGCAATATAGATCGGAATGGCTGACCCCCCATGAAAATCCGGCCGGCGGCACCGTCGCCGAATGGGTCGAAACGGTGCGGGCATTCGAGGAAGGCGGCTGGCTCCGCGATCCGAAGAACGATCCGATAGCCCCCGCCAGGCAGGGCATTATGAAGGCGCAGAACCTCATCTGCCTGCGCCTGTGCTGGCGCAAGCGCTGCCATCGGGCCAAGCGCTGCAAGCACCGCATCCCCCTGGCGGCGCGCGAATTCATGCCGGAACTCTCCGTCGTCCTCTCCGAAATGACCCACGAGGCGCCGCGCTATACGGGTCCGCTCAATCCCGACAAAATGACGGTGCTGCGCGATATCCTCGGACCCCCTTACGACGCGGCCGACATGCGCCGCTGACAGGCTTGCCCTCGCTCCGCGTTTGCCCTATAGCCGCCCCGTTCCAGGCCGCCGTCACTGGCGAACGTGAACCGGGATTGCGGGTTCGTGATCCCAAATAGTTTCAGGGCTCCTCTCAAAGCGCCGCATGCCTGGGTGGTTCATCCGGGGCCTTCGAAACGTCGTGTCGCGGTTTGCCCGCTGTCTGCCCCCATTGCTGAACCGGGGCGAAAAGCGGGACGTCCTCGCGGGGATTTTTTTCCGCCGGGCCAACCCCGATTTTATTCAGGACCTCAAGCCTCATGGCGAAATCCGCCGTCTCCCTCAATCCCACCCGTGAAGATTTCGAAACCCTCCTCGCCGAAAGCTTCGGCGACAATCCGGCCAGCGAGGGCTCGGTCGTCAAGGGCCGCGTCGTCTCGATCGAGAACGACTTCGCCATCATCGATGTCGGCCTCAAGACCGAAGGCAAAATCGCCGTCAAGGAATTCGCGCTGCCCGGCAAGGCCTCGGACCTCAAGGTCGGCGACACCGTCGAAGTCTATCTGGAGCGGATCGAGAACGCGCTGGGCGAAGCCGTGCTGTCGCGCGACAAGGCCAAGCGCGAAGAGGCCTGGACCCGTCTCGAAGCCTCGTCGGCCAAGAATGAGCGCGTCGAAGGCGTGATCTTCGGCCGCGTCAAGGGCGGCTTCACCGTCGATCTCGGCGGCGCCGTGGCGTTCCTCCCGGGCTCCCAGGTCGATGTCCGGCCGATCCGCGATGTCGGCCCCCTGATGAATGTCTCGCAGCCCTTCCAGATTCTGAAGATGGACCGCCGCCGCGGCAATATCGTCGTGTCCAGGCGCGCCATCATGGAAGAAACCCGCGCCGAACAACGCTCCGAACTCGTGCAGAATCTGGCCGAAGGCCAGGTGGTCGATGGCGTGGTCAAGAACATCACCGATTACGGCGCCTTCGTCGATCTGGGCGGCATCGACGGGTTGCTGCATGTGACCGACATCGCCTGGAAGCGCGTCAACCACCCTTCCGACGTTCTCCATGTCGGCCAGACGCTGAAAGTCCAGATCATCCGCATCAATCCCGAAACCCAGCGCATCTCGCTCGGCATGAAGCAGCTCGACAAGGATCCGTGGGAAGTCGTCGCCGAGAAATATCCGATCGGCTCCAGGGTCAGGGGCAAGGTCACCAACATCACCGATTACGGCGCCTTCGTCGAACTTGAGGACGGCATCGAGGGCCTCGTCCACGTCTCCGAAATGAGCTGGACCAAAAAGAACGTGCATCCCGGAAAAATCCTCTCGACCACCGAGCAGATCGAAGTGCAGGTGCTCGAGATCGATCCCTCCAAGCGGCGCATTTCGCTGGGTCTCAAGCAGACCCAGAACAATCCGTGGGAAACCTTCCACGCCAAGTACCCCAACGGCTCCGAGGTCGAGGGCGAAATCAAGAACATCACCGAATTCGGCCTGTTCATCGGCCTTGACGGCGATGTCGACGGCATGGTGCATCTCTCCGACATCGATTGGAAGCGCTCTGGCGAAGAGGCGATCAAGGACTACAAGAAGGGCGATACGGTCAAGGCCAAGGTGCTCGACGTCGACCAGGAGAAGGAACGCATCTCGCTCGGCATCAAGCAGTTGGGCGGCGAAGCGGCAAGCACCGTATCGACCGGCATCAAGAAGGGCGACACCGTCACCTGCGAAGTGGTGAAGGTCGAGGACAACGGCCTCGAAGTGAAGATCGCCGGCACCGACATGACGGGCTACGTCAAGCGCGGCGATCTCGCCCGCGACCGTTCCGAACAGCGCACCGAGCGTTTCGCGGTGGGCGAGAAGTTCGATGCCAAGGTCACCCTCTACGACGCCAAGGCGCGCAAGATCAATGCCTCGATCAAGGCGTTGGAAATCTCCGACGAGAAGGATGCGGTGGCGCAGTACGGGTCATCCGACTCGGGTGCCTCGCTCGGCGACATTCTGGGTGCCGCGATGAAGAAGAAGGATGCCGAGAGCAAGAGCGAATGAACGAAGCTCCGGCATGGCGGCGGGATGAGCGATGATTTCCGAAGCTGAACTCATCGTCGATCGCCGCCGGCTGAGGCGAAGGCTCACGCTGTGGCGTGTCGCCGCCATAGCGCTTGCCGTGGCGGTGGTGCTGGCGCTCCTGTGGACTCCAGCCAACCTCGGCGGTTTCGAAAACCACATCGCCCGCGTCCGCATCGACGGGTTGATCACCGGCGACCGCGACACGCTGAAGCTGCTCGGCGAAGTTTCCGGTTCGGAGCGCGTGCAGGCGGTGATCGTCCGGATCGACAGCCCGGGTGGAACGACGTCGGGCTCGGAGGCGATCTACGAGGCGCTGCGCGACATCGCGAAAACCAAACCCGTGGTCGCCGTCATGGATACGGTGGCGGCGTCGGGCGGCTACATCACCGCCATCGCCGCCGATCATATCGTGGCCAGGGGCAACACCATCACCGGCTCGATCGGTGTGATCTTCTCGTTCCCCGAGTTCTCCCGCCTCCTCGATACGCTCGGCATACGCATGGAGGAAATCAAGTCGGGCGACCTCAAGGCCGAACCCTCGCCCTACAAGCCGGTGACGGAGAAGGCGCGCGCCGCCGCCATGCTCCTCGTCGATGATGCGTTCAACTGGTTCGTCGGCCTCGTGGCCGAGCGCCGCAAGCTGCCGCTCGCTCGTGTCCGCGTCCTCTCCGACGGCAGGGTCTATACCGGCCGCCAGGCGTTGGAAGTTGGTCTGGTCGATGCGCTGGGCGGGGAAGAAGTGGCCGTCGCCTGGCTCGAAAAGGAGCGGGGTATCGCCGCCGATAGCGAGATCATCGACTGGACGGTGTCCGACGGCCTCGGGGTTCGGGGCCTGGGCTTCGCCCTGGGCAGCGGTCTTCTCCAGTCGCTCGGCCTCGACAACCTCGACGAAGCCGGCCAGCGCGTCAAGCTTGACGGTCTGCTCGTGCTTTGGCACGCTCGCTGGTGATCTGTTAGGCGGAAGGCATGTGAACCGATGATCAAGTCTGAACTCGTCCAGAAGATCGCCGACCGGAATCCCCATCTCTATCACCGGGATATCGAACGCATCGTCAATGCGATCCTGGAAAAGATTGTCGGGGCGATGCAGGACGGCGACCGGGTGGAACTGCGTGGCTTCGGGGCGTTTTCAGTGAAATCGCGCGATGCCCGCGTCGGCCGCAACCCCCGCACCGGCACATCCGTCGAGGTGATCGCCAAGCGCGTGCCATTTTTCAAGACCGGCAAGGAATTGCGCGGACGGCTGAATGCGCCGCTTCCTTAACTGGGTGATCTGGCTTCCGCTCGCCGTCATCGCCGTTGCTTTCGCCATTGCCAACCGGCAATGGGTGACGCTCTCCTTCGATCCGTTTTCGCGCGATGCGCCCTTTGCCGCGATCGACATGCCGCTCTGGGCCCTGGTTTTCCTCGGCTGTTTCATCGGATTGGCCTTCGGCTGGTCCGGCGCCTGGCTGGCCCAGGGAAAGTGGCGCCGGGCCGCCCGCGAAGCGCGGATCGAGGTGTTGCGCGAGCAGCGAGTTCCCCGGTCTGGATGCCGGGCCGCAGTTCAACAATGCCGGCTTCTGGAATCAGCCGATCCCGGTGACAAAGGACGTCGATG
>JANNSP010000018.1:0-6153 GCA_031402975.1 Hyphomicrobiales bacterium
CAGGCCGGTGAAGACGTTCTTGAACTGCACCATGCCGGCGTTGGTGAACATCGCAGAAATGCGTGCGCGCCGGCGGCAAGCACAACGACCTCGACAACGTCGGCTACACCGCGCGCCACCACACGTTCTTCGAAATGCTCGGCAACTTCTCGTTCGGCGACTACTTCAAGGACGAGGCGATCAGCCACGCCTGGAACCTCGTTGCGAAGGAATGGAAGCTTCCGAAAGATCGTCTCTGTGTCACCGTCTATCACACCGACGACGAGGCGCATGCCTTGTGGAAGAAGATCGCGGGGCTGCCCGACAGCCGCATCATCCGCATCGCGACGTCGGACAATTTCTGGGCCATGGGCGATACCGGCCCCTGCGGTCCGTGCTCGGAAATCTTCTATGACCACGGCGACAAAATTCCCGGTGGGCCGCCGGGCTCGGCCGAGGCCGACGGCGACCGTTTCATAGAGATCTGGAACCTGGTCTTCATGCAGTATGAGCAAGTGTCGAAGGAGGTTCGCGTCAATCTGCCGAAGCCCTCGATCGACACCGGCATGGGGCTCGAACGGATCGCCGCCGTCCTGCAGGGCACCCACGACAATTACGAGACCGACCTGTTCCGCTCGCTGATCGCCGCAATCGTGGAAAAAACCGGAGTTCCGGCCGAGGGCGCCAACAAGGCGTCGAACCGGGTGATCGCCGATCATCTCCGGGCCTCGTCCTTCCTCATCGCCGACGGCGTGCTGCCGTCGAACGAGGGCCGGGGCTATGTGCTCCGCCGCATCATGCGGCGCGCCATGCGCCACGCCGAGTTATTGGGCTCGCGCCAGCCGCTTCTCTATAAACTCGTGCCCACGCTGGCGCGCGAGATGGGGGCCGCCTATCCCGAACTGATCCGCGCCGAGGGGCTCATTTCCGAAACGCTGCATCTCGAGGAAACCCGCTTCCGCAAGACGCTCGAGCGCGGGCTTCGCCTGCTCGACGAAGAGTCGGCCGGCCTCCGGACAGGCGAAACCTTTTCCGGGGAAACCGCCTTCAAGCTCTATGACACCTATGGCTTTCCCCTCGATCTCACCCAGGACGCGCTCAGGCCGCGCGGCATCGCGGTCGATACGGAAACGTTCACGACGGCCATGAACGCGCAGCGCGACGAGGCCCGCAAGGCGTGGAAGGGGTCGGGCGATGCCCGCACCGAAACCTACTGGTTCGACATCCGCGAGCGCGTGGGCTCAACCGAATTTCTCGGCTACGAAACGGAGACTGCGGAGGGCGTGATCCGCGCCATCGTCGCGGGTGGCCGCGAAACCGGCGAACTGGTGAAAGGCCAGGACGGCGCGCTGATCCTCAACCAGACGCCGTTCTACGGCGAATCGGGTGGCCAGACCGGCGACCACGGCGTCATCAGAGTGGCCGGCGGCGCGCTGTTTCGCGTCACCGACACGCAGAAACGGCTGGGCGATCTCACCGTCCATCTGGGCCATGTGGAGGAGGGTTCGTTCAAGCTCGAATCACCGGTCGAACTCCTCGTCGATCATGGCCGGCGGAGCGGCAACCGGCGGCATCATTCGGCGACCCATCTCCTGCACGAGGCGCTGCGCCTCACGCTAGGCAGCCATGTGGCGCAAAAGGGCTCGCTGGTCGAGCCGGGGCGGCTGCGTTTCGATGTCAGCCACAACAAGGCGATGAGCCGCGACGAGCTGGCCCAGGCCGAGCGCATCGCCAACGAGATGGTGCTGCAGAACGATGCCGTGACGACCAGGCTGATGTCGGTCGATGCGGCGATCGCCGAAGGCGCCATGGCGCTGTTCGGCGAGAAATACGGCGACGAGGTCCGCGTCGTGTCGATGGGCCGTAATACCCACGGCGCCGGGCGGCCCATCTATTCGCTCGAATTGTGCGGCGGAACCCATGTGGCGCGCGCCGGCGATATCGGCCTGATCAAGGTCGTGTCGGAAAGTGCCGTCGCCGCCGGGGTGCGGCGCATCGAGGCGCTGGCGGGGCCTTCGGCGCAAGCCTATTTCGAAGAGCAGGAGCAGCGCGTCCAGGCGGCCGCGGCGGCGCTTCGGACCACGCCCGCCGAACTCGTCCCCCGCATCGAAGCCCTGATCGAGGAGCGGCGGCGGCTGGAGCGCGACCTGGCGGAGGCGAAGAAGACGCTGGCGCTGGGCGGCGGCGGTGGCAAATCCGATGACGGTGTGATCGAGGTGAACGGCGTCAAGCTGATGGCGCGGGTGCTGAAGGGCATCGATCCAAAAGACATGAAGGGTCTGGTGGATGACGGCAAAGCCAGGCTCGGCTCGGGCGTGGTGGCGCTGATCGGCATCAATGGCGAGGGCCGGGCCAGCGCCAATGTCGGCGTGACCGGCGACCTGACGGGGCGTTTCAACGCGGTCGATCTGGTGAAGCTCGCAGCACTGGCACTGGGCGGCAAGGGCGGCGGCGGCCGCCCCGACATGGCCCAGGCCGGAGGACCGGACGCGGCCAAGGCGGATGACGCCCTGGCGGCGATCAGGGCGGCGATCGCCGGGTAGGTTCCGCTGCTTGCGACCCGATATCGCGCCGCCAGAAGCCTTGCGCCCAGTCGATCCGGCCCACGGCGCGGTAGGCCCGTTCGCGGGCTTCACCTACTGTCGGGCCGAGCGCCGTGACGCTCAGCACGCGGCCGCCATTGGCGACGATCGCGCCGTCTTTCGCTGCCGTGCCGGAATGAAAAATCTCGACACCTTTCTCGGCGCCCGCCGCTTCCAGTCCGCCGATGACCGTGCCTTTCACGACATCGCCCGGATAGCCCCTGGCCGCCATCACCACGGTTACGGCCACATCGTCGCGCCAGCGCACCGACACGCGGTCGAGCGTTCCATCGCAGCAGGCCAGCATCAGCGTCACCAGGTCGTCCTTCAACCGCAGCATCAAACCTTGCGTTTCGGGATCGCCGAACCGGGCATTGTATTCGATGAGCTTGGGTCCCTCGCGCGTCAGCATGAGACCGGCATAGAGCACGCCAACATAGGGATGGCCCAATTCATTCAGTGCACGGATGGTCGGCTTGACGATCCGCTCTAGCGCCTCGGCGCAAAGAGCATCGGTCATGGCGGGGGCGGGCGAGATCGCCCCCATGCCGCCGGTATTGGGGCCCAAGTCGCCGTCGCCCACGCGTTTGTAATCACGCGCCGTCGCCAGGGGCAGCGCATGAACGCCGTCCGACAGCACGAAGAAACTTGCTTCCTCGCCCTCGAGATACTCCTCGATCACGCAGTCGCCCGCGCCGAAGCGGCCGGAAAAAATCTCGGCAAGTGCGGCCTCGGCGTCGCCCATCGTCATGGCGACGGTGACACCCTTGCCGGCCGCCAGCCCATCGGCCTTGATGACGATCGGCGCGGCCCTCCGCGCCAGATATTCCAATGCCGTCGCGTGGTCGCTGAATCGCCCATAGGCCGCGGTCGGTATATCGTGGGCGGCGCACAGGTCTTTGGTAAACCCTTTGGAGCCCTCAAGCTGTGCTGCGAATTTGGACGGTCCGAACACCTTGATCCCGGCGCTCCTGAGATCGTCGGCAAGCCCCGCCACCAGCGGCGCTTCCGGCCCGACGACGACAAGCCCGATAGTATTGGCCTGGCAGAAGTCCACAACCGCGCCGTGATCGGTCACATCGAGCGCAACGATCCGCGCCACCTGGGCGATCCCCGGATTGCCCGGCGCGCAAAAGAGTTTCTCCACCAGCGGACTGGCCGAAATCGCCCAGGCCAAAGCATGCTCGCGGCCGCCACCGCCGATCAGGAGAATGTTCATGCGCCTCGTCAACCCGTTCAAGGAGAACCATGCTATACGACCCTCGGCGATTGTAAGGCCACGAGAAAACATCATGCCAACCCTCTTCGACCACGACCCCGAAACCGGCGAGCTTCGTGATACCCCGAAGCCGAATATCGGCGAATATTCCGTGACCTCGCTGTCGCAGGCGTTGAAACGCACCATCGAGGATGGTTTCGGCCATGTGCGGGTGAGAGGCGAGATCACCGGCTTCAAGGGTCCACACTCCTCCGGCCACTGTTACTTCTCCCTCAAGGACGAGGGCGCGAAACTCGATGCGGTGATGTGGAAGATGACCTATGCTAGGCTGCGCTCGAAACTGCGGGACGGCCTCGAGGTGATCGCCACCGGCAAGATCACCTCCTATCCCGGCAAGTCGACCTACCAGATCATCGTGGAACAGCTCGAACCGGCGGGCGAGGGCGCCCTCATGGCGCTCATCGAGGAGCGCCGCCTGAAACTCCTCGCCGAAGGCCTGTTCGATCAGTCGCGGAAGAAGCCCATTCCCTTCCTGCCGCGCCTGATCGGCATCGTCACGTCCCCCACCGGCGCCGTCATCCGCGACATCCTGCATCGCCTCGCCGACCGCTATCCGCGCGACGTGCTGGTCTGGCCGGTCCGCGTTCAGGGGGATACCTGCGCCGCCGAGGTGGCCCAGGCCATCGACGGCTTCAATCGGATGACGCATCCACCCGACCTCATCATCGTGGCGCGGGGCGGCGGCTCGCTCGAGGACCTGTGGGGTTTCAACGAGGAGATCGTGGTCCGGGCCGCCGCCCGAAGCCTGATTCCGCTGATTTCGGCGGTGGGCCACGAGACCGACACGACGCTCATCGATTTCGCCGCCGATCACCGGGCGCCCACTCCCACGGCCGCGGCCGAGCGCGCGGTGCCGGTGCGCGCCGACCTCTTGTCGCAGGTCGCCTCGCTCGCCGCACGCCACCGTCGCTCGATGAGCCGTGCCCTGCTTGAGCGGAAAACGCGGGTGCGCGCCGCCGCCCGCGCGCTGCCGCGCCCCGAAGACCTCATGGCGCTCGCCCGCCAGCGTCACGACACGGCGGCGGGCCGGTTGACCCAGGCACTCCGGGCCAATACCGAATTCCACCGCTCAAGGCTTTCGAGAACATCGGCCAGACTGTCGCTCAGCCCGCTGCGCAATCAACTCCGGACGAATCGCCAGAGGCTCGACACGGCGTGGCTGCAGGCGGGCAAGGCCGCCATCCGGTTTCTCGACCGGCGGACAGACAGGATCGCATCGAGCGCCAAGCTCCTCGCCACGCTCTCCTATAAATCCGTCTTGGCGCGGGGGTTCGCCCTGGTTCGGGACGAGCAAGGGGGCCCGGTCCGCAGCCGGGCGGAGGTGGCGCCCGGCCAGACTCTCGCCATCGAATTCGCCGATGGCCAGGTCGGCGTGCGCGAAACCGGCGCGCTCCGCCAGGGCTCGCTGTTCTGAAACAGATTGCGGTTGGCAGCCAAACCGTATTATCCCCTCGTTCCGCCAACCATGTTTAAAGGTGGATATAACGGGTGAACTTTCTCGATCCCATCCTGCCGCAGCACCGCGAGGCGAAGCTGCGCTATCTCGACGCCGACTATCAGGTGCTGCGGGAGGGTGAGTTCGTGCGCTGTGCTGCAACCGGCGAGCCGATCAGGCTGGACGATCTCCGCTACTGGAACGTCGCCCGCCAGGAGCCGTATCGCTCGGCCGACATCGCGTTCCGGGAATTCCTGTACCGGTTCGGCGAATGAGTTCCGCCGCTGAGACCGGCGCATCGAATCCGCTCTGGCTGACTTTGTGGATCATCGGCGGCTTCGTCATAGTCTTTCCGGTGCTATGGTGTTTGATCGTCTGGTTTCTGAGCCATCTTGGCGGCTGGCAGCGGCTGGCGCGGTCGTATGCGGCGGGCAGCCGGCCGGTCACCGGCGAACGCCGGAGCGGCGTCTGGGGCATGGTCGGCTGGGTCTCCTATCGTTTCGTTCTGACGCTCCATTTCACCGCCGAGGGTTTTTTCATCGAAGTCATGCCGTTGTTCCGGATCGGCCATCCGCGGCTCTTCATCCCGTGGACCGCGATCAGCGCGCGCTCGAGTTCCCGGTTGTTGTGGTTCAGGACCGAGACGCTCAAGGTCGGGCGGCCCCTGATCGGCTCCATTACATTGCCGGCCAAAGTGGCGGCCGGGCCCATGGCTTCGCAGGCGCGGCCTTAGAGATAGCTGGCCGGGTTTGTCTGAACAGCCTCGCGCGATCAATAAGTGGAATCCTGCCGGGTTTCTGGTCTCGTTGTGATGCGCTATTGAGGGGCGGCGCAGGGAGGGCGTAGCCCGACCGGAGTTGCGCCTCAATAGCGTGGCG
>JANNSP010000019.1:0-14517 GCA_031402975.1 Hyphomicrobiales bacterium
CTCGACCGCCTGGCGGACGGCCTTGCGATAGACGTCTGAGCGGAGTGTGGGCCGAGCGACGTACTGCTCCATCATATCCTTGATCATCGGGTTGGACTGGGTGACATGCCGGGCATATCCCCGGCGCAACCGGTAATCCAAATCCCTTGCTGCTTCCCTAGCGCGATCAAGCCGCACCGTCGGGAACTTGCCGATCAGATGGCGGCGGTTGTCCCGGTCATAGTAAAAGGTGGTTGTCGTCTTCTGGACATGAGCAACGAAACCCTTGATCTCGGAATCCCAGAACCGAACCGTGCCATTGGCTGGCCGATCAGTGGATTTGAGGAACGTTTCTGTGAGTTTTATACTCGGCATGACTTTGCACCAGAACTGCAGCGTGGATGATACAATAACGTAATGCAAAGTGCAGGATTCTACAACCGGAGACACGCAAATAAACACATACTTACAAGATCTTACAAGAACTAACAGGATAAAATTCCAGCCTCATAACCTGAAGGTCGTCAGTTCAAATCTGGCTCCCGCAACCAAATAAAAACCCGTTATCTCAATGAGATAGCGGGTTTTCCTTATTCCGGGATGTGCGTGAAAAACCGTTCCGGGTTATACTTGTGACCTGCCCCTGAGATTTTCCTCCGGTTGAAGTTGGAGCATCACCTCGGCGATCGTCAGCCAATGCCGGAGGAGGCCGCGATTCCCACCAGATAGTTGCGCGTCACCGCTTCGGCCCGGACTTCGTCGCCATCGGCGATGGCGCGGAAGATCTGGGCAAGCTGCCCATGGGTGTGGTTGCGCACGATTTCCGCCACCGCGCCATTTTCACGGCGGCCGTCAAATTTATGATCCGCTCGCGCCTTGATGATCTGGTCAAACGCGCGCAGGAGAAACCCATTGCCGGAGGCCACATAGTAGGCGCGGGAGAATTGGTAGATTCGAGATTTGAATTCAATCCAGCTGCCGGGCTCAAGCACCGCATCCAGCGCCGCCTTGATCAGCTGGACGTCGGTCTCGGTCACATGCCGCGCGGCAAACGCGGCGACACCCGGCTCGAGTATGAGCCGGGCTTCGATGGTTTCCAGAAAGGAATGCTCGTGCGGCGCCCTGACATCGACATCCGCGTCAATTCTTTCGATGATTTGCGGGGCGGCTTCGGAGAGCCAGGTTCCCGATCCGACTTTACGCGAAATAAGGCCCATCTCGCTCAAGATCAACAATGCGTCACGTACCTGCTGCCGCGAGGCGCCAAATCGCTCCGCGAGTTGCCGTTCATTGGGAAGCTGGGCCCCGGGGCGAAAACGGCCATCGCGAATGGCCTGCAGGAGGACCGCGTTGATCTCCGACGGCGTGAGGGACGGGCGGCCTTCCCGGTCGAAGTTCAGTTGTTGGGCATCGGACATGCAGTTTCCCCGGCGATCATCCTAGCCGTGCGTAAGCACGGCCGAGACGCAGCTTCAGATCGGCAATGAAGCCCGGCGTAATTGCCGCATCATGCGCCAATGAATGCCAAAGCGGCAGCGAGTTGACATAGGAGCGCATGCCGGTGAGTCCCTCTTCCGCCTGGTTCCAACTCAGCCCCATGGCTTGCGGGCGAATATCGAGCCCGATGCCGGCAATGGCGTCCATCATCTCATCGGCGCCGTTTTCGTGCAGCATGGAGCCCACAACGATCCCCAATCCCACGGGCTGGCCGTGCAGAAATTTTTTGCCCGTCTGTTTTTCCAGAGTGTAGAAGAGGAAATGATCGGTGCCTTCAATATGCCGCGGGCACCAGCCGGAACCGTGGAATGACGTTCCCCATTTCAATCCATCGACCAGCGCGTCAATGCCCGCATCGGTCATGTTCCTGATGTTATCCAGGTTTTTCAGGATGGCGCCGGCCTTTGCAAGCGACTGCCGCGCAAGGGCCTCGTCGTAGGGCCATTTTGCTTCGATCTTGCCATTGTCGCGCGCGTAGCGCCAGTCGAGCACACCGGTATGGAAACAGAGAATGTCGCCAATTCCAGACCAGTTGAGGTGGCGCGGCGCCGCCCTCAAGACATCGTAGTCGATGAACACGCATTCCGGCACGGCATAGCCGCGATAGATGACCTTGCCATTGTCGCGCACACCCGAACGGTGGGAGTAGACTGCATTGACCGACAGCGCCGTGGGCGCTTGAAACAGCGGCAGATCGCGGCGCCAGGAAAAATACTTCGCCACATCCAGCGCCTGCCCGCCACCAAGGCCTATGATGGCGCGGATATCCTTCAACTCCGCGGCATGGCGATCGAGATCGGCTTGCTCGATCGAATCCGCCAGATAGACCTGATAGTCCGCGCCTGCAAACTCATGTTTGAACATGTCCCAGAGGTCCGGCATCGTCACGACGAGGAATGGCGGATTGACGAAGTTCTTGAATTCTCCATAGAGGCCGCGCCCCATCACCGTTGGAAAACCGTAGTCGAGACAGGCATTGCACATGGATTGCTCCTCTCAATAGGCCGCGGTCAGCGGCGACAACAGCTTGGGCGGCAGCGGTTCAATTCCACGGACGGCTCCCGCCGCCAGAATGCGCCTGCGCCCGGGGAGAGACTTCATCCCTTGATGGCTCCCGATGAAAGGCCCGATACAAGGGCGCGCTGGGCCACGACAGTCAGGATGGTGATCGGAATGATGGCGAGCGCCGACGCGGCCGCCATGGGCCCCCAGTCCAGATTTCTGGTCGAAATGAAGCCCGCGATGAAAACCGGCAATGTCTTGGCGCTGTTGCCCGCCAGCATGACGGGAATGAGAAATTCATTCCATGCCAGCAAGGCCACAAATATCGTTGTCGCGGCCATGCCGGGGAGAATTAGGGGCAAGACCACGTGGACAAGGATTTGCCAGCGCTTGGCGCCGTCAACCGCGGCGCTCTGTTCAAGGGCGATCGGAATTTGCTCGACGAATGACATCATCAACCAGACGGCAAAGGGAAGGTTCACCGCGGCATACATGACAATCAACATGAGGCGATTGTCATAGAGCCCCAGCTGCGAAACGATCTGAAACAGCGGCACCATGATGACAATGGCCGGCACGGCGCGGATCAAGACCAGACCAACCTCGAGAGAGCCGCGGCCGCGGAAACGCGGAGAGCGCGCCAACGCATAGGCCGCCAGCGTCGAAATGAAGACACACAGCAAGGTTGAAGCCAGGGTTATGACCACGGTGTTCAGGCAGGTTTGCCAGAAGCCACGTGTTTCGAATATCGCCTCGTAGTTTTTCAATGTCGGCTGGAAGCTGATGAACTTCGGCGGAAATACGAACGTGTCGTCGCGCTGCTTGATCGAGGTGGACACCGTCCAATAGACGGGGAACAAGGCGATGAAACTCGCCAACAGCAGGCCGGCATAACTCAAGCCATTGGCCAACAGTTTTCTGGTCCCGGTCCTCATCGCGCGTACTGCGCGGCACGGCGCCACAAGACATAGATGGGCGCGACCAGGATCACCATCAGCACGCCGAGTGCCGCCGCCCGCGATATTTGAAAAAAGATGAAGCCGGTGTTGTAGGTCAGCATGCCGAGCGTCTGGGTGGCTGTTCCGGGCCCGCCCTTGCCGGTGAGGATGAAGATGAGGTCAAACATCTTCAGGCAGTCGATGATCCGGATCATCGCGACCACCAGTATCACGGGCAGGAGGGACGGCAAGGTCACATGAAAGAAAATCTGCGATGCGCGCGCGCCATCGATTGCCGCCGCCTCGCGGGGACCTTTCGGCAATCCCGCCAGGCCGGCCAGCGTGATCAACATCACAAAGGGGATCGATTGCCAGCTGTCAACGATCGTCACGGCCATGATGGCCGGCCAGCGCCAACCCATCCAGTTGGGCCCATGAACGTAAATCCGATCGAGCGCCCAATTGATGACTCCGAGGTCGGCATCGAACATAAAACGCCACATCAACCCGACGGCCACGGGCGTAAGCAACATCGGGACAATGAGAACGGTTCGGAAAAACTGCGTGCCGGCGAGATTGCGATGCAGCAGAACGGCAAGTCCGATACCCAGCGGGATTTGAACGATCAGAGCCAAAAGGATCAGGATCAAGGTCACCCAAATGGAGTCCCAGAATCGTGGATCCATCAAGGCCTGAAGGTAATTCCCGAAACCAATGAACCGCGCCGTCACAAATGCGCCAAGCGTTTCATTGCGGAACGAGAGGTAGAAAGCCCCCAGGATGGGCAAGGCGAAAACCGGGATAATCAAGAACCAGGCCGGCAACACCAGAATCCCGGCGAGCCTGGCATTGGCGCTTTCAATACTCCTGGACCCTGGTCCACCGCGGGGGGCTGACATCGCTCGGTTCTCGAAGCGTTGGGGGTGTGGCCGATCCACACCCCTGTTGGCGGGCCGGCGCTTTACTTCGCGTTCTCTTGCGCCAGGATGGGCTTCTCGGTTTCGTTGAGGGCATCGAGGCCCGCCTTGACGTCAACGGAGCCATTCATGATGCCCGCCAAAGTGTCGAGCGCGGCCTTCTCAAACTCCGGCCATACGCGGATTTGCGGATAGCGCTCGATGCGCGTGCCTTCGGGAATGTCGAGCACGGGCAGGTAGGAATACTTCGCTACCAATTCAGGATCGCCGGTGATCGACTTGCGCCCGATCGCTGCCGCGCCAGCATTGAGGTAGTTCTTGGCGTTTGACTTTCCAAGCACGAATTCGAGGAACTGCCAGGCCGCATCCGGGTTCTTGGCATCGGTGGGAATGCCAATGTTCCAACCGGCCAGATGAGTGACATCGGCCGCGCCCTTTGGCATTGGCGCTGTCCCGATCTTGCCCAGGTGTTTCTGGTTGGCAGGATCAAGCAGCATGCCCCAATAGCCCGAATACTGAACCATTGCGCCAATGTCGGTCGACAGGAACTTGATGGTCGCATCGTCGCTGGTGGCGGAGATCGCGCCTTCGGGAGCATAGGCCAGCATGTCCTTGAGGAACTGCGTGCCCGCAATCGCCTCTGGCGAATTGACTGTGGGATTGTAGTTTTCGTCATAGAGGTGGCCACCGAAGCTCCACACCATTGTCATCCACCACCAGGAGACGTTGGGACCGAAACCGAATATCGCGCCATCGCCCTTGCCTGATTCCTTCACAGCCTTTGCATTGGCTTTGTATTCATCCCAGGTCGTCGCGGGCTTCAATCCCAGGGCGTCGTAGATGTCCGTCCGGTACCATTGAATGAAAGGCTCCGTGGAGAGCGTCAGGCCCAGCGTCTGGCCCTTGTGCTTGCCATAGTCCTGCTGGCCCTTGCCGAAATCGGAAATGTCATATTCCTTGGACGCAGCGATCCGATTGTCAAGCGGCTGCATCGTGCCCGCCGCGCCAAAGGGCGTGAGGAATGAGTTGTCGAACTGGGCCACGTCATACTGCCCTTGCTTCAGCTGCACGGACAGCATCAGCTTCTGGTGCATCTCGCCATAAGGTATTTCAGTGACTTGTACCTTGTGACCAGTCGCCTTTTCGAAGGCGGGAATGAAGGATTGAATGGCCGTCGATGAAGGCGACGGGCTGAGAAACAGATTGAGATCGTCCGCGTGGGAAAATGTCGTCATGGTTGCCAGCACTGCGGCGGCTGACAGAATTTTTTTGTTGAATGGCATGAGTTCCTCCTGTGATGCCGGGTGTCTCGGTCTGGACGCAGGCCGTCCCCCGGCCGCACCATGCCGTGGCGTCGAATTGTCTCAAACACTGCGGCATGACCAGCAGTGAATAACAAAAGGTCAACCATTGTCAATGGAAATCCGGCCATTGATGATTGCCCATAATCCAACAGAAATAGTATGCTTTTGGGACCGCGATCGCTTTTCAGTCCGTCCTGGCGAATTGCGAATTGACAAAGCCAGGGCTGAATGCGCAGTATTGCGCCAAAATGGTTGGCCATTTCACCAGGCCACGACATGGGGATGGGAAGTGGCAACTGTTTCATTGGCGGGCGTGGGCAAATCCTACGGATCGCAATCGGTTGTTCGCGACATCAATCTTGATATCGCTGACGGTGAATTCGTCGTCCTGGTAGGTCCATCGGGCTGTGGCAAATCGACAATCCTCAGGATGATCGCAGGTCTCGAAGACATCACCCATGGTGAAATCAGCATTGCCGGCGAAGTCGTCAACGGGATGGAGGCCCGCGAGCGCAATCTGGCCATGGTGTTCCAAGACTACGCGCTCTATCCAAACATGACCGTTGAAGCCAATATCGGCTTCGGACTCAAGATGAATGGCGTGCCGGCCGCCGAACGCCGGGCGCGCGTGCGGGAAGTTGCCAGACTCCTGCAGATCGAGCCCTATCTGGAGAGAAAACCGCGCGCCCTTTCCGGCGGCCAGCGCCAGCGCGTTGCCATGGGGCGCGCGCTTGCGAGGAAAGCCCGGCTCTTTCTGTTCGTCGAACCACTTTCGAATCTTGACGCCAAGTTGCGCATGGAAGTGCGAACCCAGATTAAACTTCTGCATCGCGACCTCGGCATGACCTCGGTCTTCGTGACACATGACCAGACCGAGGCCATGACACTTGCCGATCGCATCGTCTGCCTGCAGGGCGGCAGCATCGCCCAGGCCGGCACGCCGGAAGATCTCTACTCGCGGCCGGCCAATGTTTTTGTGGCAAGCTTCATTGGCTCCCCGCAGATCAATCTCCTGCCCGCCACCGTGACCAAAGGGGCGCTGCGGCTGGCGGATGGACAACCGATAGAGACGGTCAAGCCGCTTACCCTGGAAGACGGACGTTCGGTTCTCGCCGGCTTCAGGCCGGAAGACCTGACCGATGACTCGCGGGCAGGTTCAATGACCAAGCCCCAGCCCTTGCGGTTTGACTTTCTCGTGCCTGAAACCCTGGGCTCCGACACTTACCTGATTGGCGGCATCGCGGGCAGCCGGGTGACGGCGCGCTGCGCGCCCTCGACGCTGCCAAAGGCAGGCGCCAAACTCACACTGCATGCCGACGCCAATCACATTCACCTCTTTGATCCCCAGACGGAAAAGCGCATCTGATTCAAAATGACCGTCAAGCCAGAAGACATCAAAGCCTTCCGCACCGCCTTTGGCCGCAACCTGCTGGCGGAAATTCCAAATTTCGTGGCCGGTCCCTATATTGCCGTCACCATGGAGGACTTGTGGCCGCTGTTGAAGGCGCAGTTTCCGGAAGGCACGCCCGTTTGGTTTGTGCGTGGCATGGAACGCGATGAACTTGAAGCGGCCCTGCCGCAATTCACGGGCTATGCCTCCATCATCGGTCTTGGCGGCGGCCAGGCCATCGACGCGGCGAAATATTTTGCCTGGCGTTTGGATCTGAAGCTCCACCAGTTTCCGACGTCGCTCTCCGTTGACGCCGTGTATGGTCATAGGGCTGGCATACGCGACAACCGGATCGTGCGATATGTCGGCTGGGCCATTCCCGAATGCGTGTATTTCGATTTCGGCATATTGCAAGCGGCGCCCAGACACATCAACCGCGCGGGCATCGGCGATGTGTTCTGCTTCTTCACCGGAGTCTGGGATTGGGAATATGCCGATCGCATCGGCAAATGCGAAGCGCGCTGGCCCTATGATGCGGGGCTTGCGGCCCATTCACTGAAACTGGCCGAGGCCGCGCTTGCCGGGAAACAGGCCATTCACGATCAGACGCCGGAAGGTATCAACCTCATCGTCGAAGCCTTCAAATGGGGTGGCGCGTCCTATCATGGCGCCGGATGGTGCCCGCGCCACATCGAAGGCGTCGAACATTTCATCTTCTATGCTTTGGAAGCCCGCACCGCCGTGAAATTCCTGCATGGCCAGGCCGTCTGCCTCGGCCTCGTCGCAGGCGCCTTGATGCACGGCCGCCGGGCCGATGAACTGCGGCAAGCCGTAGCGGACATCGGCGTGGACATCAGGCCGCAAAGCATGGGGCTGACTTGGGACGATGTGGACGCCACGCTGTTGGATTTGCGCAACTTCGTGCGCCAGACCAACCAACCCTACGGCATCGCCCATGATTTCGAAGTGGACCGCGCGTTTCTCGACAGGCTTCGGCGGTGTGTTGTCAGGAATTAGCCGCTACTCTTCACCATCCCATCGGCGATCTTCTCCGCCACCATCATGATCGGCGCCTGGATGTTGGCGGTGGGCACGCGGGGCATGATGGAGCCATCGACAACTCTCAAGCCATCAATGCCATGCACGCGGCCTTCTCCGTCGGTGACGGCCATGGTGTCTGTGCCCATGCGGCAGGTACCGGCGGGATGGTGTTCGGTGTTTGCCGCATTGCGCAGCCAGCGGGCAATGCCGGCATCGTTGGCGCCGTCGAGCTCGGGATCAAGCGAGGCGGAGCGGAATTCATCCCACGGCTTCTGCGCGGCCATCTCGCGGGTGCGCTTGATGCCGTCAACCATCTCCTGCACGTCGCGCTCATCGTCGAGATAGTTGAAGTGAATGGCGGGATGGGCCCTTGGGTCGGCTGATTTGAGGCGAATGCGGCCGCGACTGTGGGGCCGCATCTGGCTGACGAAATACTGGAAGCCATCGCCGAGAACAACTTTGCCATCCTGGAAGTCGGCGAGGAAGCCCAGGAATTCGTGCTGCATGTTGAGGTAGGAAGCGCCCGATCCGCCGTCAAAGAAAGCGCCCACCTCAAAGAAGTTGGATGCGCCCAGGCCACGCTTGAACAACAGCCACTCCAGACCAATCCTGGCGCGGCCGAGCAATCCGAGCTGGTTGTTGATAGAGACGGGTTTGCTGCAGCTGTAGCGCAGGGGCGCAACGATGTGGTCCTGCAGGTTCTCGCCGACACCCGGCAGATCATGCGCAACCTCGATGCCGCGTTGGCGCAGGTGATCGGCCGGGCCGATGCCGGAGAGCATGAGCAATTGCGGAGAGGCGATCGTGCCGGTGCTCACAATCACCTCGCGCCGCGCCTCGATCATCGCGGTGGCGCCATTGATCACACACTCCACGCCAATGACTTTCAGGCCATCGAGACGCAGTTTGTTGACGAAGACATCGGTCTTGACCGTGAGATTGGAACGATCTTTTACCGGCCTCAGATAGGCCTCGGCCGCGCTGCAGCGAACACCATCGCGAATGTTGGCCTGAGTCAAATGCGTGCCGTCTTGTGGCCCACTGTTGTAGTCTCTGGCCCGCGGCAATCCCCAGGTTTCGCCGGCGCGCAAGAACCGATCGTAGAAAACATGATCGCCCTTGCTCTCCACGACGCTGACCAAGCCATCGCGGCCGCGCTCCGGCGACGGCGTGCCGTGGTAGGTTTCGAGCTTCTTGAAATAGGGCAGGCAGTCGGCATGCGACCAGCCCTTGATGCCGAAGTCCTTCCAGCCGTCATAGTCCTTCGGATTGCCGCGCACCCAGACCATGCCATTGATGGCTGAACTTCCGCCCAGGCCGCGCCCGCGAGCCTGGCCGATGCGGCGGTTGTTCAAATGCGGTTCAGGCTCGCTTGCGTAGCGCCAGTTGTAGATCTTGCTTTCAATCGGAAAGGTCAAAGCCGCCGGCATTCGGATGGTGAGTGAATTGGCGGCGGGCCCGGCCTCCAGCAGGCACACGGTCACATCCCTTTGGGCGGAGAGCCGGTTTGCCAGAACGCATCCAGCCGAGCCTGCGCCGGCAATCACGTAGTCAAAGGTGGCCATGTCAGATGATTCCCTCACCATCCGAATGCCCGTGGCGTCATGGCGCATCCTTCCCGGCTTCATTGTATCTGCTGATCTCCCACCGGATGCGCGCCAGTTTGTAGGCATCTATCACCGACAGGCCATAAATGAAGATTCCGCCAATATGGCGGCCGAAAAAGCTCGCTGTGTCCGGCATCACGTGGTTGCCGGCCCAGCTCAGCACGATGATGAAAAACAGGAACATCAGCCCCCGCGGCGCCAGGCCCATGAGGACATGGCCCGATCCAGGCAGAAAGACGGCGGCGGCCAGCACCAGGCGGGGATTTCTTGGAGCGTCGGTCATCAATTTTTCCCGTGCCAGTCGATAATCGCGTTCCGGAGAGCAATCAGGCGGTCGAGAATATCGGTCAGCAACTCCGCCTCGATGACGGCTTCGCCGAATTCCGCCTGGCGGAACACACCATAGCGGGCGCGGTCCGCCTCGCCCAGAAGAACGACCATGCGGATGCCGTTGGGGGTGATCAGCAGTTCCTTGGCGCGGCCTCCGAAAAACGGCTCCAGATGGGGGGCGATCACATGCGGGGGTGTCAAGTGCTGGGGATCGTCGGTGCGGATCGCCGCCTGTTCGGGAAAATTCGGGGGCCGCTCGATGGTCACCGGCAGATGATCGAAATTGGAGAATGTGGTCGGCCCCGCGGGCCGCATCATCAGATCGAAGGTGGAAGTTATGGGGAGTGGTGCTGCAATCGTCACCATCAGCCAGAGGCTCGGCAGTTTGCGGACGTTGAGAGTGTCGGTCACGGTCTGAACCTGCACCGGCAGATCGCGATAGCGTCCCGACAGCCGGTGCGAGCCTACGGCTTCACCGGCGGCGATCTCCGGGTCTTGCAACAAATTCTGGACACCGCCGAACAACCGCGCCGGGGCGTCGCGTTTCGCCCACATCTGTTCGAGCAGTTGCCGCGCCAGCAGCGCCGAAAGCCCCAGCGTCGCGATGATTCCGAGAATCGTCTGCCACATCAGACGATCTGGACGCGACCGGCGGTCAATACCCCCGGGGCTTGGGCCACGGCATGGTGAACTGGTCGCCGCGCTTGACGAACTTGTAGCGGTAGAAGTGGAACCACAGCGACACCACGATATAGAACACCACCATGGCGGTGAGCTGCGAACCGAAGCCCAGGAAGATCGCGAAGAAGGTGATGACGCAGAGCACGAACAGCACGATCGCGGGCAGCGGGTGGAAGGGATGCGTATAACCGCGGCGGATCGAGCCCAGCGGCCACTTGTTCCTGAACATGATGATGTTGACCGACATGAAGGTATATTGCAGCACGCCCGACAGGATCGAGAAGGTGATCGCCTGGTTGAGGTCGGCGATGAAGGCGAAGGCGAGTGCTATCGGCAGGAGGAACAGGATCGCCCGGTAGGGGGTGCGGTATTTGGGATGCACCGCCGAGAACCAGGTTGGCAAATAGCGGTCGCGTCCGAGCGAGAACCAGGCGCGGGCCGAATCGTTGATGCAGCCATTGGCCGAGGCCACCGCCGACAGCACCGTTCCCCAGAACAGCAGGAATTCCAGCGTCGGCGATCCGGTGACGCGGGCGGCGTCGTAGAGCGGGAAGAAGGTGAAGCCGAGATATTCCCAGGGCAGCAGCGAAGCGCAGACATACCAGGTCATGGCGGCGGCGATCAGCAGGGTGATCATGCCGGCCATGGTGCCATAGGGGAGCGCGCGGGATGGCGAGCGCACTTCCTCGGCGGCCTGGGTCGTTCCCTCGATCCCCAGATAATACCAGATGCCGAACTGGAAGGCGGCGATGACGCCGATCCAGCCATAGGGCAGGGCGTTTTCAGGCGTCACCATTTCTCCCAATCTCAGCACCGTGCCCTGGCTCCACGGCGACACCGAGAAGAACAGAACGACGATCGACAGGAAGGCGAGGGCCGTGATGACGAAGTTCACGTTGAGCGTCATCAGCACGCCGCGGTAGTTGAGCCAGGCCAGAACCACGATGGTAAATACCACGAAGGCGTGCCGCGTCAGCCCTTCGGTACCGGCCACCGTGACGATGAGGTCGCCGACAAGGATGGCGTCAGAAACTTCCAGCATGGTGTAGGTGAAGACCAGATAGAGCGCCACGTTGAAGGCCATCAGCGGCCCCACCACGTGCTTGGCCTGGGCATATTGCCCTCCGGCCGCGGCGACCGTCGAGGTCACTTCCGAATCGATCATGGCGACCGCCGTGTAGAGAAGGCCGATCACCCAGCAGACGATGAGGGCGGCGAGCGCTCCCCCCTTGTCGGCGGAAAAGTTCCAGCCGGTAAATTCGCCGACCAGCACGATGCCCACGCCTAGCGCCCACACGTGTGCTGGTCCAAGGACGCGGAGCAGGGAGACTTTCTTGGCCGGATCGGCGGCCGCCGTTGCAGCTTGTGCCATGGTGTTCCCCCTAGACCTTGTGCTTTTCCTGAACCGCTTCGATCTCGCCTTCACGCGAGGATGTCAGCATCTCTTCCGAATAGGCGCTGTCGGTCTTGAACCAGTCGAATATCATCCAGGCGGCAAGGGCGGCGGAACCGGCCCAGCACAGATAGGATAAAGCGATCCACATGATCCGTTCCCCTCACTTGCCGTCGAATTTTTCGGCGATCACTTCGCGGTATTCCTTGTCCGAAGCGCGGAACAGGAAAACGAAGTAACCGATGACCACCACCGCCATGATGACGAGCTGCAGCCAGTCGATGTCGTAGTGAAAGCGGTTCTGGATGATGTCGTGGGCGGAGGCGGCATCGGCATAGCCGAGCTTGACCCACTGCTCGACCATGGCCGGCGTCTGCCTGAGCGTCTCCCAGGTCGGGTTTTCAATGGGATCGATGGATTTGGCGGCGCCCGCCCATCCAGCCTTGAGCGGCAGCCACAGGGCGGCGAAAATCGCCACCACGATAAAGACGATATCGGCGATCTGCATCGCCTTGGGTTGTTCGGGTGGAATGTATTTGGCCATGGTGTCCTCCCTCAGCGCTTGCTGTCGCGCATGGCGTCAAGCTGCTTGATGTCGAGCCCGTAGATGAATTGCTTGTCCTCGCCGTAGTGCTGGACCATGGCCCAGATCGCCGCTGTATTGAAAATCAGCACGGCGGCGGCGGCGATGGTGACCACGAGCTTGACCCCGTTGTCGGGAATGTGCGGCCACGACATGAACAACACGAACAGAATGACGATCCACAAAAGTGCAACGAGTAGCCAGGCACCGCGCACATCGCCGCGATACATGGCCTCAATCCTCTGATTGAGGTCAGACATTTGGTTCCCTCCCGATAGGCACGCTGTTCCCCGCAGCCCGCGCATGCCCGCCCCAATTCCGACTCATCGCCACGGGGCAATTTTATTATCTGGCAGGAAACAACGCTGTGTACGGAATGTCAAGGACAGGTCGCAGCGGAGTTCCGCCGAAGCAGCACCCTTTACGATGGCAGTTGGAAGAACCAGTTGGAAAACAGCACCACCGCAGCCCCGGCCGCGAGCGTCAGATAGGGCAGCACGCCGGCTTTCCGCACGCCCATGTCGCCTTCCTTGAGCCCCAGTTCGGCCAGCGCTCCCTTGGGAAACCGTCCGCCATCCTGGATGTAGTGGCGATAGTAGAACACCGGAATGATGAGTGCCGCGAAAATCAGCCCGGCCCACAGCGCGGTCGAATAGCCCCACACCTTGGCTCCGGCGCCCAAGAACACGGCGTTGACGAAAGCCAGCACGGTGTTGACGCCGATCAGCCAGGTTGGCGCCTTCCACGGCCGCTCGATATGGCCCGAATCCATGCGGTGGATCCAGCCCGCATTGAGATTGAGGAAGTTGAAGATGATGTAGCCGACATTGGAAATGGCCAGCACGAAGAAGTAGCCGGCCAGATCCGACGCCAGCGCGAGGAGGAACAGGTTGAAGGCGAAATCCGTCCACATGGCCCGCGTCGGCGCGCCATGCTCGTTGACCTGGGTCAGATAGCGCGGCAGCCAGCCGTCCTTCGAGCCCTGATAAAGAGTGCGCGACGAACCGGCCATCGCCGTCATGATGGCGAGGAACAAAGCCAGGATCATCAGGATCACGAAGACCTGGGTGATGGCCCGGCCGCCGCCCACCATGTTGCCGAGGGCTTCGCCGATGCCGGTGCCATCGACGATGCCAGGCGCCAGCATGCCTTGATGTCCCAGAACCCCCTGGAACGAGAAGGGGATGAGGAAAAAGAACAGGCAGCACAGCAGGCCCGCATAGAAGATCGCCTTGAACGTATCGGTCTTCGGGTTCTTCAGTTCGCGGGTGTAGCAGACCGCGGTTTCAAAGCCGTAGGTCGACCAGGCGGCGATGTAGAGGCCGCCGAGAAACAGCGTCCAGCCGCCGATCGACCAGGTGCCGTCGATCCCGGAATAGGCCGCGGTGGGTGGCACCAGCCCGCTGAAATTGGTGGTATCGATGGCGCCCGTGAATATCGGCACGAGGCCGACGAGGAGCAAGGGAACCAGCACGATGATCGCCAGATATTTCTGGGCGCTCGCGGTCGAGGCGATGCCCCGGTGCTGAATCCAGAACATGATCAGCATCAGGATGGCGCCGATCACGAAGGTGGTGTTGAAATGCATGGTGCCGAGGCCGGGAATGGGAATTCCCGCCAGTTCCCAGGTGCGGATCGCCGGCGTCGCGGCACTTGTCACGGCCGCAATGGCGTCGGCCGCTACCTTGCCGGCATTGGCCGGATCGGCGAGCCAGGCCAAGACCTCGGGCGAATTTTCCATGAACAGCGGAATGGGAAACAGCGCATTGAGGATGTAGCCCGCGGCGATGGCGCAGCCGAGCGACAAAACCGGGCTCCAGGCGAACCAGTTGCACCACACCGACAGCGGAGCCAG
>JANNSP010000020.1:0-7694 GCA_031402975.1 Hyphomicrobiales bacterium
CGCAATCTGGTAGAGCGCTTCTTCAATTTTATCAAGCAGTTCCGTGGCATCGCGACCCGCTATGAAAAGACCGCGCGCAATTTCCTCGCAGGCTTGCATCTGGTCTGCGCTCTCGCTTGGCTGAAATGATGACACGCCCTAATCACCGATTAGCATCGCGTCCCATGATGCAATTTTCTCCAAAATGCCTGACAAGTATCTTGCTGGCCGCATTCCTTTGTATTTTGGGTGGGCAGCAGGTATTCGCCACACCGAAGACCGAGGTAATACTCGACAGTACCCGAGGCGACTATGTCGGTTCCGGTAGACTGTGGAGTTACACGCCCGCAAATGCGACGATTTTTGTCCAACCAGCGCCATCGATTTCTGGCGTATGGATTCACATTTCACAGAACAATTCCCAGATCGCCTGGGATTTGTTGTTTTCTGCGCCCCATCGCGAAAACTTTCGCCGTGGTCAGTATGAAGGGGCGCGGCGCATTCCCTTCAATTCGCCAACCCAAGCCGGCATTGACGTCTCGGGCAGCAGTCGCGGCTGCAATCGTGTCTCGGGCCGCTTTCTCGTTTCTGAATTCGTACTCGACAGTAGCGGAAATGTGCAGAGGCTTGCCGTCGATTTCGAACAGCTATGTGATTTCAGTGTAGCGCCGATGTATGGGTCGGTAAGATTCAATTCTGCCGTGTCTACGGTACCGCGAGTCTCAGTTGGCAACGCAACGACACTCAAGGGCATTGCGGGAGAAAGCGATGCGTTAGCCGTGGTTTCATTGTCGAAACCAAGCACCCGCATTCAGTCCGTCTATTTTACAACGGTCGATGACACAGCACGAAGAGGGATCGACTACGTAAGGAAATCAGGAGTGGTCGTTTTCCAGCCGGATGAAACTGCAAAACTGATTTCAGTGCCAATAATCGGCGACTTGGTCGCCCGTGGAAACCGGGCATTCACCGTTGAGCTTAGCCAGAAAGATGGTACAGCGATTGGTGATGGTAAGGCCAGAGTGAATATTCTCGATCCCCACAGCCCGATGACGGTACTTGCCATAAACAGCCAGCCCCAAGATTTTGTCGGGTCCGGTCTATCCTGGCTTGAGACGGCTGCTACCGCTAAGTTCGACGGATATCGACACTTTGAAAATTGGGTCCGCATATGGACCTCACATCCCCATAATTGGTCACTATGGTTTGCTGCACCCAACAACGGTGTGCTACTGCCTGGAATTTACAAGAGCGCAGTTAGATTTCCAGCCCCGCCAGGACTGCCAGGGTTAACTGTTATTGGTCGCGGCCGCGGTTGCAACACATTAACGGGCAACTTCGTTGTACACCAAGCCGATTTCCACCCAAATGGAAAAGTCAAGAATTTTTCGGCAGACTTTGTGCAACACTGTGAGGGTTTGAAGTCAGCGCTATTCGGTTCGATTCGTATCAATTCCAAGCTGCGCCAAGCTTCAGTCACCAATGCAGTTATTTTGGGTTCGACAGCGGTTTTTACCGTTACACTTAGCTCAGCAGGCAACAAACCAGAGTTCGTAAAATTCAAGACTGTCAACGGTTCCGCGATTGCCGGGGTCGATTTCGCGGCGGTGTCACAAACTGTAACTTTCTCTCCAGGCGAAATCAAGAAAACGGTGGTAGTGCCACTATTTGGTGGCGCAACCGCGGGGAAGCGTTTTTTTGGCACACTATCAGCAAATGCGATGCCTTTGTGGATACGTGTTGGATCGGCGACAATAAAGTGATGGACTGGGGAGCGATGCTGACAGGAGAGCTGCCGAATCCTGCCTTGACGAATTCCTCGAAACTGGGCGGCGCGGGGACCGGGACGCTGTCTCCACTAAACTATCAATGTCAATTCGCGAGGCGTCGCGGATGTTCGTGGACGTGCTGTGCACCGATCAACACTTCGCCGGAGACCTTGAGGAGGATCGGCTTGGACGCGAGTTTGCCCATGATTGTTCAGCCGTCAGTCAATTGGCCCGCTTGAGGCGTCATACTAGACTGCGGCGAGTCGATTCGTCTCTTCCAGCGCACACCCACCTTTTACCAATGCTCGTCCGTCGGCAAACCCGCGTCGACGCCCGGAATCTTGAGAATCTCGGCGCGCACTTCGGCCTGAGCCATCGCCTTGGTCGAGAGAAGGCCGAAGCCGCCCGCGGCCGACACGGTGGAAGGCGCCACGGCGCCCTTGAGCAAGGAGCGGCGATTCATCTTCATCAGCCGGTCGTAGATTTCCACTTTTACTGCGTTCACTCCCTGTGCGTTTGTCTTTATCTCTTTCCCACCGGGGCGATGCCGCTTCGATTGCGGGCCGCCGCGAGGATGGTTATGACTATGCAACACACGCGCCAGAAGTCAATCGCACCCCCTCTTATTGGACGACGCCATGCCGCTCATCTCGATCCTCGGAATTTTCGTGGCCGATCTCTCGTTCCGCGCCAGGCGCCTGCCGGTGATGGGCGAAACCATTTTGGGCGAAGGCTTCGCCATGGGGCCGGGCGGCAAGGGCTCGAACCAGGCGGTGGCGGCGGCCAGGGCCGGCGGCAAGGTCAGCCTCATCACCTGCGTCGGCAGCGATGCCTTCGCCGATATCGCGGTCAGGACGTGGGGCGCCGACGGCATCGACACCTCGCAGGTAACGTTCAGTCAGGACAAGCCGACAGGCGCCGCCTTCATCTTCGTCTCGTCGGAATCGGGCGATAACGCCATCATCGTCGAAAGCGGGGCCGCCGCCTCGATCACGCCTGCGATGGTGGAGAAGGCCGAGGCCACCATCGCCGCCTCGAAGGTGTTCATCACCCAGCTCGAACAGCCGATCGCCGCCGCCCGCCGTGGCCTCGAGATCGCCCGGCGCCACGGCGTCACCACGATCTTCAATCCGGCCCCCGCCGCCCCCGTCGATGCCGCCATGCTGGCGCTATGCGACTATGTCACGCCGAACGAAACCGAGGCCGCCGAATTGACCGGGCATCCGGTCAACTCAATCGATGAGGCCCGAGAAGCCGCAGCGATCCTTCTGCGCATGGGTGCGAAAGCGGCCGTCATCACGCTGGGCGAACAGGGTGTCCTGCTGCACGATAGAACTCAGTCACTGCTGGTGCCGGGGTTCCGCATGAAGGTGGTCGAAACGACGGGTGCGGGCGATGCTTTCAACGGCGGTTTCGCCGTCGCCATCGCGGAGGGAAAGTCCCCGCTCGAAGCGGCGCGCTTCGGCAACGCCGTGGCGGGCCTCTCGGTCACCCGCGCCGGAACCGCGCCCTCGATGCCGCAGCGGGGGGAAGTCGATGCCCTGCTGGCCACCGCGGCATATTGAATCGACCTCGCGGCGGCGGCTAGATCAATTCCAGGACAATGGCGAAATCTCTTGGGCCGTTCAGACGGTCGATCTCGGTGGCGCCCGGAAACGCGGCGATCAATGTTTGAATATCCCTGTCGTCGTCCCTTCCACTTAAAAACGTGAGCCTGCATCCGGGACTTCTGATCCGCCGAATCTCGCCGATGACGATGTCGGTTATGGGCGCGCCCTTGATGCAGATATTGCCGGCCTCGCCGTTTTTCACTCCCGCAGCGGGATCGCTGTCGTTGGTAAACGGCCTGAAGGTTATTCTGGTCCGGCCCGGGAATTCCAGGTGACCGGAAAAATTCAGGTCCGCAGTATAATCCTCAAACCCCGGCGTCTCCTGTTCTCCCGCCAGATTTATCTTTCTGCCGGCGTTTCTCGGATTGACCGGGCGCCCGACGGTGCGCGTTCCCGTATCGGCCGACAGGAATCCTTTCGAATCGGCGTGTACCACCGTAGGGGGACTGCCGGGAACCTCGCCCTTGCGCGGGGCACGGACCTCCACCGTGATGAGTTGCGACGAAATTCCATTGGAAATGTCGATGAAGGCATTGCCGGGATTGAAAGCATCCACGCTGATTTTCTGCGGGCTCTTCGACAGGCTGATGCGTCCGCCAAATTCCAGGTCGGGATCGGAGGCCACGGGATCGGGAATCAGTCGCAACCGGAGATTGGGATCCGCCGGATTCGCTGGATCGAAAATCATGCAGGTTCTCCTGCTCACGTCGCCTTTTCGTTTTTCGTTGTCGCAGCGCACGAAAGCGCCATTGCCGTTGGTGACCTCGATCGTGCCGGTGGTTCGCGGCTCCAGCCTCAGTTTGACGGCAGGCCCGCTGGGCAGGATTTTCGTCAGGTCCACGTCGAAGTTGAAGGCCAGCAGGAGGTTGGAGCGGGGCGTGGTGAGACGGCTGAGCCTGGCTTGCGCGACCTCCTCCGCCGGCGCGGCACCCCGGAACGGCGGATCGATAGCCCGGACCTGAATGGGCCCGGCGGGGATGTTCTCCTTTGCCAGCATTTCGAGATCGAGCGCCGTCATCGTCATTTTGCCAACGATGTTGTCGGCCGATGTCTGACGGCTGAAATTGATGATTCCACGCTTCTGCTTGTAGGCCAGGACAGCGGCGGCCGTCGCCGGTCCGTAGGCTGAATCTATTGCGATCGTGGCCCCGTCGAGATCGACCAGCGCCTGCTGGATCTTGGCCACATGCGGCCCCCTCGCCCCTGGAACGATATGGGCCGGATCGGAAATGGCGGCTGCTTCGAGGAGCGCATCGCCGCTGAACAGTCTTGACAGGAGAGCCATGGTTCCGGAGACTGCCAGCAAGGACCCGCACTGGCAAGCCGGCCCGGCCGGGCCGCGATTGTTCACCTTCTGGTGACGGGAACGGGCTAGCCTTGCAAAAGCCACGTAAACGGTTTCAACATGGCTCGTCCAACAACGGGAGAAACCCCCATGAAGAAACTGATCCTCGCCGCCATGATGACGGCGGCGCTCGCCATGCCGGCCTACGCCAAAGTGTGCCCGGCGCTGATGGGCAAGATCGACGAAGCCATGAAGACGGCAACCGTCGATGATGCCACCAAGACCAAGGTCATGGCGCTGTATGAAACCGGCAAGGCCGCGCATGACGCGGGCGATCATGCCGCTTCCGAGACGGCCCTCAATGAGGCGCTGGCCCTCCTTGGCATGTAAGACCGCGGCGCTCGCCCTGTTTCTGGCGGCAAGCTTTGCCGGCCAGGCCCTTGCCGGCCAGTGCGAGGTCGATATCGCCAAGATCGACACGGCACTGGACGGCATGGAGCTGGCGCCGGACGAGCGCGCCCAGGTGCAGGATATGCGGGCCCAGGCGGCGCAATTGTGCAAGGCCGGCAACGAACAGGAAGGCCTCGACGTCACCGCCGAGGCCAAGGCCATGCTCAATATCGAATAGAGCGAGTCAGATCCCGAAGGCGGCGACAGCCAGCACGATCGCCGCCAAGGCGGATAGCCAGACTCCGCCGATCAGCATTTCAAGCCGCGCGAACAATGCAGGATCGGGTCCGGCCGCCAGCCGCCTCGCGGTCGCCCGCGCCAGGCCGTGGCACGCCGTCAGCAGCAGCACGAATCCCAGCTTGGCAGTGAACGCCGGCGAGGCCACGCTTCCCCCTTGCGCGAGGGTGATGAAGACGAGCGCGATGCCGCTCAACCAGATGAAGGCGATAACCCCATCTCCGATCCGGGCGATGGCGCGGCGCTGCAGCTGCAGCCCCTTCGCCACGTCGCCCGACTGTGTGCGGCTCAATCGCATATTGACCAGATTGGAAAAACTCATGCCCGTCCCCATGGCGATGAGGACCAGATGGGCCATCAGCACGAGCTGCTTCATATCTCCAACGTCCCGCGCATGACCTCGACGGCGTGGCCCGCCACCCTCGCGGCGGTCAGTTTGCCGTCTTTCACATCCGCCTCCAGATGGAGATCGGACGGCCGCCCCATGTCATAGCCCTGCTCCAGCGGCCAGGCGTGCGTTCCGTCCCTCAGCTTTTCCGCCGCCAGCAATTGAGCCGCAAGAACGGCGGTGGCCGATCCCGTCGCCGGGTCCTCGGGAATGCCGTCAGTCGGCGCATAGAGGCGGGCACGGAAGGATGTCTTCGCGTTCTCGCCGCCCCGCGCATAGAGATAGGCGCCCGATGTGCCAATACTTTCCACTATGCTCGACCAATGGGGCTCGATCACCCGCGAGCCCGCCAGGGCCTGTAGCGAAGCGACCGGCACAAACAGAAACCGGAGACCGCCCTGAAGAGCGCTGATGGCGTGACCGTCGAAACCGATATCCGCTACCGCCAGACCCAAAGCCCGAGCTGCCGCTTCCGGCGACGGCAGAGCCACATCGAGGCGCAACGGCAGGACAGGTGCCGTGAACTGGGCCCGCGCCACCTCGCCGATGCGGCTGACCTTGACCGGCACGAGGCCCGCCACTTCTTCCAGCCTGATGAGAGTTTCGAAACTGCAGCCCGGCTTGTATTTCCGTTCCGCCAGCAGGATGGCGCAGCCGACGGTCGGATGCCCGGCGAAGGGAATCTCGGCGCGGGGCAGGAAAATCCTGACACTCGCTGTGTTGGCGGGATCGGACGGCTTCCTGACGAAAATCGTCTCCGACAGATTGAACTCGCGCGCGATCCTCTGCATTTGATCCGCAGACAGATCATCCGCGTCGAGCACCACGGCCAGCGGATTGCCGCAGAAGCGGCGAGTGGTGAACACGTCAAGCGTATGGAACGATAATTTCATGAGGGCCCTCGCTTGAAGAAATATCGGACAATTTCCTGGGCAAAGCCAGGCATCCTTGAATCGATCTGGGAAACTCCGCGGATGGCTTCGAGACGGATCAGTTCCGGCGCCGCCTGGGTTGCCGCATGGGCCATGAAACGGGCCTCGATCTCCTCGTAGCTCAAGGGAAACACCAGCTTCTGGACGATCGCCAGGCGCGGCCCGTCGAAAAATGCGAAGAGTTCCCCCTGCTCCGCCTCAGCGACATCAAGCCCCGTCTCTTCCATGAGTTCAATGGCGATCGAGCCCAGCACGTCAACACTTCCGTCGTCGCGCATATCGCGGGGTTCGAGCGACCCCGACGGCGGATAGAGCATGTTGCCGTTGAGCGTATGCGCCGCCATCACGCCGAACACCAAGGCTCCGTCCGAGGAAAAGGCGGCCGGCGCGCCGAAACAGTTGAGAACGCTCGTGTCGGGCCAGCCCCAGTCACGCCAGGCGACGAAGCTCGCATAGTCGGTGCGGGCAAACCGCGCCGTCAGTACTTTCTGCTCGACCTTGAAGCCGGTGCAGATCAGGACCTCGCCATTCCAGATGCGCGAATTCCGGCTGGAAATCTCGCGCCAGTGCCTTGCGATGCAGGACTGCTCCCTCTCCGCGAAATCCCAACGCTCTTCGCCGAGTTTCAAGTCAAGCGCGGCGATTGGTTCGACCCGCATGGCTACCCCAGCACCGCATCGGTAATGAGCTTCACCGCCAAAAGCGCGAGCGCCACTTCGACCAGGCGAAAGAACGCCTTTTCGGGAATGACCTTCACCAGTTGGTATCCGGCAAAGGCGCCGGCCACCGCGACGGGCGACAGCAGCGCCGCCGTCGTGAGATTGCCCGGATTGAACTGTCCCAGCGCCCAGTAGGGAATGACCTTCACCGCATTCACGATGGCGAACAGGATGGTGCTGGTTCCGGCGAATACCAGCTTCGGCATTTTCTGCGGCAGCGTATACATCTGGTAGGGTGGTGCCCCCGAATGCGACACGAAACTGGTGAAGCCCGCCAGAGTGCCCCAAAATATCCCGCGCGGCACGTCGGCCGGTTTGGTCGGCG
>JANNSP010000021.1:0-6054 GCA_031402975.1 Hyphomicrobiales bacterium
ATCTCGACTGCGATCTGGAAGGATTGACGGCTCGGCCCTCGGCTTCCGATCTAGGAACGATCGATTTCGACGGCGTGTTGCGCGAAGCCGCCGAGACGCTGAAGGCGATAGCGGAGAACGCCGAGCTCGCGCCTGAGAAGCGTCGCCGCGCCGAAGACGCGCTGGTGCGGCTGTTCGTGATGTCGACGGCGCGGCCATGAGGCTGACCAGCGTCGCGGTCGAGGGCGTCGGATGCTTCGGCGTACCCACCCGCATCGAGGGCCTCGGCCCCAGCGTCAACATTCTCTCCGCCGCAAACGAGGCGGGCAAGTCAACGTTCTTCAAGGCGATCCGCGCGTGTCTGTTCGAACGCCATACGACCAAAGTTGACTCTGTAAAGAATCTGGCGACGGAAGGACTGGCGCTGCCGGTCAGTGTGACGCTGGGTTTCGACCATGCCGGAAAAAGCTACGAGCTCCGCAAGTCGTTCCTCAGGAGCGCTGCCGCTAGCCTCCGCTGCGACGGGGTCGAGATCGCGCGCAACCGCGAGGCCGATGAAACCGTGTGGGATCTGCTCGGCATCGCACCTGGCGGCGGGCGCGCCGTCGACGAGGCGGCCTTCGGCCTCTTGTGGGTGGCGCAGAAGCATTCGTTTGATGCGCCAGAACCATCGGAAGCGGCGCGGACGGCGCTCAACACCGTGATCCAGAACGAAGTGGGCACTCTCGTTGGTGGCGAACGGGCACGACATATTTTGGGCCAACTCGGGAACGAATTGTCAGGTCTCATCACCGACACGGGCAAGCCCCGGAGCGGCGGGGCCTTCGCCGAAGCGCTGCAGCGAGCGGGGACACTCGGAACAGAGTTGGAAACGGCGCAAGGAAAGCTAGCCGACCTCGACCGCCATCTCGACGAATTGCAGAAAGCCCGCGCCGAACACCGGCAGCGGTCCGACCCGGCGGAGCTTCACCGCCTCGCCGCCGAACTGGCGCAGGCGCGAACGGCGCTGAAAAATGGCCAGGCCGCCGCCGCCGTACTCGCCCAGTGCGTGACCGACGAGGAACTGGCCCATGCATTGCTGAAATCGAGCCGCTCCGCTTGTCTCTCGTTGCAAGAGAAGGCCGGTCGCATCGATGAAAACCGCAGGCGGTGCGCGGCGTTCCAGGCGGATTTCGCAACTCTCGATGAAAAGGAAGAAAGCGCCCGCGCCATTCTCCGCGAAACCACGGCGGCCATCGTGTCGCTGCGCCAGGAAGCCGAGGCCGAGGACGCCGACGAGCGCCGGCTGCAACGGCTCTCCGCGACGATCGAGCGGGCGGCGGCGCGCGACGGGCTGGCCGCGCGGCTTGCCGTTCTCACTGGCCTCGAAGACCGGCTGGCGCGCAACGGGGCCGCGCTGAAAGCCAGCTTGGCGACGGAGGCGATGGTGGCCTCGCTCGATTTGATCGAGCGCGAGATCAGCAATCTGAGTGCGAGGCTCGAAGCCGGAGCCTCGCGGGTCGCCATCGAATTCATGGGCGCTTCCCCCGTTCCGCTTTTCGTCGATGGTCAAAGCATTGCGGCGGACACCAGCAGAGTTGCCGTCGATCCCGTCACCATCGAGCTCGGCGGAGAGGTGAAGATCACCGTCTCACCGCCCGCCGGCTCGCATGCGACGGCGACCTCGCAGCGTCAGGACTGCGCGCGGAAACTCAACCAGTTGCTGGAAAGTTGCGGCGCCATCACTCCGTCCGAGCTGCGCCGCGCCCGGGCCGCCCGCCTGGCGCTGGAAAACGAGACCGCCGGCCTCGATGCCGAACGCGCGGCGCTCGGCGTGAAGAAAACCAGGCTCGCCGAGGAACTGGCGGGGCTCCGCGCCGATATCGGCGGCATCGATGCCGGCGTGGCGCTGACGCTTGCCGAGCTTGAGCTTGCCGCACTGCCCGATCGTGAAAAGGTCGAGCTGCGGCGGCACGAACTCTCGGCCGCGCGCAAGACCGGCCGCGAGCGCCGCGTCCAGCTCGACCTATCAGCCGAAACGCAGAACGCGATCCTTGAATCGGTTGCAAGCGAGCGTGGGCGGCTGCGCGGAATACGGGCCGAAATCCAGAACCGGCTGGACACCGATGTGGCGGACCTGCCCGATACCGGGCGTGCCCAGATCATTCAGCAGGCGGAGGATGCCTGGCGCCGGGACGAGGCCCAGCATCGCGCCAAGGCGATCGTCGCCGAGGAGCGGCGGAAGGATACTCCGTCAACGGAGGAAATCACCCGCCTGGCCAATCGCGTAACGCGGCTTGAAGAGGGCGTGGAGAACCAGCGCGCGGTCTTGAGCGGGCTCGATCACCACATCGCTCATCTGGAAGGGCAGATCGCGGCCGCCGGCGGTGACGGACTGGGAGAAAAGGTGGCGGATCTCCGCGCCCGGCTTGACCTCGCCACCCGCGATGGCGCCAGGCAGACGGAGCGCGTCGAAACGCTGAAGCTTTTGCGTGACACGATCGAGGCCAGCTACAACAGCCGCCGCGAGCAATTGAACGCGCCGCTCCGCCGTCACCTGCTGCCTTATCTCAACGACGTCTTTCCCAGCGCCGAACTGGCGCTCGGCGACGGCTTCACCATCACCGGCATCAAGCGGCCGGGTCCGGGATCGGAGACGTTCGAGCGGCTGTCGGACGGCACGCGCGAGCAGATCGCGGTCCTGGTGCGGCTCGCCATGGGCTCGATGATCGCCGAGCGGGGCGACGAAGTGCCGATCATCCTCGACGACGCGCTGGTGTTTTCCGACGATGCGCGGATCGAGCAGATGTTCGATGCCTTGAGCCGCGCCGGACAGAAGCAGCAGGTCATCGTGCTGACCTGCCGCAGCCGAACCTTCACGGGCCTGGGTGGAAGGCAGCTCAAGATTGCGAAAGGGGTTTGAAGTCAACTTTTGCAATACTGACGGAGTACAGTTGCCATTTTCCGGGAACATCCCGCAACGCCACCTCGCCCCTCTCCTCGAATACAAAGCGGGAGCCGACAACGAGATCCTTCACCGTTCTGGAGACGATGACGTCCCCCTCTTCTGCGTGACCCAGAAGGCGCGAAGCGATATGGACCGCCATGCCGGTCAAATCCCTGCCCTGCCGTTCGCATTCTCCCGTATGTAAGGCCGCGCGCGCCTTCAGGCCCAGCGTTGCCAGTTGTTCCCGGACTGCGATGGCGCACTGGATTGCGCTTGTTGGCCCCTGAAAGGCAGCGAGAAAGCCATCGCCAGTCGTTTTGACTTCCGAACCGCCGCAGCGCAGTAACTCCGTCCTGATCGCGGCGTCATGGCGTTTCAGCAATTCCTTCCAGCGGAGATCGCCCACATCGGCTGCCATGGCGGTCGAACCGACGATATCGGTGAACAGAACCGTTAGGAGAACACGCTGCGAGGTGGGAGTCGGGCGCACGCCTGTCAAAAACTCTTCAATCTCGTCAACGGCCCGATCAGTGTCCCCAGCCCAGATCACATGATCATCGCCCGGCAATTCAACGAACCTGGCGCCAGGGATGTGGCCGGCCAGATACCGCGCCTCTTCGGTCTTCACCCATCGATCACCCGATCTGTGGAGAACCAGCGCCGGGACGTGAATGGCCGGAAGTATGTCGCGGACGTCCACATCGACACTCAATCGCCAGAGTGAAATCGCATCCTGCCGCGTCGCGGCGTTGCGCAGAAAGCTGGCAAACCATTGGCGCTCGTTTTCATCGCTGGCGAGGCTGGGTGCGGCACTGCTGAGGTCCGAGGGACCACCCCATTCGCGCTCGACTGCCGCTAGCTCGTCCTCGATTTCGTCCCGGGTCCTCGCCCAGGGATAATCCGCCGACCAAACACCCTTCGCGTAACTGCCGTGGAGAACCAGTGCCGTAGTGCGTTCGGGATAGGTTGCGGCAAAGAGCACGCACATGTGGCCGCCTTCCGAGGTGCCGAGCAGCACGGCGCGCCTTGATCCAACCACATCAAGGACCGCGTGAACGTCCTCCATGCGATCTTCCAGGGTCGGGTGCCCGACATTGCGGTCGGACAAGCCGGTGCCCCTCTTGTCGAACAGGATCAGCCGCGCGAAAGAGCTCAGGCGCTCGAAGAAATGCACAACACGCGGTGACGCCCAATTGTAATCAAGATTGGACACCCAGCCCGGTACATAGATGATGTCTATCGGCCCATCGCCAACCACTTGGTAGGCGATGTTCAAATTCTTGCTCTTCACGTACTGAATCTGTGGTCGCATATAGTTCCCATCGATGTCCTAAGCGCTGAATTCCATGATGAGGTCGTCGACGGCGAGGCTGGCGCCAGGTTTGACTGCGATGCGCGCCACCACCGCCCGGCGCTCGGCCCTGAGCACGTTCTCCATCTTCATGGCCTCGACGGTGGCCAGCGCCTGCCCCGCTTCGACGGTTTCGCCCTCGCTGACGGAGATCGCCGTCACCACGCCGGGCATCGGACAGAGTAGCAGGTTCGATGTGTCGGGTGGAGGCTTAGCCGGCAGCAGGCGGGCGAGTTCGGCGACGCGTGGGGTTCTGACATGGGCCAGCACATCGATGCCACGCCAGCGCAGGCGCCAGCCGGAAGCCGTTGGTGAAATCTTCACCCCCATGCGGATTTCGCCAATGGTGAAGATCGCGTGACTTGCGCCCGGCCGCCAGTCGCTGGCAAAGGTGAATGTTGCATCGCCGATGCTAACTTTATCGTCGGTGACGACGCGCGCCGTGGCGGCTAAACCGTCGAACGTCACGACCCAATCGGCGCCGACCTGGCGCGGATGATTGGCGAGCGTGCCGGAAATCTGGACGTTGCGCTGTTGCACGCGGAAATTCACCACGGCGGCGACGGCCGCCAGCAGCCTTGCATCGGCGTCCGATGGCGCGACGCCGGTGAAGCCTTTGGGATATTCCTCGGCGATGAACGACGTCGAGAGCCTCCCTTGGCGGAACCGGGGATGCTGCATCACGGCGGCGAGGAAGGGAAGATTGTGGCCGATGCCCTCGATCTCGAAATCGTCTAACGCCTCCGCCATGCCTTCGATGGCGCGCGCGCGGTCCGGTGCCCAGGTGCAGAGCTTGGCGATCATCGGATCGTAATGCACCGAAATCTCGCCGCCCTCGAACACGCCGGTGTCGTTGCGGAGCGAGGGCTTTGAGGCAGGTGGCCGATAGCGCGTGAGGCGGCCGGTCGACGGCAGGAAGCCCCGATACGGATCCTCGGCATAGACGCGGGCTTCGATGGCCCAGCCGTTGAGCTTTACATCCTTCTGCGTGAAACGGAGTTTTTCACCCGCGGCGACCCGGATCATCTCCTCGACGAGATCGATGCCGGTGACGAGTTCGGTCACCGGGTGCTCGACCTGAAGCCTGGTGTTCATTTCGAGGAAGTAGAAATTGCGCTCCGCATCGACGATGAATTCGACGGTCCCAGCGGACTGATAGCCGACCGCCCTGCCCAAGGCGATCGCGTGCTCTCCCATCTTCTTGCGCGTTGCCGCGTCGATGAAGGGCGACGGCGACTCTTCGATGACCTTCTGGTTGCGGCGCTGGATCGAGCATTCGCGCTCGTTCAGATGAATGAGATGCCCGTGGGCGTCGCCGAGGATTTGAATTTCGATATGGCGCGGATCGGTGATGAATTTTTCGATGAAAATGCGATCGTCGCCGAAGGACGATCTCGCTTCGCTTTGCGACGAGGCGAATCCGTCGCGCGCTTCAACCTCGTTCCAGGCGATGCGCATGCCCTTGCCGCCACCGCCGCCGGAAGCCTTGAGCATCACCGGATAGCCGATTTCCGATGCGATCTTCGCTGCTTCATCTCCATCGGCGATGACGCCGAGATGACCGGGCACGGTCGCCACACCCGCCGCGGCGGCGATCTTCTTCGATGCGATCTTGTCGCCCATCGCCTCGATGGCGGCGACGGGCGGGCCGATGAAGGCGATCCCCTGCCCTTTCAGGGCTTGTGCAAAGCGTGGATTTTCCGAGAGAAAACCGTAACCCGGATGGACCGCATCGGCGCCCGTGCGGCGGGCCGCGTCGATGATGTTGTCGATCGACAGATAGGATTTCGCCGACGGG
>JANNSP010000022.1:0-4308 GCA_031402975.1 Hyphomicrobiales bacterium
CTGATGCTTGCCGGTAAAACCGAAAACCGGGCGCGAGGGATTGGTTTCCTCAAGTGCCAGTTCGACGGTTTCCGACCCGGAACTGGTTTCGATGGCAAGCCCCGTGGCCACCACGGAGACGCGCATGGTTCCTTCCAGTGAATCATCGAATGTTGCGCCAAGAATAATGTTGGCTTCCGGATCCACTTCTTCACGGATACGTGTTGCCGCTTCATCCACTTCATAGAGAGTCAAGTCTGGTCCGCCCGAAATCGAAATCAGAAGGCCGCGCGCCCCGCGCATCGACACATCATCAAGCAAAGGATTGGAAATTGCGGCTTCTGCAGCCTCAATGGCGCGTTTTTCGCCGGTGGCTTCGCCGGTGCCCATCATCGCCCGGCCCATTTCGCTCATGATGGCGCGTACGTCGGCGAAATCGAGATTGATCAGGCCTTCCTTGGTCATCAGTTCGGTGATCGAGGCGACGCCGGAATAGAGCACCTGGTCGGCCATGGCGAAGGCTGCGGCGAAGGTGGTCTTTTCATTGGCGACGCGGAACAGGTTCTGGTTGGGGATGACGATCAGCGTATCGACATGCTTGGCGAGAAGCTCGATGCCGCGCTCGGCCGTCTGCATCCGCCTGACACCCTCGAAATGGAAGGGCTTGGTGACGACGCCCACGGTGAGGATGCCCTGCTCTTTCGCCGCCCTGGCGATGACAGGAGCAGCACCCGTCCCGGTGCCGCCGCCCATCCCCGCCGTGATGAAACACATATGCGCGCCCGCCAGATGGTCGAGGATTTCGGGCAATGCCTCTTCGGCGGCGGCAGCGCCGATCTGCGGCTGCGAGCCGGCCCCCAGCCCTTGCGTCAGCGCCGTTCCCATCTGCACCCGGCGCTGGGCGATATTCTGCATCAGCGCCTGGGCGTCGGTATTGGCGACGACGAATTCGACCCCTTGCAGCCCGCTCTCGATCATGTTGTTGACGGCATTGCCGCCAGCGCCACCCACCCCGAATACCGTAATGCGGGGTTTAAGGTCTTGCAGGTCAGGAACGGTGAGATTGATGGTCATTGGCAACCCGGATGCTGATTTCCCCAAGCCCCATAATTGTTACCCAAACCATAACAAATGGTTAACGCGCGCTAACCAAACCGCTCGAATTTTATGAAAAGTGACTCGATTTGAATCGCAAAGGCAAGATTCCGTTCAGGTTTTGGCCCGGTGCGCCTTGGGCAACCGCTGCGCCAGCACCTTGTCGACCCGCCTGCCATCAAGGTCGATCACTTCCAGCCGCCAGCCCTTGAACCTCACCGACTGGCCGAGCGACGGCAGATGCTTGAGGCGGTCGACAACCAGCCCCGCCACGGTTTCATACTGGCGCTTGGCCGGAAGACTGATGCCGAGAAGCTCGGCCAGCTCGTCGGCGGGCATGCCTCCCGGAATGAGCCACGATCCGTCGGCCCGCTGGTAGGCCTCGCGGTCGTCGTCCTCGCCCGAGGCCAGGTTGCCGACGATCGAGCCCAGGATGTCGGTCGCGGTGACGACGCCGAGGAAATGCCCGTATTCGTCATGCACCAGCCCCAGATGGATCGAGCTGTCGCGCAAAAGTTCGATCGCTTCGAGCGCCTTCAGCGTTTCGGGAATGATCGGCGCTTCCTGCACCAGTTTCGCGATGTCGAGTTTCCTGTCGGCCAGCAGGATATCGGCGATGTCCTTGGCCTGGACGATGCCGATGATCTTTTCGGGGTCGCCGTCATGCACCGGAAAGCGCGAATGGACGCTCGCCACGATCACCTTGGCGATCGACGACTGGCTCTGGCTCAGATCGACGAAGTCGATATCGGTGCGGGGCGTCATCACGGCGCGCACCGGCCGGTCGCCAAGGCGCATAACGCCGGCGATCATGTCGCGTTCGCCGCTCTCGATCAAGCCCGACGACTGCGCCTCGGCGATCAGCGATTTGATTTCCTCGTCGGTGACCTTCGCCGCCGCCGTCTCCTCCAGGCGCAGCAGCCGGAGCAGCAGTTGCCCCGATTTGTCGAGGAACCAGACGAACGGCGTCGCCACCCGCGACAACAGCGTCATCAGCGGCGCCAGCCTGCAGGCGACCGCTTCCGGATTGCGCAACGCCACCTGCTTCGGCACCAGTTCGCCCACGATCAGCGACACATAGGTGATGGCCGTCACGACGAGCGCGAAGCCGATCGGATTGGCATAATAGCGGGGCACCCCCATGAAGCTGAACCAGTCGCCGAGGCTGGCGCCGAGCGAAGCCCCCGAAACCGCCCCCGCCAGAACCCCTATCAGCGTGATGCCGACCTGCACCGTCGACAGGAACCGCCCCGGATCGTCGGCCAGGGCCAGCGCCCGCCCCGCCCCCTTGACGCCCCGCTCGCGCATCCCCTTGAGCCTCGCTGGACGCGACGAAACCACCGCCATTTCGGCGAGCGCGAAGACGCCATTGAGAAGCACGAGGACGACGACGAGGACGAGTTGGAAGATGAGCATCGCCGCACTATACAGGCGCCGGTGATCAAGCCAAACCGGACTCTCCCTCTCCAGCCGAAAGGCTGGGGAGGGTGGACGCCGAAGGCGGACGGGTGGGGTCTTGCCACAAGCGAAGACCCGGTTGCGAATAGCTCCAAAGCGCCAGAAGGAGATCGAATGATGGACAAGTGCAGGAAGGGCAGTGTCGCCCGCGATGAGACCTTCGACGATTTCCTCAGCCAGGAGGGACTGCTCGCGGAAACCGAGGAATTGGCGATCAAGGAATTGATCGCCGAACAGATCAGGTCCGCCATGGAGTTGCAGGGCCTCACCAAGACGGCCATGGCGGAGCGCATGCAGACCAGCCGCCGCCAGCTCGAACGCCTCCTCGATCCCGCCAACCCGTCGGTCACACTCTCCACCCTCCGCCGCGCCGCGACAGCAGTGGGCCGCAAGCTGCGAGTGGAGCTGGGGTGAAGGACGAGATGGAAGTTGAGCATCGCGTCGCACGATACAGGTAGCAACTCACAATCAAAACCGGCCTGTGGGCCACGCCGCATGCAGGCTTGCCAATGGTGCGGAAGCCGTGCCAGAAGTGACGCTCTTTCAATGGAGTGAGGCGGATTATGGCAATTCGGCAGTCCGGAATCATGGGCTGCGAAATCGTACCGGTTTCAGCCAATCGCGACGATCGTGGATGTCTCTTCGAAATCTACCGGCAGTCCTGGCCGGGTCTGTTTCCGGCGGTGCAGTGGAACGCCTGCGCGTCGGGCGCCGGAGCCGTCCGGGGCGCCCATGCGCATGTCGATTACGAGGAGTTCTATACCCTGCCGAAAGGCCGCGTGGTTCTCGGACTTGCCGATATCCGGCGCCACTCGCCGACCTATCGGCAATCGGTCCAGTTCGCATGGGCGGATAGCGACGCGATCGCCGTCATCATCCCCCGCGGCGTCGCCCATATCGTCCTGTTCGAGGAAGATTCAGTCCTGGCCTTCGGCCTGAGCGATTACTGGAAGCCCGAATACGATGTCGTCGGCTGCCAGTGGGACGCTCCCGAACTGGGCTTCACCTGGCCCCAGAGGCCGGTGCGCCGGTCGCAGCGCGACATCCAGTCGGGAAGCTTTGGCGCAATGGTGGAGCTCTTTGACCGGCTCTCGCTGAAATGGAACGCCAAGACCGCCGCCCCAGCCTTGACCTAGAAGGCGATGGCCCGCGCCAGCGTCATTCTTCCGACATTCGATCGATCTTCGACCCTTCCATTCGCTCTAGCCTCGGTCCAGGCGCAGACCGAGCGGGCGATCGAGATCGTCGTTGTTCTTGATGGAGCAACACCCGCCTGCCGCGACATTGCGGCAACAGCGGCGCGAAGCGATGACCGAATCCGGGTCATGGACTTCGCCAAGGATGCGGGCCACGGCGAGCACAATGTCGATCTCGCGGTCTCGGCCTGCGCGTCCGGCCGGATCTTTTACATCGACGATGACGATCTCTGGCTGCCGCGCCACGTCGAGCTGCTGTTGCCCTGTCTCGAGCGCGCCGACATCGTCGACTCGCGCATCTGTTCTCTCGACCGGAGCGGCGGGCTGAACCTCGGACCCTGCCGCGGATCAAGCGCTCACCTGCGCGAGCATCTGGCGATGGGGCGGCTCAAGATGCTCTACGATACCCACATCGCGCACCGCAAGGACGCCTACGGACGATTTTCGTCATGGGTCGCTCCGGAGGGTCCTGGCGATCGCGTCTGGGGGTTTCTCGCGGGCTTCGCGCGCCACCCCGATTGCAAGTGGGTCTCATGCGACGAAGTGACGGCGATTTCAATTCATGGCGCGGCGCGCCGCG
>JANNSP010000023.1:0-3196 GCA_031402975.1 Hyphomicrobiales bacterium
TGTAGAAGCGTCCATCGTAATCGAAGCGCGTGGACTCGTTAAAAATCTTGCAGATGATCTCGTACCATTCGAGCGCCTGCGCATAGCGGTCCTCCTCGGCGGTGATGCCGAACATCGCGAACTCGTCCGGGTTCCACCCCGCCACGATGTTGAGTCCGGCGCGGCCCTGGCTCACATGATCGACTGTCGCCAGCGCCTTGGCGGCATAGACCGGATGGAGCATCGGCACATGCACGGTGGAGAAGATGCCGATCCGTTCGGTGACGGCCGCAAGGGCCGCGGCGAAAGTGAAGGTCTCGAAGGAATGCAGGCGCGAGTTGGTCGTTCCCTCGAAGCCTTTCCAGCGGGCGATCGGCAGGAAGAACTCGATGCCCGCCCGGTCTGCAATCTGCGCAACCTCGACGATGTCTGGCCACTTCGCCTGCCAGCGTTCAGGCACGGTGGTCAACGTCAATCCGCCATCGGCATTGGCCGAGAACACCCCGAGCTTGAACGGATTGGGGCCATGCAGCGGATGCGGCTTCACACCGACACCTGGGCGTATTTGGGCTGCTTCCAGATCTCCTCCGCCAGAACACGCTTCAGGCGCTGCACCGCCTCCCAGATGTCGATGTGCCGGATAACCAGGGGCGACACGCCGAAGCGGATCGAATTGGGCTGGCGGAATGAGGAGACGACGCCCTGATCGATCAAGGCCTCGACCACCGATCCGGCACCGGGCGACTGGAACGAGACATTTCCACCCCGGCGGGAATGATCGTTGGGTGACGTGACCTCGACGCTTAAGGGTCCGCAGTCCTGGCGGAGAAGCGCGATGAGGAAATCGGTCAGCGACTTGTGTTTGGCCCACAGGGCCGGAGGCTCGATTCGCGGCCAGATGTCCAGCAGCGCCGAGGCGAGGTCGTTGGCCCCGACCAGCGGCGTTCCGGCCAGAAACTTCTTGACGCCCAGATGGGGGGCGTAGTCACGGGCGAAGGCATAGACGTCGGCATGGCCCATCCAGCCGGCGATGGCTGGCCAGTGCTCCTCGCCAAGCCCCGGTTTCACATAGATGTAAGCGGGGCCGCCGGGGCCGGCGCACAGGTATTTATAACCGCAGCCGATGGCGAAATCCGTATCCGCCCCGGCGACATCGACGGGAACGGCACCCGCCGAATGCGACAGGTCCCAGACGGTCAGAACCTCGTGTGCGTGGGCAGCTTTCGTCACCCGCGCCATGTCCCAACGCTCGCCGGAGCGGTAATCGACATGGCTCAGCGCCGCCACCGCGACCGTGCTGTCCAGGACCGCCACGGCCTCGTCTTCACCGTTTACAAAACGCAAGGAGAGGCGGCCGCCGGAACTGGCGACGATGCCCTGGAGGACATGAACATCGGTCGGAAAATTGCCGTTCTGGGTCAGGATGACGCTCCGCCCCGGCCGCATGGCCAGACAGTGGGTCACCGCCTTGAACTGGTTGAGGGTGGTCGAATCGCACATGACGACCTGACCCGGCGCCGCTCCGATCAAGGGCGCGATGGCGTCTCCGAGGAGCGACGGCATGTCGAGCCACCGGCGCTGGCTCCAGCCGCGGCGGCGCAGATTGACCCAGTCGTCGAGAAGTGCTGTGGCTTTGGCGCGCACCGCCTTGGGCATGGGCCCGACCGAATTGGCGTCAAGGAAGATGACCCCGTCGGGTAGCTCGAACAGGTCGCGGACCGAGGCGAGTGGGTCGGCCGCATCGAGTTTCTCGGCATCTGCACGGCTGAGGGACATGGCTGAAATAATCACACGGTTAAATTTCTTGCAATAGTGAAAGGAAGTTGCAAATTTGCAAGATTCAATCATAATTCGCCCATGGCCCGAAGTGTCAAGCTCGCTGCCGATATCGGCGGCACATTCACCGATCTCGTTCTCGAATCAGGGAAAAAGCGCTGGAGCAGCAAGGTCCTGACCACGACCGAAGCGCCCGAGCTTGGCGTCATCGAAGGGTTGGGACTGGTTCTGCGACAGTCGGGGCTGGCGCCGCGGGACATCGGCGTCTTCATTCACGGCACGACGCTCGCGACCAATGCGCTCATCGAGCGAAAGGGGGCGAAGACCGCCTTCATCACCACCGAAGGGTTCCGTGATATTCTCGAACAGGGTTACGAAAAGCGCTTCGACCACTACGACCTGATGATCGAGCGCCCGCTGCCGCTCGTGCCGCGCACGCTGCGGCTGACGGTCAGGGAGCGGCTGGCCGCCAATGGCGATGTGCTGGTGCCGCTGGATGAATCCGGGTTGGCGGACATTGCGGCGAAGTTGTCGGAAGAAGAAGTGATGTCGGTCGCCGTCGGCTTTCTTCATTCCTACGCCCATGATGCGCATGAACGCCGGGTGCGCGACGTCCTGGCGAAACTGCTGCCGCGCCACATATCGATCTGCCTCTCCAGCGAAGTGGCGCCGGAAATCCGCGAATACGAGCGGTTTTCGACCACCGTGGCGAATGCCTATGTGCGCCCCCTGATGGCGGGCTACCTCGAGCGGCTCAGCGATGAGCTGCGTCGCATGGGACTGACGGCGCCCTTGTTCCTGATGATGTCGGGCGGTGGCCTGACGACGCTCGAAACGGCGGTGCGCTTTCCGATCCGGCTGGTCGAATCGGGGCCGGCGGGCGGCGCCATCCTGGCCAGCCAGATCGCCGCCGAATGCGGGCTAGGCGAGGTTTTCTCCTTCGACATGGGAGGCACCACGGCGAAAATCTGTTTGCTGACGAATGGCGAACCAGAGCGCGCCCGCAAGTTCGAGATCGCGCGCGCCTATCGCGACATGAAGGGCTCAGGGATCCCCGTCCGCATCCCGGTGATCGAGATGGTGGAGATAGGTGCTGGCGGCGGATCGATCGCGCGAGTCGACAGGCTGGGCCGAATCACGGTTGGCCCTGATAGCGCGGGATCGACGCCCGGACCGGTATGCTATGGCCGTGGCGGCACCGAACCCGCGGTCACCGACGCCAATCTGGCGCTGGGCCGGATCGATCCTAACTATTTCGCCGGCGGTAAGATCACCCTCGATGAAAAGGCCGCAGGGTTGGCCCTGCGGAAATTCATCGGCGCGCCCTTGGGCCTCAAGGAGTTCTGGCCCGCCGCCGGCGTCTCCGAAATCGTCGAGGAGAACATGGCGAGTGCGGCGCGGGTTCATGCGATCGAGCGCGGCCGCGACATTTCCTCCTGCA
>JANNSP010000024.1:0-8407 GCA_031402975.1 Hyphomicrobiales bacterium
TTCGAGGAGAGCGCCTGCACCGCCTTCTTGGCGCGCAGCAGTGCGACGCCGCCGCCCGGAACGATGCCTTCTTCAACCGCGGCGCGGGTGGCGTTCAGCGCGTCGTCGACGCGGTCCTTGCGCTCCTTGACTTCGACTTCGGTCGAACCGCCGACCTTGATCACCGCAACGCCGCCGGCCAGCTTCGCCAGGCGTTCCTGCAGCTTCTCCTTGTCGTAGTCGGACGTCGTCTCCTCGATCTGCGCCTTGATCTGCGCGCAACGGCCCTGGATGTCTTCCTTCTTGCCGGCGCCGTCGACGATCGTGGTGTTCTCCTTCTCGACACGCACCCGCTTGGCGCGGCCCAGCATGTCGAGCGTCACGTTCTCAAGCATGATGCCGAGATCTTCCGAGATCACCTGGCCGCCCGAGAGGGTGGCGATATCTTCCAGCATGGCCTTGCGGCGATCGCCGAAGCCCGGAGCCTTGACGGCCGCGACCTTCAAGCCACCGCGCAGCTTGTTGACGACGAGGGTGGCCAAGGCTTCGCCTTCGATATCCTCGGCGACGATCAGCAACGGCTTGCCGGCCTGCACGACAGCTTCCAGGATCGGCAGCATGGCCTGCAGGTTCGACAACTTCTTCTCGTGCAGGAGGATGTACACGTCCTCGAGCTCCGCCACCATCTTGTCGGCGTTGGTGATGAAGTAGGGCGACAGATAGCCCCGGTCGAACTGCATGCCTTCGACGACTTCGAGTTCGGACTCGGCGGTCTTGGCTTCTTCGACGGTGATGACGCCCTCGTTGCCGACCTTCTGCATGGCCTCGGCGATCATGTCGCCGATGTCCTTTTCGCCGTTGGCGGCGATGGCGCCGACCTGGCCGATTTCTTCCGACGACTTGACCTTCTTGGATTGCTTCTTCACATCCTCGATGGCCGTGGCGACGGCGAGATCGATGCCGCGCTTCAGATCCATCGGGTTCATGCCGGCGGCAACCGACTTCGCGCCCTCGCGCACGATCGCCTGGGCGAGGACGCAAGCCGTGGTGGTGCCGTCGCCCGCCACATAATTGGTCTTGGAGGCGACTTCGCGCACCATCTGGGCGCCCATGTTTTCGAACTTGTCCTCAAGCTCGATTTCCTTGGCGACCGTCACACCGTCCTTGGTGGTGCGGGGCGCGCCGAAGCTCTTGTCGATGACCACGTTGCGGCCCTTGGGGCCCAAGGTGACCTTCACCGCGTTGGCGAGAATATCGACGCCGCGCAGCATGCGCTCGCGGGCTTCTCCGCCGAAGCGGACTTCTTTAGCAGCCATGTAGCTACTCCTTTACGTTGACGTAAATGTTAAGTTCTGGAGAACGGACGATTCAGGCAGCCTTCTTGGTGGCGGCGGATTTGCCGACCATGACGCCCATGATGTCGCTCTCTTTCATGATCAGGTATTCGGTGCCGTCGATCTTGACCTCGGTGCCCGACCATTTGCCGAACAGCACGACGTCGCCGGCTTTCACATCGATGGGGATGAGCTTGCCCGCTTCGTCGCGGCCGCCGGGGCCGACGGCGATCACTTCGCCCTGCATGGGCTTCTCCTGGGCGGTGTCGGGAATGATGATCCCGCCCTTGGTCTTGGTGTCTTCCTCGACCCGCTTCACGACTACGCGGTCGTGCAATGGACGAAACTGCATGGGTAACTCCTGTTTTCTGCCGTTTTTCGGTTTTAGGGCCGGATGCCGTTGAGGGACCGGGCCCCTGCTGGCACTCCGATTTGATGAGTGCTAACAGCTATCGGCTGAAATAGTACGCGAAGACCTGTCCGTCAAGAGAAAAGGGGCGGAAATGGGATAATATCGGCGGTAATGCCGCAGCGCGTTCGCGGTATTCCTGGTAGCCCGGGTTTCTGCTATCAGGTTACAGCCACTCAGGAGATTGATGTCAATGAACAAGCCGCAGACCCACGCCGGAGCGACCACGTGGGAGCCTTCGCCCAACAATCTCGAGCCGTTCTGGATGGGGTTCACCCCCAACCGCGCTTTCAAGAAACGGCCGCGAATGATCGCTAGGGCCAAGGACATGCATTATTTCGACCTGGGCGGGCGGCCGATCCTCGACGGCAGCGCCGGGCTGTGGTGCACCAATGCCGGCCATTGCCGGGCTCCAATCGTCGAAGCGATCCAGAAATCGGCGGCGGAGCTCGATTTCGCGCCCACCTTCCAGTTCGGGCATCCGAAAGTGTTCGAGCTGGCGTCCAGGCTTTCGACCATGGCGCCGGGCGATCTCAATTATGCCTTCTTCTGCAACTCGGGCTCGGAAGCGGCCGACACGGCGCTCAAGATCGCACTGGCCTATCAGCGCTCGATCGGCCAGGCCAGCCGCACCCGCCTGATCGGGCGCGAGCGCGGCTATCACGGGGTGAATTTCGGCGGCATCTCGGTCGGCGGCATGACCGCCAACCGCAAGATGTTCGGCGCCATGATAGCGGGCGTCGACCATCTGCCGCACACCTACAACCGCAAGGAACAGGCCTTCACCCGGGGCGAACCCGACTGGGGCGTGCATCTGGCCGACGAGCTCGAGCGGCTGGTCATCCTGCACGACGCCTCGACCATCGCGGCGGTCATCGTCGAGCCGGTGGCGGGATCGACCGGGGTGCTGGCGCCGCCCAAGGGCTATCTCAAGCGTTTGCGCGAAATCTGCGACAAGCACGGCATCCTGTTGATCTTCGACGAGGTCATCACCGGCTTCGGGCGCTTGGGCCATGCTTTCGCGGCGGAGCGTTTCGGCGTGCTGCCGGATCTCCTTACCTTTGCCAAGGGCGTCACCTCGGGCACCGTGCCGATGGGCGGCGTCATGTGCCGCCAGCATATCTACGATGCCTTCATGACCGGCCCCGAGCATGTGATCGAGCTGTTCCACGGCTACACCTATACCGGCCATCCGATGGCGGCCGCGGCGGGTGTCGCCACCATGGAACTCTACCGCGACGAGAACCTGTTCGAGCGCGCCCGCAAGCTTGAAGACGTCTGGGCCGACGCCGCCTTCACGTTGCAGGGCCACGCGCTGGTCGAGGACATCCGCACCATCGGCCTGGTGGCCGGCATCGATCTCAAGCCGATCGACGGCTCGCCGGGGCTTCGCGCCTACAAGGCCATGGAGAACGGTTTCCATGACCACGGCTTCATGTTCCGAATCTCCGGCGACACCATCGAACTGTCGCCGCCGCTCATCGTCAGCGAAAACCAGATCGACGAAATCTTCACCGACAAGCTGCCGAAGGTCCTGGCCTCGGTCGCCTGATCGCTTTGCAGAGGTGAGGAAGGCCCACAATCCGGGCCTTCCTCACTAGGGGCAAAAAATTTCGATTGACACCATACCGATCAGTGGGTTTGAAACCGACTAGTAGGTATGGAGCTTGCCCAAGTGACGACTGCCGCAGATCATCATTCCAAAATCAAGCTGCTCGACGCGGCGGTCCGCATCATTCGTCTCAAAGGTTATGCCGCGACGACATTGGATGACATCTGCCAAGAAGCTGGCGTGACCAAGGGCAGCTTCTTTCATCATTTCAAGTCTAAGGACGAACTGGCGGTTGCCGCCGCCCGACATTTTTCGAATTGTGCCGAGCAGTATTTTGCTCTGGCTCCGTTCCACCAAAACCCGGACCCTGTGCAACGCCTGCTTGGTTATGTGGACCTGCGGGCGAAAATGTTGGCCGGTGAAGTAAATGAATATACCTGCCTGCTCGGTACGCTGGTGCAGGAGGCTTATGCAACCAAACCGGACATTCGCGCTGCCTGCGACCTGGGCCTTTCGCAGCACATCGACATCTTAACGCGCGATGTCGAGGCCGCCAAGCAACGTTACGCGCCAAACGCGCCGTGGAGCGCCGAAAGCGTCGGCTGCTTCATACAGTCGGTGCTGCAGGGCTCCTTCATCTTCGCCAAGGCGCGGCACGACCCGGCAATCGCGCGCAACAACCTTGCGCATTTGCGGAGCTACATCGAGCAACTATTCCGGCCGGCGGTGCAGACCGGGTAAATGGAGGCATTCTTTTGCAAACGCCGGATTTCGTCGAACGCAAGCCAACCCAACAAAGGACAACATCGCCATGAACATAGTCCAAGCCGGTCCGAACATGTTTTGTCTACTGGCCACGCCAGCAGCGCTGTTTTTTCTTGCTTCCGCGGCGTGGTCCGGCGAATTCTACGAGAAGGATGGCCTGGCGCTACGCGGCTATGACCCGGTTGCCTATTTTTCCGAAGGGAAACCTGTCGAAGGCAATCCCGGCTTCTCATTTGAATACAAGGGCTCGACCTTTCGCTTCAGTTCAAAAAGCAACCGGGACAGCTTCGTCGCCGACCCGCAGCACTTTGCGCCCCAATATGGCGGATTTTGCGCTTTCGGCACAGCGAGTGGTTACAAGGCAGCCATTGACCCCTCGGCCTTCACCATCGTCGATGACAAGCTTTACCTGAATTACAATCTCGACGTCCGCGCCCAATGGAACTCTGACATACCTGGCTTCATCGTCAAGGCCGACAAAAACTGGCCGGAGGTATCGGCCCAGACGAAAATTTTCGAATAGAGAGAAACCGCCATGACCCATCCGCGAAAGGCGCTTCCCAAGATTGTTTCGCAAGCCGAATGGCTGGCGGCGCATGACAGCCTGCTAAAGAAAGAAAAGGCCGCAACCCGGGCCCGCGACACTCTTGCCGCCGAGCGCCGCCTTCTTCCCATGGTGAAAATCGGCGCGGACTATGTCTTCGAAGGCCAGGACGGACATGCTCGCTTGCCGGATTTGTTCGACGGCCGCAGCCAACTGGTGATGATCCACTTCATGTTTGGCCCTGACGATGATGAAGGATGCCGGGGATGTTCGATGACGGTGGACAACACCGGCCATCTTGCACATTTGCATGACCGCGACACATCGTTGGTTCTGGTGTCGCGCGCGCCGCTCAGCAAGCTCCTGCCTTTCAAGACACGCATGGGGTGGAGCGTGCCCTGGTACTCGTCCCATGCAAGCCGCTTCAACCAGGACTTCGGTATGACAGTCGATGGCGAGGAAAAGTCCGGCGTCAGCATTTTCTTGCGCGACGGCGACGATGTCTACCGGACTCACTTTACCAGTGGGCGTGGTGACGAACAGCTTGGCTCGGTGTGGAGTTTTCTGGATCTTACGCCCTATGGCCGGCAGGAAACTTGGGAAGCCTCGCCCGCGGGATGGCCGCAGACTCCGGCCTATGACTGGTGGCGGCACCATGACCGGTACGAGCAGCCGCAATCGGCAAAAACATGCTGTTGCCATTGAGTTGGGCATGGCCGTCAAACGCCAGTCGTTCGCTGTCCATCTGGCCGGTCCTGACCATGCAATAGAGCTGTTTCTGGCCTCCGCCCCTTAAATCCGTCGGTTGCCGTGACGGGATAGATTGCGGCGCAAGTCTGCGATAGGTTGAACCTGAGTGATTCGCGGGCACTGCATGGGGGCTGCTGCGGGATAATGCGGGGACGTCATTGGCCTCAAGTCTTGGGGCTGGCTTGTATCGTTGCGGCCACGCTGGTCTGTGCGTTGGTGGTTGCGGCCGGTCTGTGGCGGAGCGACTACGCGTCGGCGGCCGGATTGGCGTTCCTGTCGGCGGGCCTGGTGCTTGTGCTGGTTCAAGTCTCGTCGCGCGCCGCGGCGCTCGAAGGCAAGGTTGCCGCGCAGAACCGGTCGCTGCGGACCATCGCCGCCGAGCTCGACATTCAGGCCCGGGCCATGGCGGACATCGAAGACCGGGCTTTCAGGGGACCCGCCGCCAAGGTCCACGAAGTTCAGTCCGATCTCCGCGACTTGCGCCAGTCGGTGCAGGATCTGCAGGAACGGCTGGAACAGCCACCACCCGAGGACGTGGACCCGCCGAAACCGGCCAGCGAACAGCTTGAACTCCTGCTCGAACCGCTGGTCGAGATCGCCATCGGCATGACGGCGCATTACCGCGCCCAGCTTCACATGATCAACGAGGCGGTGGGCGAGGTCGCCCATAACGAGCTCATGGCCAAGGCGGAAAAGGGCGGCATGCGCCCGCCGCTCGATCTTCACATGCTGAAGAAAGTCATTCCCGTGCTGCGCCGCCTCCGGGTCAAACATCAGGCGCGCTCGATCTTCGTGCCGCTCGGATCGTCCACCCTGACCTCGAAGGACGATCTCGACGCCATTCTGCGGCTGCTTGAAGTGAACCCGGATGTAACCGCCGGACTGGTGTTCGAAATCGCCCATGCGCAACTGGCGGCGCTCACCGGCGAGGGGATCGAGGGACTGGCGCGGGTGGCAAGGCTCGGAGCGCAGATGGCGCTGTCGCATGTGACCATCGTCGGACTTGACCTCGCCTCGCTCCGCCAGCTTGGCGTGCGCTATCTCGATGTCGATGGCGGTTCGATGGACGCAGGCTTCGGCATCGCCCCCACCTGGTTCGAATTCGCCGAGCTGGCGCGCTCGATGCAGTTTCAGATCGTCGCCGGTGGTGTCGTGACCCCGGTCCATGCCGCGGCGGCCGCCAAGATCGCGCGCTACGCTCACGGGCCGTTCTTCGCGCCGCCGCGCAAAGTCCGCGCCAACGCGGAAAGCGCCCCCGTGCACCAACGTTCGCAGGCGGCGTGATTTCCCTTCTCCCAAGGGGAGAGGAAAAGTGAAATGAAGAATCTGTCTTCCGCCTATCCGGTCTGGCTGTGCGACATCTGGGGCGTGGTGCATGACGGGCTCAGGCCATATCCGAGCGCTGTCACAGCGCTCACCCGGCATCGCGCCAGCGGCGGCACGGTGATGCTGATCAGCAACTCGCCGCGCACCTCTATTGGCGTCATCAGCCAGCTCGACGAGATCGGTGTCACGCGCGCCGCCTACGACGCCATCGTCACCTCGGGCGATGCCACCCGCGTGCTGGTCGAAGCCGAAGGCGGCGGCAAGGTGTTTCACCTGGGACCGCAACGCGATCTATCCATCTTCGAAGGCCTCGACGTCGCGCGCGTACCCTTGGCGGAGGCCCATGCGGTACTATGCACCGGCCTGTTCGACGACAACACCGAGACGCCCGATGACTACGCCGAATTGCTGCGCGAGATGAAGGCCCGCGGCCTCACCATGATCTGCGCCAATCCCGATGTGCTGGTGCGCGTCGGCCACCGGCTGCTCTATTGCGCCGGCGCTTTGGCCGAAGCCTATTTGAAAATCGGCGGCACCGTGTCGATGGCGGGCAAACCGCACAAGCCGATCTACGATGTCGCATTGGAGAAAGCCCGCCACGCGCGGGGAGGAGATTTCCCCCGAAGCCAGGTCCTGGCCATCGGCGATGGCCCCGAAACCGATATCAGGGGAGCCGCCGATCAGGGCTTCGACGCGGTGCTGATCGCGGCGGGCGTGACGGACGCCTCGGAAGGACTGGAAGCGGTGGAAGCGCAGGTCAGGCGGGCCGTGCCGAAAGCCTCTATCGTAGCGGTCATGCACGAACTCGCCTGGACGTGGTGACATGCTGATCCTCGACGGCCCTTCGGAATTACCCGACGCGCTGAAAGGCGCCGCCGTCGCTGTCGGCAATTTCGATGGCGTGCATCGGGGGCACCAGGAACTGCTGCGGGTGACGGCGAGCGAGGCGAAGCGCTCGGGGCGGCTGTGGGGTGTGGTCACCTTCGAGCCGCATCCCCGCAGTTTCTTCAAGCCGAGCGAACCGGTGTTCCGGCTGACGCCGCCGCCGCTCAAGGCGCGATTGCTCAAGGCGCTCGGCGCCTCGTTTCTCGTGGTCCTCGCCTTCGACCGGGAATTCTCCTCGCTCGAGCCCGAGCAATTCGCCGAACGCCACCTGGTCGCGCGGATCGCCGCGTCGCATGTCGTCACGGGGTACGATTTTCATTTCGGCAAGGGCCGCAAGGGCAATCCCCAGACCATGCGCGAGCTTGGCGCGAAGCTCGGTTTCAGCGTCACCATCGTCGACCAGGTGACCGACGAGGGCGACATTCATTCGCCGTTTTCGTCAAGCTCAATCCGCTCGGCGCTGCGCCACGGCCATGTCGCCGACGCGGGCCACGAGCTTGGTTACAACTGGACGGTGATGGGCGAGGTCGTCCATGGCGACCGGCGCGGCCGGACAATCGGCTTTCCCACCCTCAACATGGTGCTCAATCCGGGTGCTGAACCCTATCGCGGCATCTATGCGGTGAGGGTCCGCGATGCCAAGGTTCCTGGATCGGTTGTGTGGCTGGGAGCGGGATATTTCGGCGATCGCCCGACCTTCGATACGGAACGCACCTTTCTCGAAGTGCATCTCCTCGATTTCGACAGCGATCTCTATGGCCGGACGCTGTTGGTCGAGTTCGCCGCCCTGATCCGCCCCGACCGGCGCTTCGAGTCAGTCGAGGCGCTGGTCAAGCAGATGAACGAGGATTGCGCCCGGGCGC
>JANNSP010000025.1:0-3683 GCA_031402975.1 Hyphomicrobiales bacterium
AGAAAGTCGGCGGCGGTGATCGAGGTTGCCGTGACATTGTCGAGCTGGAGGATCATCTCCGCCCCGGTCAAGCCGGTGGTGTTGAGATAGACCAGCGTATGGGCACCCGACTGCACCACCCGCACCTGGCCCTCGGCGTCGAAAGCCAGCGTTCCCCGGAAACTGAACGCATTGTTGAACTGCACTCCCGCCTTGGCATCGATGGCGGTGAAATCGAGATCGTCGATGAGATGGGTGAAATCGCTGATTCGGTCGCGCGTTGCCGCCGTCAGGCCCGACTCGGCCACGCTGTTGAAATCAAAACGGTCCGGTCCCGAGCCGCCGGCCAGGGTATCGGTTCCAGGCCCGCCAGTGAGCACATCGGAGCCGGCTTGGCCGAACAGCCGGTCATTGTCATTTCCGCCCACGAGGAAGTCGTTGCCAATGCCACCCCGCAACGTGTCGTTGGCTTCAAAACCCCGCAGCGTATCGTTGCCGCCGCCGCCGGACATGTCATCGATCAGGCTGTCGCCAGTGATGATATTTCCCACGCCATCGCCCGTCGACGTCCGCACCGCCTGCAAATGCTCGCCATCGATATCGTTGCCGGTGAGGTTTACGTGAAACGCCGCGACGCCGCCGGTCTTGAATCCGGCGACAGCGGGAAATTCCTGGTCGTCCGCGACGGCTCCGCCGCCCAACACTTTTTTCGTGGCAAGCACGGTGCCGCTGGCTGGATCGATCAGCCTGACGAAGGTGTCGGTGCTGGCGTTGAGATTGTTGCCGAACGCCACCGCCAGATGGTTGTTGGACAGCCGCGCCACGTAGGGGTTGGCATCCTGGGAAGCGTCGTTAACCTGGGACGGGTTGCTGATGTTGTCAAACCCTTGAAAAACGCCGCCGAGCGAGAACTGCGCCAGCGTGATGTCGATAGTGCCGGTCCCCCAGCCATTGTCCTCATAGACAATGGCGAAACCATCGGCTTTGGCGGAAACGCTCACATTGCGGTTGACCGGGCCGAAGCTGTCGAGAAGGGCCGGCGCCTTGATGACGCCACCCGCCGAATTGTAGACCGCATACCAGACCTCGGTTTCGGCTCCGATGGTGCGCGTCCAGGCCACGGCGGCGTTGCCGTTGTCAAGTCCCGCGGCACTGGGGCTTCGATCTTGCGCGGCCGTGGCATCGACGGCGAATGCGTTGACGAATCCACCAGCATTGGTGCGGATGATAACTTCAATGTTGGAATTGGTGCCGCCGATGAAATCCTCCCAGACGATCACGAAGCCGCCGCCGGTGAGGGCCGCCACATCGGCGTTCGAAGTGTTCGTGTCGCCGATGTCGGCCGTGACGAGCACACCGCCGGTGACGCTGTCGATAACCGTGAACAGCACGGAATCGGCGTCCTGGCTGGCGATCACGATGTTGCCGTTGCTCAGTTGATCGAGTGCGCCTTTGCTGCCGTCGGTACCCGACCAGACATCGGTTTTCACCCCGGCGGCATTGAAGATGGTGCCGTTTATATTGTTACCGAGATAACCGCCCATACCGGCAATGCCGCCACCGGCAAGGCTGGTGGCTTCAACCTCGAATATCGCGAAATCGAGGTGGATATTCTTGACGAAATTAAGGGAATACGTCGTGGTCACGGCCATGGCAAATCCTCCGGCCGGGAAAAGCTATCACAGGAACTGAGCGTCTAAAAACGATTGCTTCCGTGCCGGTTCACGGCTTCGTCAGCCGCGCCGTTTCGATGGTGCTGTCGGTATCGCGCAGCAGCGAGTGGACGGCGCGCCTCGCCCCCTCGACCTGGCGCCGCGATACCGCGCGGACGATCGCTTCGTGCTTTTTCAGCGACAGTTCCGGGTAGGGATTGTGCGCCGAAGTGTAACTGAACAGGTTGGCCAAAGCAGCTTCGATCACGATGCCGAACGGCCTCAACAGGTCGTTGTTGGCGGCACTCAGCAGCGCCTGGTGGAAATCGACGTCGGGGGCCACGGTTTCGGCCGCCGACTTCGCCATCTTCATGCCGTGGAACGCCGTCTTCAGCGCTTCGATCTGCGATGGCGTGCCCTTGACTGCGGCAAGTGCGGCGATCTCGGGCTCGAAGATTTTCCTCACCTCCTGCACCGACATCAGAAAGGCATGCGGCTCCATGGCGTGGCAGTGCCAGGCCAGGACGTCGCGATCGAGCAGGTTCCAGCGCTCGCGCGGCTCGACCCTGGACCCGACCTTGGGTTTCGACACCAAGAGGCCCTTGCCGTTCAGCGTCTTGATCGCTTCGCGCACCGCCGTCCGGCTCACTCCATAGATGCGGCCCCATTCGGCCTCGTTGGGCAACAGCGTACCGGGCGCGTGGGTGCCGCCCAGGATGCGTTCGCCAATCGAGCGGGCGAGCTTCAAATGCAGCATGTTGCCCTGGCGGGCAGGGGAGGGCGGGTTATGATTCGACACTAAGCGGGCCATGGAGGGTTTCCCTTGCTGAAAACAATTATCATACAAATAATCGTTGATTACCAGAGCATGCTCTTTTAAAGATCGCCGCCAGCCCCCGCGACTGCGGACCGATCATAATCCGGCAGGCGGCATCGGCCATATAAAGGGAGACAATCAGTGATCAATCGCAGACAGTTCATGGCCGCCACGGCCAGCCTCGCCCTCGTCCTCGCCGCTGGCAGCGCCTTTGCCCAGGACAAGGGCCTTATCGGCATCTCGATGCCGACCAAATCCTCGACGCGCTGGATTTCCGACGGCGAATCGATGGTCAAGGAATTCGAGGCTTTGGGCTATACGGCCGACCTGCAATATGGCGAGGACGACATTCCGAACCAGCTGGCCCAGATCGAGAACATGGTGACCAAGGGCGCCAAGGTTCTGATCATCGCCGCCATCGACGGCTCGACCCTTTCCGACATCCTGAAGAAGGCCAAGGAAGCCGGCGTCAAGGTGTTCGCCTATGACCGTCTCATCACCAAGACCGGCGATGTCGACTATTACACCACCTTCGACAATTTCGGCGTGGGCGTCCTTCAGGCGACGTCGCTGGTCGCGGGCCTCAAGGAGCGTTTCGCCGCTGTCAAGCCGTGGAATGTGGAACTGTTCGGCGGTTCGCCCGACGATACCAACGCCTTCTACTTCTATGACGGCGCCATGTCGGTCTTACAGCCCTTGATCGATGCGGGCGACATCGCCGTCGTGTCGGGCCAAATGGGCATGGACAAGGTCGGCACGCTGCGCTGGGATGGCGCCGTGGCGCAGGCCCGCATGGATAACCTGATGTCGGCCAACTATACCGACAAGAAGGTGCACGGCGTGCTCGCTCCCTATGACGGCCTGTCGCGCGGCATCATTTCCTCGCTCAAGGGCGTGGGCTATGTCCCAGGCCCGGAAATGCCGATCGTCACCGGCCAGGACGCCGAGCTTCCCTCCGTCAAGGCGATGAACAGCGGCGAACAATATTCGACCGTGTTCAAGGACACCCGCGAACTCGCCAAGGTCACCGCCAAGATGGTTGATGCCGTGATGGCGGGCGGTATGCCCGAGATCAACGACACCAAGACCTACAACAACGAAGTCAAGGTTGTGCCAACCTTGTCCATGCCCATTTGGCCCGACACGACGGCGATGTCGCCCGCATCGATCAAGGGCTGTAAGACCGACATGGCGCCGTCATAGAAGTAGAAGGCGTTGGTATCGTCGGGCGAACC
>JANNSP010000026.1:0-27998 GCA_031402975.1 Hyphomicrobiales bacterium
TATTGCAAGGGGACAATGACGGTCGGCGCGTCGTCGAGCGACGAGAGATGCGCCTCGCGGTGGCGGATCGCGGTTTCGGATCCCGCCGGATGAACCTGCTCCCACCGGTTTTGCAAGAGCTCCGTCATCGCCAGGATGGCGTCGCAGAAAATGATCAGGTTGCCGGCGAGAGCCGCGAACTTGGCCGCGACCACCAGGAGCCGGAGATCGCGCGACTGCTTGAGCAGCCCGGTTACGGGCAGCAGTTCGGCCGCGAGGTCGAAGTCGTTCTTTCTAAACTCGAAGAACGAGGCCGGGAGCTTCCCCTCGGCCACCGTCATGAAGGTCTCGAAGCCTGCGTCGCCTTCGAGATCGGGACCGCAGGGCTGCGCTTCGGAAACCGGTGCTACGGCAAAGGCGAAATGGCTCAAGTCAACTCCACCGTGGAAAACGAGCCATCACCCGCCAGCGCCGGTCTTCGCGCTATTGCGTGACCAGGCTGGTTTCCACGCGGCGGTTGGCGGGATCGAGCGGATCGCCAAGAGGCCGCGACTCGCCATGGCCGCGGGCCGTCAGCTTCACCGTTTCGACACCCTGATCGCCGAGAAAACCAACGACCGCCTGGGCCCGGCGCTCCGACAGGTCCTGGTTGTAGCCCTCGCTTCCCGATGCATCGGTGAACCCGTCGATCGCGATATTCGCCCGGGCCAGTTCCGGCTGCCGCAGGGCCGCCGCGAAGACTTCGAGATTGCTCTTGGCTTCCTCGGTCAGCACGGCGGAATTCAATGCGAAAGTCATCCGCAGATTGAAGCCCTCGCGCTTCTGGCCGGCCAGACCGCATTCCTCCTCGGAGCCGACGCAGATGCCACGGGTGGCTTCCTGGCTGGAGAAGTATTTCAGGATATCCTCGACCTTGTAGTCGGCGGCCGGCGATATCGTCGAACCGGCCAGAAGAAACATCGCCGAGCAGAACATGACATTGACGCGCATGCTTGATCCTCCGCGCACGACAGGAGAAACATGGACTATGCGTCCGGCAGCCTATAAAGTCAAACGAGGCAGAAGACCCTCAGGCCGGACCGAGGAACGAGATGGCGTTGCAGCCCCGTCAGGATACGCGAATAGGCTCGCTCGACACGCCGCTGGGCCAGGACCGGCTGGTGGTCAAGCGCTTCGAGGGCACCGAGGGCCTGTCGCAGCTTTTCGAATACCGGATCGATGCCTATGCCAAGGACCCGGTCGCCAGTTTCGACGCGGCGATCGGCGCCAACTGCTGCCTGTCGATCAAGAATTACGAAGGCCGGCTGCGCTATTTCAACGGCGCGCTGACCAATGTGCAATCGCTCGGAAAGGGCCAATACTTCTATTCCTACCGGTTGATCCTCAGGCCCTGGCTGTGGTTCCTGTCGCGCACCGCCAACTGCCGCATCTTCTGCAACAAGAGCGCCCCCGACATCATCAAGGAGGTGTTCGGCAAGCATGGTTTCGCCAAGTTCGAGCCGCGCCTCGGCAGCTATCCGAAACTGAAATACTGCGTGCAGTATCGCGAGAGCGATCACGATTTCGTCTGCCGCCTGATGGAGGAGGCGGGCATCTATTATTATTTCGAGCACAGCGCCGGCGAACACAAACTGGTGCTGGCCGATTCCAAATCCTCGCACCACGAGAAACCGGGCGGCGCCGGCCTCACCTTCCGGGCCTCCGCGCAAAGCCAGTACCGCGCCATGGAATATCTCCATGGCTGGCAGGCCGAACGCCAGTTCAACACCGGCAAGGTGGTGCTCAAGGACTACGACTTCTGGCAGCCGGGGGCCGAACTCATCAGCCAGAAGGAGGCGGGCGCCTCCTACCAGAACGCCAAGCTGGAAGTCTTCGACTATCCCGGAAAATACAAGGACAAGTCGCTCGGCGACATGTATGCGCGGGTGAAGCTCGAGGCCGAGCAGGCCTCCGACCGGCGCTGCCAGGGCGATGGCGACGCGGTGAGCGTGTTCCCCGGCTGCGTGATCGATTTGAAGGACCATCCCGACGGATCGCAGAACCTGCGCTACCTCGCGGTCAACGCCACGCATATTTTCGAATCCGACTCCTACACCTCGACCTCGGGGGACGAAGCCAGCCAGGTCTATCGCGGCCATTATGAGTTTCTGCCCTTCGACATTCCCTTCCGCGCGCCCCAGATCACGCAAAAGCCGGTGATCGGCGGCCCGCAAACCGCCAAGGTTGTCGGCAAGGGCGAGATCGATGTCGACAAGGACGGCTGCATCATGGTGCAGTTCCACTGGGACCGCGACAAGCAGAATTCGCGTCGCGTGCGTGTCGCCCAAGTCTGGGCCGGAAAGGCCTGGGGCGGCATCTATATTCCCCGCGTCGGTCAGGAGGCGGTGGTCGAATTCATCGAGGGCGATCCCGACCGCCCTTTGGTCACCGGCACGGTCTACAACGCGGCCAACACGCCGCCCTACAAGCTGCCGGGGAAAAAGACCGTGGCCGGCGTCAAGTCGCAGTCGACCGAAGGCAAGCCCAGCGGCTTCAACGAATTCGTCTTCGACGATCTCAAGGGCTCCGAACTTGTCCGCTTCCATGCCGAGAAGAACCTGGAATCGGTCATCAAGAACGACGAGGCCCGCGATATCGGCCACGACATCACCGTCGATGTCGGCAATGTCATGACGGTCGAGGCCGGCAAGAAGATCGAACTGAAAGTCTGCATGAGCAAGATCATCATCGAACCCAACGGCATCACCATCCAGGCGCCGACCATCACCATCAAGGCGGAAGCGACACTCGATGCGACCTCGCCGTTGACCACCGTCAAGGGCATGGCGATCCTGACGCTCAAGGGCGGCCTGGTGCTGATCAACTGATGGGGCGGAAGTCATGACCCGACTGCGATTCACCACCGCCCGCCAGGTGTTCGAGGCCTTCCCTCCGGCGCTCGAGGATATCGAGGCCGAGCCCAGCGACGTCGAACCGGTGGGGTTCCTCAAAGGCCTGCTCGACGGCAAGACGCCGGAGGATGCGATCGGCTTCTGCGCCTATATGCTGCCCCGCCGTGAAGCCGTGTGGTGGGCCTGTCAGTGCATTCGCGCCGGAGGCGCCGAACTGGCAAAGTCCGATACCGAGCTCCTCGAAATCGCCGAAGCCTGGGTCAGCGAGCCGGAAGAGGAAAAGCGCCTCGCCGCGCATGCGGCCGGGATGGCGGCGGTCAACAAGGGTCCGGCCGCCTGGGCAGCGCTGGCCGCAGCGTGGTCGGGCGGCAGCATGACGCTGGAACCGCAGCAGCCGGTGCCGCCGCCTTCTTATCTCACCGCCCAGGCGGTGCGCGCCGCCGTCCTCACCACGCTCGCCTCGGCCGAGCCGGCCAAGCGCCGCGACCAGCTCCGCGCCAATGTCCAGGCGGCGATCAAGCTCATTGAATGACCGCGGCAGACTTTTTAAATGATTGGATTGCAGATTCTGGCTGTATGAAAGTTGTAGTGGCTTCGTGCTGACGCTCAAGATCGAGAATTTCGACCGGCTTCCCGACGGCGGGCCCATCATCTACCGGGCCGACCGGCGCGGCTTCGATTTCGGCCGCGCCCAGTATCTCGACTGGACGCTGCCCGATCCGAGCCTGTTCATTTCCAGCAAGCATTGCGAGGTCCGTTTCCATGACGGCGGCTACTGGCTGCATGACGTGTCGAGCAACGGCACTCTGGTCAACAAGAGCGACCGCCGGGTGCAAAGTCCCTATCTCCTGGCCGACGGCGACGAATTGCAGGTCGGCGACTACCTCATCTCGGTAGCGATATCGGGACTGGCCAAGCCCGACCCTCGCCAGGCGGCGCAGGATCGGGCGATCCCCGAGGCCGATGTGTGGGCCGCCTCCGGCCCGCCGCTGCCGCCGCTTACCCGCCAGGACTTGACACCGCCGGTTCAGAAACCATCGCGCGCCGCCGACTTCTTGAACAGCGTGGCGGATGTGGCGCCGCCGCGCGCCCCCGATTGGGCCGTTCCGGTGCCGCCCCGTCCCCAGGCCCCCTTGCCCGACTGGTCGACCCCCAGCCAGATCAGCCGCGACCCCCAGTCCATGGCGGCGCTCACCCGGGACATGGCGTTCGCGCCGGTGGAGCCGGTCAAACGCGCCGAAGAGCCGCCACCGCCACCGCCGCCACCGCCACCGGCTCCGGCTTCCGATTTCCTGCGGCAGTTCGCGGCCGGCGCCAATATCCCGGAGGCCCTGCTGGCCGGGCGCAATTCCAGCGAACTGGCGCATGAACTGGGCCAGATCATGCGGATCGTCTGCGCCAACCTGATGCAGCTCCTCAATGCGCGGGCCGCAGCCAAGACACTCGCCCGCACCGGCGACCGCACGCTCATCCAGTCGCGCGACAATAACCCGCTCAAATTCATGCCGACGCCCGAGGAGGCGATGCGCGTCATTCTGGGGCCGCATTCCGGCAGTTATCTCGATGGCCGCCAGACCTTCGAGCACAGTTTCGCGGATTTGCAGGCCCATGAACTCGCCACTTTCGCAGCCATGCAGCAGGCGCTCATCAAGCTCCTGGAGGAGTTTGCGCCCGACGCCATCGAGAAGGCGGGAGGCACAGCCCGGATGCCGCTGCTCGGCTCCAACAAGGGCAAGCTCTGGGATCTCTACGTCGAACGCTGGAAGGCCCGCTCCGCCAATCACGAAAACGGCATGCTCGACGCCTTCCTCGATATCTTCGCCGAATTCTACCAGCGCGAAAACCAGCGCCGGCGGTAGCGGGGACGCGCCATGACGCCCCCCGCCCGCACTGTCATGGAAAAAACCATCGTGGCGCCGCGCGGATCGCGTCAGCATCCGGGTCCGCCCGAACCGGCGAAGCCGCCGTCGCGCTGGCCGGTCTTCATGTTCGCCGGTCTGGCCATGCTGCTGCTCGGCGTGGTCGCAGCCCTGGTGATGATCGATGTCATGACCGGGGGCTCGCAGACCGAATTTTCCGAGGCCACCCTGGAGAAGGAACTGGTGCCGGTCGAACCCGACGGAATGGCGCTCGGGCCCGAGGAGCTGCCGCCCGAACCGCCGGACGTGACCCCGCCCGGGATCATTGGGCTGAGCGGCAATCCCATCATCATTCCGCGCCGCCGCGCGCTCGAGCGCCAGCTTCTCAAGGTCCCCGACGTCGAGCCCCGCCTCGCCAAGTCGCTGAAGCTGCAGGGCGAGGTGTACCGCATGTCCGCCAGCCTCGCGGTCCAGGGCGAGAGTGTCACCGAAAGCCTGCCGGGATCGCAGGAAAGTTTCGCTTTCTTCCAGCAGCCTGGCGAGGCTGAAGCCGGAGAGGTGATGACCGATGGCGCCAGCGGCAGCTCGACGGTGACGGCGCTCGGCGATTCGGGCGAGGTGGGCTCGCGCGAGGATATGGTGATCGAGGCGGCCGCCGATTCGACCCTGGCCAAGATCATGGTGGAGCAAGGCTTCGACGAAAAGAGTGCCGCCGATATCGAAGCGGCGGCGGGTGCGAGTCTGGCAATAGCCGGTGTCCTCAAGGGCGATGTGATCGCCATCCGGGGCGACCGCAGTCCTGAAAACGGTCTCGTGCCCGTTCAGGTCTCGATCTACCGGCAGGCCAAGCCGCTGGGCACGGTTTCGCTCACCGACCGCGGCATCTATGGGTTGGGCGAAGACCCGTGGTTCGACCAGAATATTTTCGAAAGCCACAGCGGGCAAGTCACCACCGCCGCCAAATACCGTCTGCTCGATGCGATCTACCAGTCGGCGGTGCGCAACAATGTGCCGACCGCGGTGACCGGCGAGGCGATCCAGCTACTGTCGCGCGCCCATGATCTCGAACAGCCCGCCGTCGAGGGCGATGGCATGATCGTCATCTTCAGTTCCAAGCCGCGCGACCGCAAGTCGGGTTATGGCCGCGTTCTTTATGTGCGGATCGAGCGCACCGATGGGTCGATCGAATGCTACGCCTTCCAGCCGGCCTCCGGGGCACAGTTCGAATGCGTCTCGGGCGATGGGCTTGGCTCCGCCGTCGACGGCATGGTGACGCCGGTCAAGGGCGTGATCGCCCGCAAGTTCGGCCCCTACAAGGAGGCCGGGGCCAAAAAGACAAAAATGAATACCGGCGTTGACTGGACGGCGCGCGAAGGCGCTCCCGTCCTCGCCTCCTTCCCCGGCACGGTGCTGTTCGCCGGCACCACGCCCGAATGGGGCTTGACCGTCCGGATCGCCCACAAGGACAAGTCGGTGACGCTCTACGGCAATCTCCGCGATTTCGGCCGCCTGGCCGAGGGCGAGGAGGTGCGGGCCGGCCAGAAGATCGGCGCTGTCGGGCAATCCCCGGACGGCAAGGAAGCCCGCCTGCATTTCGAGCTGCACCGCAATGGCAGTCCGGTCGATCCCTTCGGCACCTACCAGGCGCAGATCGAGAAGGGCGGCGCCATCGAAACCCTGGTCTATCGCATCACCACGGTCGAAAGCGCCAACCGCTGCGACGCGCGCAATCCGCTGTCGACTGCGGTGGGGCTCGGCCAGTTCATCCAGAGCACCTGGCTCCGCATCATCCAGGACCACCGGCCGGACCTGATGCAGGGCCGGAGCCGGGCCGAGATCCTGGCGCTTCGCCTCGACTGCACGCTGGCGCGCCAGATGACCACGGCACTCACCCGCGAGAACTCGAACTACATCCGCTCGCAAGGCCATACCGCGACGTCGGGCAATCTCTACCTCGCCCATTTTCTGGGACCCGGCGGCGCCGTCAAGGCGCTGGGCTCGCCGCCCGATGCGCCCATCATCAATGCCTTCGGCGCCAGCGTCGTCAACGCCAATCCGTTTCTGCGCGGCCAGACCACTGGCTGGCTGATCCAGTGGGCGGCGCGCAAGATGAGCTACAAGGGCAAGGCCACGGCCACCGCGTCGGCCGCTCCGGCCCCCGCGCCCGCCGCCCCCCAGCGCTACGCCGCCAATCCGCAATTCGCCCAGTTGAAACAGGCGATCGAAGTCATGCTGCGCTGACCGTGACGGGCGTTGGCAAAGTTCCGCCGATGGCATATCGTTGTCGCCAAACGCAAAAAGGAGACCGGCGCATGTTTCATATCCGGGCCGCCACGATCGCGGCGGCGGTGTTTTTCGGCCAGATGTCATTGGCCCTCGCGCAGAACGCGGAGGAGAAGAGTTTCAGCCTTGAACTGAACAAGACCGAGGATCAGGCGGGAAACTGCCTGGCCACCTTCAAGGCCACCAATCGCATGGGCGTCAGGCTGAAGGAAACCATCCTGCAGATTTTCGTCCTCGACCAGCAGGGCATCACCCTGACCGATCTCGCCCTCAATTTCCGCGAATTCAAGCCGGTGCAGACCAAGTTCCTCAAGTTTCCCCTGCCGCATGCTTGCGCCTCGATCTCCAAGCTGCATCCCAACGGCTTCACCAAATGTTCGGGCGACAGCGACCTGACCGAGGCCTGCACCGAGGGCCTGAGAACCTGGAGCCGCACCAAGATCAAGTTCAACGACACCGATGAATGACGCCGAAGCCATGGCGCTGGATTTCGCCACGCTCATTCGCCTCGGCGGACCGGTGGCGGTGATCCTGATCGCGCTGTCGGTCGTGGCGCTGGCCATGAGCCTCTACAAGATCATCCAGTTCGCCATTATCCGGGTAGGGCGGCATAAACCTGCCTTGTTTGCCATGGATAAATGGTTCGATGGCGAACGCGACGACGCCTATGAGCACATCATGAACCACCGGGCACCCTTGTCGCGCGTCATGGCGCATGCGATGCGGGGCGTCACCCATAGCGGCATCCATCTCGACACGGTGAAGGAGGATACGACGCGCGTGGCGCTCGAGGAATTGCGCACCTTGCGCAAATATCTCCGGGGCCTTGAACTCATCAGCCAGACAGCACCCTTGCTCGGCCTGTTCGGAACCGTGGTCGGCATGATCCAGGCTTTCAGCCAGTTGCAGGCTTCGGGCGCGGCGGTCAATCCGGCAGCCCTCGCCGGCGGCATCTGGACGGCCCTTCTGGCAACCGCCCTCGGCCTCGCCGTCGCCATCGTGTTCTCGACCATCACCGCCTGGCTCGAATCGCGCGTCGAGAACGAGCGCTCGGTCATCGAGACGACGATGACGGGGTTCTTCGCCCACCGCATCACCGAGGGCCAGGACCGCAGCTTCAAGGATGTGACGGTGGTGCCGCGCGGCCGCGTGTCGCATGCAAATTGAACAGCCGGCGCGCATCTCGAAGCCTATTCCGCTGGTGCCGCTGGTCGACGTGGTGTTCCTGCTTCTGATGTTCTTCATGCTGTCAACGACCTTCGCGAGGTTTGGCCAGCTCGATGTCAGCCGTGGCTCCGCCAGCACTCCCGCCGCCAGCCGGCAGGGCGCAACTCCCGGTGTCATCGTCGAAGTCTCGAAGGGGCCCGAGGTCAAGGTGAACGGCAGCCGCGTGGCGCTGGAGGATCTGGTGTCGAGGCTCGATGAATTCCACGGCAAGGGTGTGCGCAGCGGCAGCGTCAGGGTTGCCGCTACAGCGGAAGTCCAGGATCTTGTCACGGTGCTCGAACTGGCCCGCACCAGCAAGCTCCGGGCCCTGTCGATAAGGCGCTGAGGGGCCCATGCGCATTGCAGCGCCCCCGAAAAAAACCTCGGCGGAATGGGTCCTGCAGCTCATCAACATCGTCTTCCTGCTGCTCCTGTTCTTCATCGTCAACGGCACCATCGCCAGCATGCAGGAGCCGGGCGTCCTGCCACCGCGCGGCGTGGTGCTCGGCACCGCCCAGCCTCTCGGCGATACCGCCTATGTGGGGGCTGACGGTGTTGTAAAATTTCGCGGCGCCGCCATGTCGCCCGAGGGCATCCGCATCCTGCTCAGGCGCGAGGCAGCGGCGGGCGACATCCCGACCTTGCTCCAGATTGTCGCCGACCGGAAGCTCAAGGCCTCCCGCCTCGTCGCCGTGCTGCAGGAGTTCCGCGCCCAGGGGTTTGAAAATCTGAGTCTCATAACCTTGCACGAGCCGGAGCCATGAGAGGCGGCTGGGCCATCTGGCTCGTCGCCGCTGCGGGCTCGCTCGCCGCCCATCTGGGGCTGGTTACAGCACTTTCGGGAATGACCCTTGAGCCGCCGCCCCCGCCGCTCGCCGATCTCTATCTCGCCGACGCCGCCAGCGAAGCGCCGCTCGAAGTCGAGGCCGTGGTGGCGGAGGAGGCCCTGCCGCTCGAAGCTGAAGCCGCCGGCGTCGAGGAGATTGCGGCCGCCGAGCCTGATCCAGAACCAGTGGCGGAAACCCCCGTAATGAAACCGGCCGAGGCGGTTCCTCCCGCCGAGACCGAGGCCGCCGCGGCCAAAGACGTCGAGCCGCGCCTGTCTCCAGTGGAAGAGACAGCGCCGGATCCAGCGCAACTCCGCCCGGAGGAGGAGGCCGCGATCCAGGCCGCAATCGAGCCTCCGGCGGAGTTGCCCGAAGCCGAAAAGGCGCCCGTCTCCACCGAGTCCCCGGCATCGCCGGTGGCCGAGACCGGCACCCAGGCGCCCGAACTCGCTGCCGCCGAGGACGCGGCCTCGCCGGTCGCGGAAACCCAGGAATCAGCCCAGGCGCTCGACCCCGCGGCCGATACCGTATCGCCTCCCGCCGCTGAAACCGCGGCGGAAACGGCCCCGCTCGAATCGGGCTCCGGAAAAGTCGATCCGAACCTCTCGCCCCGCGCCGAGGCTGTGGCGGCCGAAGGAACCGCGGTCGCCGCGCGCGCCGATGCCGTTGCCGCGGCAGCCCAGTCCACCGCCGCCGAAACTCCGGCCGTCTCCTCCACCCAGGAGGTGTCGCAGGCGGAGACACCCGTCCAGCCGGCCGAGACTTCGGGCCAAACCACCACGCCGAAGGAACCGATCGCCAGCGCCACCTCGCAGCCCCAGGAGCAGCAGGTTGCCGCTCTGCCGCCGGTGTCCGAATTGCCGATGACCAGGCGCGACCGGATCGGCCGGTTCTTGCGCGAGGACTATGACGGCGGCGCCTGCCTGTTCGTCGAGGTGGCGGGGCCGGATCGCGAGCGCCCGCGGCTGAACGGTTTCGTGACCGAGGCGGAGGCCATTCCCAAAATCGGCAATGCCTTCCGGCGCTCGGTCGGCGTCGAACCTGAAATCGCCATGCGCCGCATGATGGAGGCGCAATGCCCGGCCGTCGATTTCATCGGCAGGCTGAAGCGCAATCGCGCCCCCCCGATCTTCGTCCGGCTGGCGAGCGACGTGGTCCGTGGCAGCGATCTGCTGGTTGGCCGCCTAACCCGCGCCACGCTGCCCTACACGCTGCTGTTCATCGTCGACGACGACGGCATCGTCCACAACCTGACCGACGACCTGCTGCCCGATGTCGATGGCCAGACCTTCGCCGCTGAGATTCATCACACGGCGGACGGAAAATCACGCAACCAGTTGATCGTGGCGGTGGGCTCGACCGTCGCCCTCGAAGTGCCGGGCCCACGCCGGGTGGGCGAAGCGGCGCTCTTCCTGCAACGGCTCCAGGCCGAAGCCGGGGCGCAAGGAGCGACGCTGGCGCTGGGCTACGCCACCTTCCGGGCGGAGTGAGTCTCTAAGCCTCGCCCCGCACCGCGCCTTCGCAGCTCCATGCCACCGACAGCAATTCCTCGTCGTGGTTATGGATGGCGTTGAACAGAAATCCCGTGGGGAGACCGTTCGCGTCCAGCCCGCAAGGAACCGACACGCCGCACCAGTCGAGAAAATTCCCCGGCATGGTGTTCCGCATGGCGCGCAGATTGATTTTCAGGAATTCCGCCGGGTCGCGTTCGAGCGGCTCGACTTCAGGGGCGGTGAATGGCGTTGACGGAAAGACCAGGATCGCGTCGGCCACCAGCGCATTGGTCGAAGCGATCAGCCGCCGCCGCGCCTGCTGCATGGCGACCAGATCATAGGCCGTCATCTTTTCGACGAGACGGATGCGGGTCACGTTGCGGGCGTCCATGCGGGACGCGTCGGGGCCGGTTATTCGCTCGCGATGCAGATGATAAGCCTCGGCGCCGAGGATGTGTCCATGTTTGGCGATCAGCGCCGGGATCTCGTCGAATGCCGGGATGGCGATGCGCCTGATCCGGACGCCGGCCTTCCTGAGCCGCGCCAGCGTCGCCTCGAAATTGCCGATGACGGCGGGCTCGCAATTCTCCACAACCGCATTGGACGGGACCACGAGTTCCAGTCCTTTCAATGGGCGTTTGCGGATTTGGGCTTTCGCCAGGCCGCGCGTCACGGCGTCGGCCAAGATGCAGTCCTCGACGGTATGGGCCAGGGGCCCCAGCGAATCGAGCGTCACCGACAAGGGAAACACGCCCGCCATGGAATAGCGCGCGGTCGAGGATTTGTAGCCGGTGATGCCGTTGAAGCTGGCGGGAACGCGGATTGAGCCGCCGGTGTCGGTGCCGAAGCCAATGGCGACGATGCCTTTCGACACCGCCACCGCCGAACCCGACGACGACCCGCCGGGCGACCGTTGGACGCGCGTGTCGGCAGGGTTCCACGGCGTGCCGTAATGCGGATTGAAGCCCAGCGCCGAATAGGCGAATTCCGTCATGTTGGCGCAGCCGATCGACACGAGCCCGGCTTTGGCGCCCGCCGCGACGATCGCCGCGTCGACTTTCGCCGGAGGCTCCGACTTGAGCACCACCGAGCCCGCCGTCGTCACCCGGCCCTTGAGGTCGAACAGGTCCTTCCACGCCACGGGAACGCCGTCGAGGACGCTATGGGGAGAGCCCGCCCTGAGCCGCTTTCGCGCCGCGCGGGCTTCCTTCCGCGCCCGCTCCGCCGTCAGCTCTGTAAAGATCGCGGCGTCGCCCGAGTTGGCTGCCGCATCGAGGGTCCAGTCCGCCAGTTCGACCGCGTCGATCTTTCCCGAGCGAAGTCCGCGCCCGAGTTCCGCCGCCGTCTGACTCGTGTAATCCGTGGACATGCCGGCCCCCCGCTATTCAGTCGTTCTTCGTGCGCTGCTTATATCGCAGTCTCATGCAGTGGTCAGCCGCTATTCAATTTTGTCCCCCGCTTGACTTAATCCCGGGGCCATCTAGGGTGCGTGGCGTTCAGCGTGATGACGCCACGCGGGAGAGACCGGGCAACCGGCGCCGAAGGAGCAACCGCCCCGGAAACTCTCAGGCAAAAGGACCGCAGCGTATCTGAAATCTGGAGAGTAGCGGCCCGTCTTTGGGTAACGCTCACCGAAGGAGCGAAGTCGGGACCGTGTCGGAGTGACGGTCCGGATGAAATCTCTCAGGTTCTCTGACAGAGGGGGCTGGTCCGGCGTTTTGCCGGACTGCCACGCCTTGTCTGGAGACCATGATGACCGAAGCCGGAATTCTCCGCACCCAACTCTATGACAGCCACGTCTCGCTTGGTGCCCGGATGGTACCGTTCGCCGGCTACGACATGCCGGTGCAGTATCCGAGCGGGATCATCGCCGAGCACAACTGGACGCGCCAGCACGCCGGGCTTTTCGATGTTTCGCATATGGGCCAGTGCTTCATCGTGGGCGACGCTTTCGAAGCGACTGCCGCCGCCATGGAAAGGCTCGTTCCCGCCAACATCGCGGGACTCGCACCCCGCCAGCAGCGCTATTCGCAACTCTTGAACGAGGCGGGCGGCGTCATCGACGACCTGATGATCACGCGCTCGGACTACAAGGGCCACGAAGGCTGGCTCTATGTCGTGGTCAACGCCGGCCGCAAACACATCGACTACGCCCATATAGAGAAAAATCTCCCCGAGGGCGTCAGTCTGAAGCAAGGAGAGGGGATGTCCCTCCTGGCGCTGCAGGGTCCGCAAGCCGAAGACGTCCTGGCGCGGCATGCGCCGGGCGTGCGCGATCTCGCTTTCATGCATTATGTGGCGGCCTCGATTGACGGCATCGAGGCGCATATCTCGCGCTCGGGCTATACCGGCGAGGACGGATTCGAGATTTCCGTATTCGATTGCGACGTGACGAAACTGTGGAACCTGCTGCTCGCCGATCCCCTGGTCAAACCCATGGGCCTCGGCGCCCGCGATTCGCTCCGCCTCGAAGCCGGCCTCTGTCTCCATGGCCATGACATCGACGGCACGACCAACCCCGTCGAGGCTGGTCTGTTGTGGTCGATCGGCAAGCGGCGGCGCACGGACGGCGGCTTCATCGGCGCGGCGAAAGTCTTGGCCGAGATCGCCGATGGCCCATCGCGCAAGCGCGCCGGCATCAGGCCCGACGGCCGGGCACCGGCGCGCGACGGCGCCGTCATCGCCGATCGCCAAGGCCGCCACATCGGCAGTGTCACCTCGGGCGGCTTCGGCCCCTCCGTCAATGGCCCCATCGCCATGGGCTATGTCGAAACGAAATACTCTGTACACGGCACACCGCTGCATTTGATCGTCCGCGGCAAGCCCCTGCCGGCAGCGGTAGCACCACTACCCTTCGTCCCCCACAAATTCAAACGCTGAGGAGACCCCATGACCGTCAAATACACCAGGGACCACGAATGGATCAAAGTCGACGGCGCGATCACCAACCGTCGGCATCACGGCCCACGCCCAGGAACAGTTGGGCGACGTGGTGTTTGTCGAACTGCCTTCGGTCGGCAAGACGGTGAAGCAGGGGGGCGAGGCGGCCGTGGTCGAAAGCGTCAAGGCGGCGAGCGACGTATTCGCGCCCGTCTCGGGCGAGGTCGTCGAGGTGAACAAGGAGCTTGAAGGCGATCCGGCTCTGGTCAATCGCGGCGCGGAGGGTGACGGCTGGTTCTTCAAGGTCAGACTGCAAGACAAATCCGAGCTCGAGGGCCTGATGGACAAGGCCGCCTATGACAAATTCGTGGAGAGCAACTGATCCATGCCCACCCGCCCCAGCCTCGCCGACCTCGAACCCGGCGCCAATTTCATCCGCCGTCACATCGGTCCCAGTGCCGTCGAGACCCGCGACATGCTGCACACTCTTGGTGCCGCCTCGTTGGAAGAATTCATCGCCCGCGTGATCCCGAGCGCCATCCGCAGCTCGAAGCCGCTCGATCTCCGCAAGCCCATGGCCGAGCGGACCGCACTTTCCTATCTCCGCAAGATGGCCGAGCGGAATGAGGTCTTCGTGTCGATGCTGGGCATGGGCTATTACGGCACGGTAACGCCCAAGGTGATCCTTCGCAACGTGCTGGAGAACCCCGGCTGGTACACCGCCTACACGCCCTACCAGGCCGAAGTCAGCCAGGGCCGCCTCGAAGCCTTGCTCAATTTCCAGCAGATGGTAGTCGATATGACGGGCCTCGCACTCGCCAGCGCCTCGCTCCTCGATGAAGCGACGGCCGCCGCCGAAGCCATGGCGATGGCGAAGCGCGTCGCCAAATCCTCCGCCAACACTTTCTTCGTCGACCGCGACACCCATCCGCAGACGGTGGGCGTCATCGAAACCCGGGCCCGCGCCTTCGGCTTCGACGTTGTCGTCGGCGATCCCTCGCGCGATCTCAAACCCAACGGAGTCTTCGCGGCTCTCTTCTCTTATCCGGGTTCCTCCGGGGAGGTGCGCGACTATCGCAGCCTGATCGCCCGCCTGCACGAGGCGGGAGCCCTCGCCATCATGGCCACCGATCTGCTCGCTCTCGCGGTGCTGACGCCGCCCGGCGAACTCGGCGCCGATATTGCTCTGGGTTCCTCGCAGCGTTTCGGCGTGCCCATGGGTTATGGGGGCCCGCACGCCGCGTTCTTCGCCACCCGCGATGAATTCAAGCGCTCGATTCCAGGCCGCATCATTGGCGTCTCGATCGATGCGTATGGCCACCGAGCTCTGCGCATGGCGATGCAGACCCGCGAGCAGCATATCCGCCGCGAGAAGGCCACCAGCAATATCTGCACGGCGCAAGTCCTGCTCGCCGTCATCGCCTCGATGTTCGCCGTCTACAACGGTCCCAAGGGCATCGCCAAGATGGCCGAACGCACGCATCGTTTTGCCGAAATTTTCGCTGCTGCGGTGAAGGGATTCGGCTACGAAGTGAAAACCAAAGCCTTCTTCGACACTGTGACGCTGCATGTGCCGGGCCGGGCGCACGCGCTGTGGGCGAGGGCCAAGGAAAAGCGCATCAACTTGCGCTTCGTCGATTCGGATCATCTGGGAATCTCGTTCGACCAGTCGACGCGCCGGGCCGAGCTCGAGCGCCTGCTCACCGTCTTCCGCACCGACGCGATCGAACGCGTGTCGATCGACGCAATCGACAAGACGCTGGGCGAGGTCATTCCCGCCGCCCTCCGCCGCACCTCGTCCTATCTCACCCATCCGGTCTTCGAAATGTATCATTCGGAAACCGAGATGCTGCGCTATCTCCGCCATCTGCAGATGAAGGACGTGGCGCTCGACCAGTCGATGATCCCGCTCGGCTCCTGCACCATGAAGCTCAACGCCACGACCGAGATGATCCCGGTCACCTGGCGGAGCTTCGCCATGTTGCATCCCTTTGCGCCCCTCGAACAGGCGCAAGGCTACCAGCAGCTGTTCGAGGAGCTGGAAGCGATGCTGGCCGAGATCACCGGCTTCGACGCTGTGTCATTGCAACCCAATGCCGGCAGCCAGGGCGAATATGCGGGACTCTTGGCGATCCGTGGGCTGCATGAATCGCGCGGTCAATCGCACCGCAATGTCTGCCTCATCCCGATTTCGGCCCACGGCACCAATCCCGCCTCCGCCGTGATGGCCGGCATGAAGGTTGTCGTGGTGGCCTGCGACGAGGATGGCAATGTCGATGTGGACGATCTCGCCGCCAAGGCCCGCGAGCATGCCGCGAACCTGGCCGCACTCATGGTGACCTACCCCTCGACCCATGGCGTGTTCGAGGAGAGGATCAAGGATATCTGCGCCATCGTCCACGAACATGGTGGCCAGGTCTATCTCGACGGCGCCAATCTCAATGCGCAAGTGGGCCTCGTGCGCCCGGCCGAATTGGGCGCCGATGTCTGCCACATGAACCTGCATAAGACCTTCTGCATTCCCCATGGCGGCGGCGGCCCCGGCATGGGGCCGATCGGGGTCAAGGCGCATCTGGCCCCCTTCCTCCCCGGCCACCGCGTCGTGCATGGCGTCAATCCGGCGGCGGGCCGCGACCAGAGCCAGGGAGCGGTGTCGGCGGCGCCCTGGGGCTCCGCCTCGATCCTGCCGATCTCGTGGACCTTCATCGCCATGATGGGGGGAGAGGGCCTCCGCGAAGCAACGATCATGGCGATCCTCAACGCCAACTACATCGCGCATCGCTTGGGCCCCCATTTCCCGGTGCTCTATACCGGCCCCGGCGGCTTCGTGGCGCATGAATGCATCATCGATCTCCGCTGGCTGAAAGACCGCACCGGCTTGACCGTCGAGGACGTGGCCAAGCGCCTCGTCGACTACGGCTTCCATGCGCCGACGATGTCGTTCCCGGTTCCCGACACGCTGATGATCGAGCCGACCGAGTCGGAAGGAAAGCGCGAAATCGATCGCTTCTGCGACGCCATGATCGAGATCAGAAAGGAGATCGCCGAAGTCGAGGAGGGAAGCGCCGGACGGACCGACAACGTGCTGAAAAATTCCCCCCACACCCATCGCCTGCTGCTGGGCGACTGGACCCATCCTTATTCCAAGGAGAAAGCTTTCTTCCCGCTCAAGGGCTATCCCAACGACAAATACTGGCCCCCCGTGGCCCGCGTCGATAACGTCCACGGCGACCGCAACCTCGTCTGCACCTGCCCGCCGATGGCGAACTACATGGAGGCGGCGGAATAGGGCGATTGATCTTTCAATAAATTCCGATCAGACCGGAATGCCGCCTAGCGGCAGGCGAAATAACGCCCGGCGGTCTCTCAGTTTTGGGCCGATGACCACTGGCGATACCATTTCCTGAAGAGCCCGAGTTGACTCTCAGCATAGTGCTTCTGGCTGGCGCTCAGTTCGTCGGCGGGGCTGAAGTGGAGTTCATATTCGGGATTGCCTTCGAGGACCATGAGCCGCTTGTAGTAGAGGACGAGATCCGGCCCTTCATCGAAGGTCGATAGCACCCATAGGGCCTTTTCGAGTTCGAGGGCCTGTTGGCGCGCCTTGTGGTCACCGGCGGCGGCGCGTTCACATAGCGCCACAAGATGAAGCACTTCTTTGGGCAACACATTGCCAATTCCCGTGATCGCGCCAACCGCCCCGCAATTCACATAGCCATGGAAAACCTGGGTATCGACGCCGACAACCAGCGACAGCGAGGGATCGCGTCCGGTTATGTGCTCGGCCGCATAGCGCAGAGCGGCTGCCCCGCCAAATTCCTTGAAGCCCACGAGGTGCGGATACTGGCGCTTGAGTTCGAAGAACAGATCGGCCCCGGTTTCATATCCATAATAGGGGCTGTTGTAGATGACCGACGGCAAATCAACGGCGGCTTCGAGGACGCCTGAGAAATGGGCCGACTGGGCCGCCGCTGAACTGCCGCGAGACAGCACTCTTGGAATGATCATGAGGCCCTTGGCGCCCACCTTTTTTGCGTGCGCCGCAAACGCCTCCGCGCGTGCCGAGTTCTGCGCTCCGGTGCCGACAATGACGGGAACTCCGGCCTTTGTCAGGCGTTCGACGCCCTCCTGGCGTTGCTCATCAGTGAGCAGCGGCCAGTCGCCCATGGACCCGCAATAGACGACGGCCGACATGCCGGCCGCGATCAGTTCCTTGCCCTTGCGAACCAGCGCATCGAAATCCGGCGAGCGCCCGGGCGTGCATGGCGTCATCAGCGCGGGAATGCAGCCTCGAAAAATACTTGATGCCATGATTCCGTCTCCTGTTGCTGGTGCGCGAGTGTTGTTCGGTGGTTCTGCTCGCTACTCATGTCCTGGCCTGCACCTGAAAGTGCGAAGCTTCATGCGCGTATGCTGTTTCATCGGCTCGGTGACAGGCTACAATGTGGTTGCCGGCGACTGCTCGCAGTTCAGGTTCAGCTTCGGCACAGCGGTTGACCGCCAAAGGGCAGCGATTCCTGAAATGGCAACCCGAGCCAAGGTCGGCTCCCGCCATGATTTCACCCCTGATGGCCGGCTTCGTCCGCCGTTTTGGATCCGGAATTGGCGAAGACGCCAATAGCGCCTGAGAATAAGGGTGTCTCGGCTTTGCGAAGAACGTGGTGGTGGGAGCTTGCTCGACAATCTTGCCCAGATACATGACGGCGATTGCGTCACTGACATGCGCAACGAGATCAAGGTCATGTGAAATGAAAAGGTATGAGAGGCCGCGGGACTTCTGCAGGTCGAGAAGAAGATTGATGATCTGCGAACGGATCGAGACATCGAGAGCGGAGACGGGCTCGTCGCAAACGATAACGCGTGGCTCGCCCGCAACGGCTCTCGCGATCCCGACGCGTTGGCGCTGTCCACCGGACAATTCATGCGGAAAGCGCTGTGCGATATCGGGGTCGAGCCCAACAGCCGTTAGCACGGACCTGACACGCGCGTTTATCTCAAGGCGCGAACCAATGCCCTTGACCAGAAACGGCTCGCGCAAGATAGCGCCAATCCTCAGATGCGGCGTCAGGGACGCGTATGGATCCTGAAACACCATTTGCACATCGCGCCGGAGACGCCTGAGAGCGTCCTTGTCCGGCCTGACGATTGACTCGCCGCCGAGCATTATGTCTCCACTGTCCGGTTCGAGAAGTTGCAAGATGAGTTTTGCTGTCGTCGACTTTCCACAACCCGACTCTCCAACCAGCGCGAGGGTCGAGCCTGCCGGAAGTTTGAAAGAAATTCCGTCGACCGCGCGAGTTTCCCGGCGCTGTTGCCAAGGCCAGTTACCACCGCTGACAAAATGCTTGACGAGGTCCTTGACCTCGAGAACTGGCTCGGCATTTTCCGTGGCGAAGCCGGTCATGGCCTGACGTCCGCGGGCAATTCAAATGCGGGCAATTCGCGCCAGCGATGGCACCTTACCCAATTGCCGGGGCGTGTTTCCTCAAGCGCGGGAACCGTCGCCTGGCAGCGATCTTCCAAGCGATGCGGGCATCGATCATAAAAACTGCAGCCACCTGGCAAATTGGCGAGATTGGGAACGCTGCCCGCGATTGCGGGGAGGTGCGACTTTGGCAAGCCCACGCCTCTTCTGGGAAGAGACTGGAGCAGGCCACGCGTGTATGGGTGCCCTGGACTATCAAAGAGCTGATTGACTTCGGCAATCTCAACGATACGGCCAGCATACATGACAGCCACGCGATGCGCCGTTTGGGCGATGACGCCCAAATCATGGGTAATCAAGAGGACCGCCATGCGCCGCTCGGCCTGAAGACGGGTGAACAGCTCCAGTATCTGCGCTTGAATGGTGACATCCAAGGCGGTCGTGGGTTCATCGGCGATCAGAAGCCTGACGTCGCCGCATATCAACGCCATCGCGATCACCACTCTTTGACGAATACCGCCCGAGAGTTCATGCGGATACTGGACAAGCCGCTGGGAGGCCATCTGGATTCCAACCTGCTCCAACAGATCGAGCGTCAGCGCCATGCGCTCCGCCCCGCCAAGATGCGGCCGATGGGCCTTTAGAACTTCACCGATCTGGTCTCCGATTTTCAGCGCCGGGTTTAGGCTAGTCATCGGCTCTTGCAGAACAATGGCGATCTTGTCACCGCGGATCAGCCGCATGTTCTCATGATCCAGTCCAAGCAAATCCACGCCATCAAACAGGATCTTGCCGCCGGTAGCGCGGCCTGGTGGCGGAATGAGGCGTAGAATCGCGCGCGCGAGCATTGTCTTGCCGCAACCGGATTCCCCCACGAGCCCGAGAATCTCGCCCTTGGCGATAGAGAGATCGAGACTGTCGATGATGGCGACCGGCCCCCGGTCACCCGGAAAGCGCACATGGAGATCGCGGATTTCGAGTACCGGGCCGGTCACTCCGTGGAAGGCGTCCATGCCGTCTCCGGGCGCGTTGGACGGCGATTTGGCTTGCTCGCGCGGACCATGTGTCACAAGCTGACCTTGTTCTGGAGCCGCGGGTCGAGCATGTCGCGAAGTCCGTCGCCGATCAGGTTCAGGCTGAGAACCGCCAGCGAGATCATGGCGCCTGGCGCGAACATCAGCCACGGCGCCGTTCGGATGAATTCGCGCGCATCACTGATCATGTTTCCCCAACTGGGGCTGGGAGGCGGCAGACCGAGGCCAAGAAAACTCAGTCCCGCTTCGACAAGTATCGCCCATGCGAAGCCGAAAGAAAGCTGAACCATGACTGGGCCGATTGCATTGGGCAGGACGTGGACAGCCATGAGCCTGAAGTTGCCGATACCGACCGAACGGGCAGCCTGCACGAAGTCGGCTGTGATGAATTCAATGACCGAGGCACGAACCGTGCGGATGACCCGCGGCACGTAGAGAAGAAATACCGCTAGGACGACATTGATCTCCGCCGGACCGATGGCGGCGAGAATCATGATCGCAAGCACGAAGCCGGGGAAGACCAGCAGGCTGTCCGAAATCCGGCCGATGATCGCATCCGCCCATCGGGACTGACCAGAGACCGTGCCGAGGATAATCCCGATCACCGCCGTCAGCGTTGTCGCGGCAAATGCGACACGCAAGGAAACATGCGCCCCGTAGACAATCCGGGCAAATGTATCACGGCCAAATTCATCCGTGCCAAGGAGAAAGGCCGCGCTCGGCGCTTCAAGTTTTCGCGTTGCGTCGATTGCCAAGGGATCGAGCGCGAAGAGCAATGGCGCAACGATCGATCCGGCAAGCAGCAGCAACAAGATGAAAGAGCCGCTGATCAGCATGGCATTGGTTCTTCTGAACCATATCGAGAGCGATGGCAGAGAAGCGATCATTTTCCGTACCTGACGCGCGGATTGAAATAGGCGTAGGCGAGATCGACGATCAAGTTGGTGACCAGCGCAACCAATGTCAGGTAAAAGATGCCGCCCTCAAGCGTTGGATAGTCGCGGCGGACAGCGGCGGTGGTGATCAATTGCCCCAGGCCAGGAAGGGCAAAGACATTTTCGATGATGACTGATCCACCGAGACCGAGAGCGAAAGTCAAACCGATGACCGTGATGATCTGGATCATGGCGTTCTTGAGCGCATGCTTGAGAATGACGACGCGCTCAGGCAGGCCCTTGGCGCGAGCCATCGTTACGTAGTCCATTCCCAAGACTTCGATCATGGTGGAACGGGTCATGCGCGCAATCAGGCCAATTTGCGCGAGACTGAGCGCGATAACCGGCAAGATCATTCGGCCAAACCAGGCCCAGACGCCAAATTCAATGGGACGATAACCTGAAGCGGGGAGCCATTGCAGTTCCACCGCGAAGACCAGAATGAGCATGAAGCCCAGCCAGAATGATGGAAGCGCCATGCCTAGGCTGGAGAAAACATTGCCAACATAGTCCAGCAGTCCACCCCGCCGGATGGCCGCCAGAATGCCAAGCGGCACTCCAACCGCTATGGAAACGATCATGGCGAGCAGGGTCAGCGCGAATGTGACGGGCATTCGTTCGAGAATGACTTCCGCCACTGGCCGGCCAAAAAAGATCGACTGACCGAAATCGCCGGTCACGACGCGCGGAAGCCATTCAAGATACTGTTCCAGGATTGGACGGTCGAGACCGAGCTGCCGCGTTATCTCTTCCATTCGCTCAGCGTCGACCGACTGGTTGCCAATCAATGCCCAGACCGGGCTGCCGGGCACCAGTCTGGTCACAACGAAAATGAGCGTGAGAGTAATGAAGATGGTCGGCACAAACGCCAAAACGCGACGTATGGCGTAGGTCAACATCTCTCACGCTCGAAGAGGCAATGCGGGTTCCATGACTTCCGCCGGCAACGGCCTAAGCCAATGTTGTGGTGACGGCCGCGCTCCAATCGGACCCGCAGCCCGCGCGCTATGACTTGTCGATCCACACGCCGTGCAGCGTGAGATTTCCGAGCGCCAGATTGCCATCTGGATCCATGACCTTCTTGCGCTTGGCGACAAGCCGGTAAATGTAGCCGAGATTTGCCATCGCAACTTGCTGGTAGAAGGAGCGTTGCAGATCTTCACCCAGCGCCCGGCGTTTGGCAAACTCGGTTTCGGCGGCGAGTTTGGCAAATATCTCCTCTGTTTCCGGGCTGATGAAACCCACTTCGGGCGATGGGAATGTGCCATTGAATTCGCCATTCCACAGCGACGGATCGACCCAATAGCCGCTCGAGGTATAGATGTTGAGGGCATCCGGATCCCGCCGTTTGGCAACCCACGTATTGAGGTCGTAACTGTTGATGACGAGATTGAGGCCGCAGCGCTTTGCTTGCTCAACCAGCGCAACTGCAATGCGCTTTTGCGTGTCGCTTGTCGAGATCACCTGAATAGAGACGGGCTCTCCCTTGTATCCGGCGGCCGCGAGATATTCCTTGGCCTTCGCGACATCGCCCGGCTTGTAGAGATCGGAGCCCGCATCGGTATTGTAGGCGCTTTCCGGCGCATAGATGCTCGGGTTGGTCAACGCAAAGCTCGGGTCGGAGACCACCACCGACGAGATTTCAATCGGATCAATCATCGATTGGATGGCCTTGCGAATGTTGAGATCGCTGGTCGGGCCTTTCTTGTGATTGAACATCATGTAGTTCAGGACGCCAGGGCCGTTCTTGATGGCGTCGAGTTCGGTATTCCCGGCCAGCCGGGCCGCCTCGGAATCAGGAACCTCGGTGATGACGTCATACTCACCGCTCTCAAGTCCGGCGATCCTTGTTGAAGATTCCGGTACAATCCAGAAAATGATCTCATCGAGATGGGCCAGTTTCTGGCCCGTCTGATAGTTTGGCGCATCGGATCGCGCCACGTAATCCTCGAAGCGTTGAAGCTTGACGTATTGATCTTCCTTGTACTCAACAAAACGATAGGGCCCCGTGCCCACAACCTCGGTCAGCTTGCCGGGGGTTGTCGATGCATCGGCAATCTCCCGAGGCATGATGACGGCTTTATTTTCATCCGAGCCCAGGAGCAGCAGGAGATAGCGTCCCATGGCCGAGTTGAATTTCATCACGACAGTGTCGGCTGACGGTACTTCGATGGCTGAAAGGGATTCAAGCCCTGAGCCTTTTGGTCCAACCTTGCGCCACCGTTCGAGCGAAGCCTTGACGTCGCCCGCTTCCAGCGTCTTTCCATTGTGGAACTTTACGCCGGACCGCAGTTTGAAGGTCCAGGTCTTTCCATCGGCAGCAGCCTCTATGGTTTCGGCCAGCTCAGGCTCGACATTCAGGTCTTTGCCTTGCCCCGTGAGGCCTTCGAAAACGTGCCCCATGACATGCGGCAAGGGATGGCCGACAGTCGATTGCCAGTCGAGGGTGGGGAGCGGAATATGCAAGCCAACATTTAGAGTGCCGCCTTTGACAGGCGCAGTCGCGCCGATGGCGTCTTGAGCGAAGCCGCCCAACATCGGGGACGCACCCAGGACCGCAGCGCTACCCAGAAGACCAACCAGAAACCTACGACGTTGGACCATGTTCTTCCTCCCAGTGTTGTGTAACGTTATACTTCCTAAATTGTCATTAGCTAAATATTGTTGAGGACGCAAGTGTCTGGTTTCGGGTTTGGTGTCCGGTCAAGCATACAGAGGGCAAGCGAGGGTTCGAGGCTGCCGGGGAGGTATCAGGCAGCTTCGCTGCTCGCGATCATCTTCGAAAGCCGGTCTTCATCTACTTCGATCGCAAACCCGGGGCCGTTCGGAAGCTGGGCACGGCCTTGGTGGAGTTTGATGCCGCCGGTAAAGAGCGACTCCGAAAAGAATGTATGACCTTCACCATCAAGCGGATAGTGCGTCTTGATAGTTGCGCCGAGATGGCAGAGCATGGTGTCGCCCAGCAGGGTAAAGGGCATGGTGTCCAGACTTATGCCGATGCCGTTGGCTTCACAAATGCCGATGATCTTCCGCGCCGGCCAAAGCCCGCCAACGCGGTTTGGCTTGAGCACAATCCGGTCGGCGGCATTCATGCGGACAATTTGCATCATTGCGACAGGCGAGGTCACCGACTCGTCGAGTATCACGGGGAAAGGCAGCATCCTGCGGATGAGAGCGTGACCGGCGAGATCAAGGTGGTGAAGGGGCTGTTCAATTGACAGGTTCGGATGAAACGCCTCGCGAAGCACACGTTCAAAAACGCCAATGGCGATCTTGGGGCTGCCGAGCGCCTGGTTGGCATCCACATCGACCTGGATTGCGCTTGGTAAAAGGCCAGCAACGCCAACGATTTTATCGGCTTCCTCATCGACCGCGGCCTTGGAAAAGCCTTCCCGCCGGATCCTTCCGCCAATTTTCAGCTTCAAACCGGTGAAGCCCTTTGCAATGTAGTGCTCGCAAACGCTCAGCAGCTGTTCGACCGAGTGGCCATGCATCTGGGTCTGCAATTCGAGTTCGGTTCGCAATGCGCCGCCGAGCAGTTCGTAGACCGGGCATCCATGCGCTTTGCCGGCGAGGTCGTAAATGGCCATGTCGATTGCCGCCTGGGCCGGCCGGCAACCGGGAACCCCGATGCTTGCCGCCGCCTCCATTTCGCGATGGATCCCCGCAATATTGAGTGGGTCGCAGCCGATCAAGACCTTGCGGAACCGCGCCAGCCAATCGAGCATGCTGCCGATGCCGTGGCCGAAGTAGTGCGGCAGGGTGGCGCCGTCACCGAGACCTTCGATACCGGCGTCGGTTTTGATCCGCACGAACACCGTTTCAGGTGGAGCATAGCGCTGCGCCGCGAGAACCTCGGCAGACGCATGCCGCTGCTCCTTGGTCGATGAGTCGGTTCCCAGCGGTGAGCCGGACATGCCAATCGTCAGCCGCAAAGGCAGAAACTCGATGGCGGTGATCTTCATTTGTCCGGCCCTCTTTCGTCAATATCCATCCGTTCGCCGCGGCGCCACAACGAGCCGGCGATACGCCAAAACCAGATATAACGATATACATTGACGTCATTGATTTCAAACATTAAGTCTTCGGCTACGAACATGCGCCCTATTCCCGCCTGAACAATCCGGGCAACCCCGCAATCCAGCCTGTTGGCCTCGTATGGCAAAGCACAAAAAATCAATCACGCTCAAGGACGTTGCGGCCGCCGCCAGTGTGTCGGTCGGAATGGCCAGCCGGGTGCTCGGGGACTACGGCTCGTACAGTGAGAACACGCGCAAGTCGGTCATGAAGGCGGCCAAGGCGCTCGACTATCGCGTCAATGGCGTGGCTCGCTCCTTGCGCCTCAGGCGGACGCGCGCGATCGGGGTCATGATCAACGAAATTGCCAGCTACCACTGGACCGTTTTCGTGCAAGGGGTCGAAGTAGCCGCGCGCCAGGCCGGCTACCATGTCATTCTGTGCAACACTGCGGATGATGCGCAGCTTGAAAGGGAGTATTTGAAGGATCTGCGTGAGCGCGGAGTTGACGGCATTATCGTTTCGCCGCTCGCCGAAAACTTTCCGGTCATTGCAAAGCTTGCGCAATCGGGATTTCCGATGGTTCTCGTCAATAGCAGAATTGACGATGCAGAGATCACGAGCATCCGATCGGATGATCAACAGGCCGCGTCGGACGCCGTGGTTTATCTCGGATCGCTTGGCCACAAACGCATTGGCATTGTCGCCGGTCAGCAGGAACTTGAGACAGGGCGCAGCCGGCTCAACGGATACAAGGCAGGCCTGGCGCAGGCGGGGTTGCCTTTCCGCGAGGATCTCGTGGCCTATGGAAACTACGCTCCGGCGCAGGCCTACGAGGCAACCGAACGGTTGATTTCGATGCCGATGCCGCCGACTGCCATTCTCGTCTGCAGTGAAATGATGACCGGCGCCGCCCTGCGTTGCCTCAAGGATCACAGCGTCAGCATTCCGCTGGAACTGAGTGTCATCGGCTTTGACGATCCGGCTTGGGCAAGTTTCTTTTCACCCGCGATTACAACGCTCCGCGAGCAGCGCTTCTACATGGGCCGCCTGGCCAGCGATACTCTCATCGCGGCCATCGATGGCCCGCTCGCGGCAGTGCGCCTGCTGCCTGAAATTCTGCTGCGCACTGAACTGATCGTGCGTGAATCCTGCGCGCGGCCACGCCGCGGCGGCGCGATCGCACTGTCCGCGAAACATTCGGCCGCCGACCGCGAATTATTCGCGGGAGAGTTGGGGTCAATCAAGCCATGAAGATTGTCGACGTCCAGCGCTTTCCAATCTTATTGCAGCGGGCCGGCGCGGATGCCGTCAACTCAAACAGCTTGCCACGACAGACGATCATTGTCCGTATCAGAACGGCGTCGGGTCTGTCGGGCCTTGGCGAGGCCGCCACCAACCCGGCGGACGACACTCGAACACTTCCAAGCCTCGCCGGTTGGTTGAAGGTGTACGGGGCCGCAATCGCCGGCGCGGACGCTTCGAACATCAACGCGTTGCATCAGATCATGGACCGGGCGAGCGGTCAGTATCCGCCTGGGTGTCAGGCAGCGCGGGCCGCCATCGACATGGCCGTGCACGATCTCATCGGGAAGGCGCGCGGTTGCCCAGTCCACGAAATTCTCGGCGGAGCCTATCGCACCGAAATGGAGGCCGTCTCCCATATTGCTGGCGCAACGGCGGAAGAGGTTGCATTGGCCGCCCGCGCGCAGGTTGAACTCGGGTATCGGGGGCTCAGGATCTGGATCGGCAGCGAAGTGCTTCCGCCCGCTCTGTCCTTCGTTCACCTGGAGGAGACGTGCCAACGCCTGCTCGGAGCACTGGAAGCCGTCGGAGCGGACATTTCCATTGATGCCGACGCAAATCAGTCACTTGGAAATCCGGCGCTGGTGAGGAGGCTGTTCGAGAAGGTTCTCTCAAAACGTTTCTATGCAAACCTTGCCCTTCAACAACCACTCAATAAATTCGACCTCTTGGGGCATGCAGCTCTGCGAGAGAGGTTGCCGGTGCCGATTGTTCTCACCGAGTCTGTCATGTCAACCGAAGCCATGATGCAAATCGAACGTCTTGGCGCCGCGGATCGTATTGGACTGAGCCTCGAACGTGTTGGTGGACTGAACAACGCGATGCGCGTTGCCGATATCTGCGAGGCTGCTGCGATAGGGATTAGCCCCACCATCTCATCATATACCGGAATCGGCGCGGCGGCGGCGTTTCACCTCGCAGCCGCCCTTCATGACCCATATCCCGTCGATGTTGGCGACTACCAAATCGGGCCGAATGCGCCGGTGACTGGCGGACCGGACGTGCAGAGCGGACGGGTCTCGCTACGCAACGTGCCCGGACTTGGAGTCGAAATTGATGACGAGGTTCTTCGCGCCATGGCGGAGCAATCGATCGGCTTCTAGAGCGCCGGGCGGTCAGTTGAATCCAACCTCGACCCGTATCCGTCACCCCCGAGACGGAATCGTCTACCGCTTTGTACTACTTCACCAGGATTTGCGAACCGGCCACGGCCTGTTGTTTGATCGCGCTGAAGTCCCAGGCGATGCCAAGGCCCGGGTCGTTGGAGGGGATGGCATGACCGTTCTCGATCTGCATGGGCTTTTCGGTCAGTGAATCAATTTGCGGAATGTATTCGACCCACCGGGCGTTGGGGACAGCGGCGCACAGCGACACATGCAGTTCCATCAGGAAATGCGGGCAGACCGGCACATTGAAGCATTCGGCGAGATGGGCCACTTTGAGCCAGGGCGTAATGCCGCCGATGCGGGCCACGTCAGTTTGCACGATGGAGCAAGCGCCCTGCTGCAGATAGTCGCGGAAGTGCGGCGGGCTGTAGAGGCTTTCGCCGACGGCGATGGGCAGCGTCGTGCTCTGCGACAGGCGGACGTGGCCTCCGAGATCATCGGCGGTGAGCGGTTCTTCCAGCCAGGCGATGTCGAGCGGCGTCAGGCAGCGGGCGCGGCGGATCGCTTCGTCAAGCGTGAAGCGCTGATTGGCGTCGGTCATGATCTCGAAGGCGGGACCAACCGCATTTCGCACCGCCTCGAGGCGCGCGACATCCTCCGACACATGCGGCCTGCCGATCTTGATCTTCGATCCGCCGAACCCTAGCGACTTGGCCTTGAGCGCATCCTCGACCAGCTCAGCGGTCTCGATATGGAGCCAG
>JANNSP010000027.1:0-16901 GCA_031402975.1 Hyphomicrobiales bacterium
ATCGTCCCGAGGTTGATTGGTGTTGTCACCGGCAATGACAAAACGCCCCAACCTCGGAATGCCGTCAAGCACCTTGAGAGCCGGGGCGTTGAGGATCACCGTCTTGCGGCCGGTTTTCGTGTCCGAGAGGAACAGGAGCCCGCGCTCGAAATCCACCTGGCTCCATTCGAGATTGAGGATTTCCCGCAGCCGGCAACCAGTGAACATGAGAAGGCGGATCGCCGCCGCCGAAGAGCGTTCGATCACGGTGCGCTGTGTCGCGGCACTTTTCGGTATGTGTTTCTTGCGATCTTCCGGCATGTCCGGGTCGATCACCCACGGCAAACCTTCCGTCTCCCCCAAGCGAAGCGTTGCGCCGATGCGCTCAAGCTCCACCGCTGACAGGTATCGCTCGCGGGCCTCGCCGCGATAGGGTGCAATGCACTTTGCCGGATTGAAGTCTTCCGGGACCAGCCCGCGCGAGGCAGCAAAAGTGAACATGCTACGGACCACTCGCACCATGTTGTTAGCGTGATAGGGCGCTTCCCGCTTCGCCAGATGCAGCCGGATGAGATCGGAACGCCGGAGCTTCGTGGCCCGCGTTGTGCCAATGGCCGGGATCACATCAGTCCGCAAGATTTGTTCGTAGTTGGCAAGCGTTCCCGGTTTGCGCTTGGCCTTCACATGCTCGGCAAGGAACAACTCGCAGAGCTGTCCTAAGGTCGGCGCGGCGCGATCCTCGGCCTTGCCCTTCGCCGGGTCTTTGCCGTGGGCTACGTCGCCGGAGATTTCCCGCGCCAGCTTCCGGGCCTGCTCCGGCGCGAGCTTGGAGACACTGCCAAGCGTGAAGCGCCGGGTCGGTGCAGTCCGGCCAGCTCCCGCTCGATATTGAAGGATGAAACTCTTGGCACCGCTGCCGCGCACCCTGACGCCGAAGCCCGAAAGATCGTCGTCCCAAACGAAGTACTCCTTACCGGTCAGTTCCAGACCATCAATGAGGCGCTTACCGATGCGAATTGCCATGACTTCCGGCCCTCAGATTCCGGTGCTGGGGAAGCACCGGGGAAGCACCGTTTTGGCATTTCAGGGAATCTCTGTACAGCACAAAGTAAGACCGTCACCTGTAACCTTCTGAAAATACTATGATGGACGTTCCTAGAGTTGCGTGTAATTTCCTAGAGTAACTTCATTGATGAGCCTACGAATCTGGGGGTCATGGGTTCAAATCCTGTCGGGCGCGCCAGTTTTCAGCCAGTTGATTCTCTCAAGGCCGGGACGGCATCCCGGTCGAGATCGATGGACTTGACCCAATCCACGGGGCTTCCCAACGGCCTCATGTGCTGAGTAACCAGCAGGCGGCGCACGTCGGCTTCGGACATCGGCCGGCCACAAAAATAACCCTGGATCTCGTCGCAGCCAAGAGCCCGCACGAAGTCGAGCTGCTCCTGGGTTTCGACGCCTTCGACCAGCATGGGCACGCCCAGCGCGCTGCCGAGGCCCGCGACCGCCCGGAAGATCGACTCGGCCCTGGCATTGGAAGCAACCGCGTGAATGAAGGAGCGATCGATCTTGATCCGGTCGAACGGGAAGGAATTGAGGAGAGACAGAGAGGAATATCCGGTGCCAAAATCGTCCATGGCGATCGAAATTCCGCAGGACTTGATCTGCCGGAGGATGTGAAGGGCGCGATTCATGTCGTTGACGAGAGCGGTCTCCGTCACTTCAAGCTCCAGCCGGTCGGGCGCCAGCCCGGTGTCGATGAGGATCGACCTGATCGTGTCGACGATGCCGGGGTAACAGACGGCGCGGGCGGAAATGTTGACCGCGATCTTGGCCGGCAGGGGCCATTTGGCCGCAATCCCGCAGGCGCGCCGCAGCACCCACTCGTCGATCTCCTTGATCATGCCGTTTTCCTCGGCAACCAGAATGAATTCCGCCGGCGGAACATTGCCGCGCGTCGGACAATGCCAGCGCAGCAACACTTCAAAGCCGACAAGATCCCGCCGCGCCGCGCCGTATTGCGGTTGGAAATGCAGCATCAACTCATTGTTGTGGATCGCATTGCGAAGATCGAGCGCGATCTTGCGCCGGTCGCGTATGCTCTCGTCCATGCTGGCATCAAACAGGCAGAATGACTGGCCCATGCCGGATTTCGCCCGGTACATCGCCAGATCGGCGTTGCCGAGGATTTCATCCTGCTTGTCGCCATGGTCCGGAAAGTAGGAGATTCCAATGCTCACTCCGGCTTCGATCAGGCGGCCTTGCCATTCGACGGACTGTGACAGGCTGGCGGCAACCCGCTTGGCGAGATCGATCGCGCTGTCCTCATCGGGAGACTCCTGGATCAGGACAAACTCGTCACCGCCCAGCCGCGCCGCATACTCGTTGTCCCGCAACAGCGGCAATAATCTTTCCGACGCGCGCTTCAGCAGTTCATCGCCCGCCGCATGCCCGAACAGATCGTTCACTTCCTTGAAGCGGTCGAAGTCGAGGCTGAGAATGGCCAGCCGCCCGCCCTCCGCGGCAGCGGCCAGCAGACTGCTGCTCAAGCGTTCGTTGAAGGCCGCGCGGTTGGGCAGGCCGGTCAGCGTATCGTGCATGGCAATCCGGCGAATGCGCTGCTCCGAGAGCGACCGGTCTCGCAATTCGGTCACCCTCGCGGTGACATCATGCAGCGCCAGCACGTTGCCGCCGTCCGGCAATGCCGTGCAATGGACTTCGACGGTGCTGTCGCCGACCGTGATGTCCCTGGCGATGTTCCGCCGTACAAGATCCGCGAACCTGTTCAATCTCGCGCGGTCATCGCCAAAGACGGTTTCCGAGAATTCCGAAAAGCGCGAATTCCAGAGCGTCAACTCACCTGCGGAATTGACGACCGCCACGCCGGACGTCGTCGCCTTCAGCACCGCGGTCAGCAGGCGTTGGCGGTCCGCGTGGGCCATCGCGTAGCGTATCGAGCGGTCAAGGATCTCGCCGGTCAGGGAAGCTTTCGGAAGGAAGTCGGAGGCACCGGCTTCCAGCGCCGCCCGGTCGATGAGGTGTCCGGCAAGACCGGTCAGAAGAATGAAAGGCGTGTCGATCCCCGTCAGCCGGACGTTCTTGATGAATTCAATGCCGGTTCCGTGATCCAGCCGGTAGTCGCTTATGATGACATCGAACGACTCCGCGGCGAGCTTCGCCATGGCGGCAAGCGCGGATTTCACCGTGGTTGAATGATACCGGGTTTCGGTAACCTCGCTCAACGCGTCATTGATGAGATAGAGATCGTCCTCGTCGTCATCAATGATGAGCAGGCGAATGGACTTCTCACCGTTCATGCTGCACCCGCGCCGCCGCCATGCTGGACATGAGCTTTCAGGCGACTTTTTCTTGCCGCGCCAGCTGATCGTCCACCCCGTTGAAGCGGACATTCTTGGAGACCAGCAGCTTGCGAATATCGCCCAGTTTTCTGAGACTGGCGATTTCCGGCATGGTGAAACGCACGTGGAACGCGCTTTCCATGGCGAAGACCACTTCGATGTGGCGCAGTGAGTCCCAGTTCGGGGTGTTCTGCGCATTCGAATCTTCCGAGAGTTCGGACGGATCGACGCCCAGAACCTTGCCGACAATTTGATAGAGTTGCATGCGTGCCTCCTGTTCAGTTCCCGGCTTCACACCGTGTTTGGTCAAGCGAAAATGTGTTCGCGGATACCGTCCGGCCAGCGCCTGGGATCGAAACCGTGCTGCGTGAACGCGGCGAGAACCCAGCGCTCGATGCCGAGACCGACGCAGCCCGTTTGCGCCGGCTCGCCATTCGCGCCGTTGATGGCGAAGCGTTTGCCGAAGAAGTTGCCGTGCAGATTGATCGAGCCGCAGGCCAGAAGCTTCTCGTTCCCCTCGCCGTCGAGCGTTGGGATCTTGATCTCGTTCTTGACTTCCTGGGCGGCCTGCCAGAACTTCTTCGCCGCCGACACGGTGGCGAAGAACGGATCGGTGGCTGTTTGCACCTTGCAGTCGATGTCGATTGTGTTGGCCAGTTCCTCGACAATCGGCAGCGCCTTCTGGCGGCAGGCGCGCACATAGTCCTCGTCGCCCACGAAGACCAGTTCCCTGACGTTGAATTCATAGAGCCGGTCAAGCCCGTTGATGTTGCGCGACTCGTAGCGGAACACCCGGCCCAGCCAGGAATAGCATTCGCCCTCCGCGATGGTCTTGCCGGTGAGGGTTGGATAGCATGGAAAGCAGGCCGCCGGGTTGAGGCACATGCCATCGACATGGAGGTGGTCGCGCGGCGGCAGGTGAGCCCCCTCCGAGCATGAATTGGCGACCCGGAACTCCTCGATCGCATCGAAGTCCTCGATGACGTTGCCGACGAAAGTCACGGCGTTGGGATGCGAATCGAAATAGCCGCATTTATGCAGCGTGTCGGCGTCGATCATCGCCGGGAAATGGCAGTCCTTGGCCTTGAAGGCCTCGGCATAGAGTTCGCCCGCCCGGCCGTTGATGAAACGGGCGAGCTTGAGAACCGGTCCGCTATAGGCCACCTGGCCCTTGCCGTAGTCGTGCATCCAGCCCCGCTCAACGAGCCCTTCATTGACACCGCGTATGTAGGGACCCGTATCGCGGCGCTCGGTTTCCACGAAAATCTTCGTCTCGAATCCGGCCAGCTGCTTGACCATCGCCGCGAGAAAACGCGTGGCCTTGTCGGTGACGGCTTCGGGCGAGGCGCCGGGGCGGACGAGCAGGCGTGCGGTCTTGCGGTCGTTGCCGATCAGGATGCGGTCGATGCCGGGAGAGACGAACACCGACTCCTTTTCGATGTCGGAAGCGACCTCGTCATCGACTTCGCGGGGCAGCGTGAGAACGATCTCGCTGAATTCCGGTTCATACTTGTTCATGCCGCGTCCCTCTTTTTTTCAGAATTGATAGTAAAGAAATGTCGAACCCGAGCCGATCGAGGTCAGCGCCACCACATAGAGGGCGGCCATCGCCAGCGCGCCGGGAAGCGCTGGACGCCAGGCCAGGAGTCCCGCTTCGATGGCGCTGCCCGCCGGCTTGACATCGCTGCTGGGCCATTCCCTGTGCAGTATCTGCTGGGTATTGGGCAGCAGCAGAACGATGGCCCCGAGCAGAACGACGGTGGAGACCGAGCGCCCGATGTCGAGACCCGCGACCGGCGCCGTCACCGCCACCAGTCCAAGATCCGCAAGTCCCCACATATTGGCCAGCACAGTGCTTGCGGTTTGGATGTCGGGCGAGCGGAAAATGACCAGCGCGCTGATGACCACACTCATGGTGAGCGCCCAGCCGGCCGCCGGATGAAGTTTGCAGAAGCCGAATTCCCTCCAGCCAAGATAGATCGCGATCGCTACGCCATGGATCAAGCCGTAGATCGCCATGTTCCAGCCGGCGCCATGCCAGACTCCGGCCACCAGAAAGGTGACGATCACCGGCGCGGCCGTGGCGCGCAGATACTTGGTCATTGGCCCGCTCTGTTGCAGTCCGGCGGTCCGCAGTCCGCGCATGGCGAGCGGCGAGAAGATGTAGCTGGTGAAGAAACGCGTCATGGTCATATGCCAGCGGCGCCAGAAGTCCGAGATGTTGCTCGCCTTGAACGGCGAATCGAAATTGAGCGGCAGGCTGATGCCGAAGATGAAGGCAATGCCGATGGCCATGTCGGAGTAGCCCGAGAAGTCGAAATAAAGTTGCAGCGCATAGCAGGTCGCGCCGATCCACGACGTGAGCGCATCGACCGGACCGCCCGTGGATGCGCTGTCGAAGACGGTATTGGCGAAGGGCGCGATCGAATCCGCCAGGACGACTTTCTTGAAAAGCCCCATGCCGAACAGGGTGAGGCCGGTCAGCAGGCGGCGAAGGTCGAAGGCTCCGTCGTCGCGGTCTTCGAGCTGCTCCATGATCTCGCGTTGCATGACCAGGGGGCCCGCGGTCACGCATGGAAAGAAGGCGGCAAACACCACATAGCGGCTGAAACTGCTGGAAACCAGATGGCCGTTATAGGCATCGACCAGATAGCCGATCTGGATGAAGGTGAAGAACGACACGCCAACCGGGACGATCAGGTCAAGATGGCTGAAGCCGGTGCCGGCAAGCTGATTGGCCACATCGATCATGAAGTTGGTGTATTTGAGATATCCGAGGAGCCCCAGATTGGCGGCGATGCTGACGAGCAAGGCGTTGCGCGCCGCCTTGGGATGTCCGCCGAGACAGCCGATGAGACTAGCGGCAGTGAAGTTGAAGCCGATGGACAGAAGCAGGACGAACAGCAGCGGCAGACCCCAAAGGCCATAGAAGGCATGGGACGCGGCGGCGAGCAGCTTGATCGCCGCGGGCCATCCTCCCAACCGGTGCGCCAGCAGGAAGGCGGCGTAAGTCACCGGCAGATAGATGAAGATGAACTCGAACGAGCTGAAGATCACGAGCCTGGCTCTCCGATTGTCTTCAGGCGCAAGGGCGGGGCGAGCGCCTCGAACTCAGCGAGGATCTTCGCCAGGCACGCCGGGTTGCTGTGTTCGGCGTCGATGAACATGCCGGCATCGCAGCCAACTTTCGCCGGGTCGAACCCACCGATCACCCGGAGGCCATGGGCATCGGCCAAATCGCGCGTGAGTTTTTCGATTCGCGCTAGGCCGGCGATATATGCGCTGTCCCGCACCCGTTCATAGAAAATCGGATTGAAAGGGGGATTGGCGAGGACGACGTCGACGCCATTGCTTTGGAGGAAGGTCAGCAGCCGGTCGAACGCCTCGACGCCCCGCGGGTCGATTTTCGGAGGATCGTCGCGGCGGCGTTTGGCGAAGTCGAGCGCCTCCCGTTCGGCCCGTTCAGGGGTGAAAAAGCGTTTGTGTTCGACCGACCACAGGATCGAACCATCGGGCAGAAGTGTGTCGAGGGTCTGGTTGCCGGCCTGCCTGGTTGGATGCGGCCGTTCGACCGCATTGTACCAGCGCGCGACATTGGCCAGCAGCAGCGAAATTGAGAAGCGTTCCTTGAACCGCTGATAGGGGAGCGTTTTCCAGAGACTTTCCTTTTCAATGCCGAGGCTGCCGGCCATGGCGCGGTAGTAGGGAATGCCCGGCTCCCAGAGGAAATCTTTGCGGGAACCGACCGGCGCAAATAGATTGTCGCGGATGCTGATTATCATCTGCTTGGGGAGACGCTTGTTGCGGACAAGCATTTCCGCCATGCCGAGCATGTCTTCCCAGTAGTCCCGGTGCACATGCGCGTTGTACATGCGCGTCCGTTTCATCAGCCCAGAATGGGCTTCCTGCCAGTGACTGGCGCCGAGGATCATAGTATCCGGAGTGGTGGTCATTCGCGCCAGGTGCTGGTCGCGGAGTTTGCGGATGTTGAGGTTGAGATCGAAGACCGCGTAGTTGCCGCCGCCGGAGAATGCGTCCACCACCGGCGTCATGGCACGATCGTCATACATCTCCGGCAGGAAGGCGGTATTGGCGGTCCACACACCGGCGATGCCGGCGATTATCAGGCCGGCCAGCGCCGTGGCGTAGATAATCGGCTGTCCCGCCGCTCTGGCCATGCCCCGGCGCGCAACGGCAGGTCCGGCCCCGCGGCGTGCGGCCGGCAGTGCGTTCTGGGGCTGCGTCTGCCTGGACAGCAGAGACTTCCGGACAGACGCGACCATGTCGGCAGTCTTGACCGCGCTCCAATCGACCTGAACAGTTGCCTCGGACATGAATTCCCCCAACGTCCCGGGAACCTATCGCTGCACGTTGGAATGTTCGGTTAATTGCACGCGGTTGCAATGCGTCCGGCGATTTCAGATTGGCGCTATCGTTAAGAGGCCGTTGCGATCGCGCCTGCAATTGTTCGCTTCGTCCGCTATAATGTCGCGGGTGGTTTTTCCTACGCCGGCTGCGGCGCGGGTTCGGCTGTGTCTTCCTTGTCCATCGTGACAACGAACAGCCGCATGACCAGGGGCGCGAAGAAGATCGGAATCTGCGAGATTCCGACATAGGCGGCGGCATCGGTGATCGCCGATCCCTGAATGAGTACGAAGCCAAGGCCGACATTGCGAAAGCCGCTCACGATGCTGGCGGTGAGCGCGTTGTTGATCCCCTGCCGGTACATGACGATGGTGGTCAGGAACGCCATCCCGGCGCCGAGGCCGGTAACGATCAGGAGGTAAAAGAGAAATCGTCCAGGATCCGTCCACAGCATGGCGGCCGCGGGACCGACGATGCCGAGTCCGAAAATTATCAAAGCGGCGATGGTCAGCCGGCGGGCAGCCGTCTCGATCTTGACCGCCATGCTCTCGGGAATGTCGCCGGCAAAGGCGCTGTAGAAAAGAAACAGGCTGGCCGGCAGCATCAGGAAGATGCCGCAACGGCCAATGAATTCGCCGAGATGCATTTCGGCGGAGGAATGAAGAACGATAGTCATGAAGAAGAAATAGGACAACGGCATGGCGAAGGTCGACAGCACCATGCATTGCAGCGCCTTGCGCTGGTTGAGTCCGAGGAGATTGACCAAGGCCGGCGACGCGAACAGCGATCCCGCGCAGGCCGTCACCGCCATCAGGGTTATGATGCCTGGGCTGAACCGGGCAAGATAGGCGGCGGCCATGATGATCGTCGGCAACACGAACAATTGCCAGAAGACGATGCGCAGCGTATCCGGTTCGAGGCTGAACACCTCGCTGAGCGGCTGCCGCGCCATCGGAATAAGCGAAGCGAGAATCATGCAGAACAATGCGGGAAGCGCAAAGTCCGCGAAGTAACCCGACAGACCGGGGATCAAAAATCAGACCGTTATGGTGGCGGCAAGCAACCACCCGGCAAACATCCTTTCATCGACTTTCATCATGGTCCTGAAAGTGGCTTGTTCCTGAGTGAATCGTGCCCGGCGTCAACGTTGGAACGGCGCGAAAATTGAATTCAGAGCACTGTCTATCGCGAAATCCTTAAGGAAAACTGGCCGCTAATGCCGGTTTCACGTTTTTTTCATGTCTATGCCGCAGATTGCCCGCAAGCGGGGCAGTATGACAATTTCGGCGAACACGGTCGCATATTTTCCGGGATCAGATGCGTCTGATGCCCGCACCCACAATCCGGAGCGCGACGTCTCGGAGCTCGCCGACCTGTTTGCCGGAGCCGATGTGGGACTGGCATTGTTCGACTCCAGCCTCGTCCTGCTGGCTTGCAATTCGCTCTATCGGTCGCTGTGCGGCTACCTGACCACCGAAACCGTCAACGGCCGGTCGCTTCAAGACCTCATGCGCATCACGTTCAAGCGGCAGAGCGTGCCTGAAGACGAGATCGAACCCCGCGTCGCGCGCATCATCGGGAGCTTGCAGCCCGGCACCTCCTACACTTTCCGCTACGCCTCTCCCAGCGCCCAGGTGGTGGAAGTCCGCCGCCGCAGGATGCCCAACGGCACGGTTGTCGAAACCGCGCGCGAAGTGGAGGCGCAGGCTCCTGGCCTGGACCTGAATACCCAGTTCGAAATGATCGCCGAGAAGTCGCGGTCGCGTCTGACCCATGCGCTCGATGTCATGGCGGATGGCTTCGCGCTCTATGACTCGGCCGATCGCCTGGTGCTGTACAACCGGAAATACGTGGAATACAGCCCGCTGGTCGGCGACATCATCATGCCCGGCGCCCCAAAGGAAGAAATCCTGCGCGAGTCGGTCCGGCGCGGCGCGTTTATTCTCAACGACATGTCGCCCGAGGACTATATCGCCTGGCGGCTGCATCGTCACCGCAATCCAAGCGAACCCATCGAGGTGCAATTGGCCGACGGCCGGTGGATTCTCATCACCGAGAAGCGCACCGACGACGGCGGCAATGTCGGAACCCGGTCCGACATCACCGAATTGAAGCGGCGCGAGATCGAAATGCTGCGCATTTCGCAGCAGCTCCACGCCCGGAACATTCACTTCGATACCGCGCTCAGCAACATGGTTCAGGGTCTGTGCATGTTCGACCCCGAGCAGCGCCTCATCGTCGTCAACCGCCGCTATCTCGAAATCTATGGATTCTCGGCCGACGTGGTGAAACCGGGCATCACGCTGCGCGCCCTCATGGAGTACAGCGTCAGCCTCGGCAACTATACCGCCGAGGAAGCCGCCCGCGCGCTCGCCGAACGCAACGATCCGGCGCGCCTCAGGCAGCGCACCGTCATCAAGCAGCGGCTGAAGGACGGCCGCGTCATCGCGGTGATGAGCGAGCCGATGGCGGACGGCGGCACTATCGCCACCTATCAGGACATTACCGACCTCGAACTCAGCGCCGAGAAGATGGTCGAGTACACCAGGAAGCTCGAGCACTCCAACCGCGAGCTCGTCGATTTCGCCTATGTCGCCTCGCACGATCTGCAGGAGCCGCTGCGCAAGATCGAGGCCTTCGGCGACCGGCTGCAGAAGAAGTGCGCCGCATCCCTTTCCGAAGACGGACAGATGTTCATCGACCGCATGCAGAACGCCGCGGCCCGCATGCGCCATCTGATCAACGATCTTCTGTCGTATTCGCGCATCACGACGAACGCCAGTCCGTTCAAGGTGATCGAACTGAATGACGTGGTGGCGGGGGTGCTCTCCGACCTGCAGATCCGCATCGAGGACGCCAACGCATCGGTGCAGACCGGCGATCTTCCGGCGATCGAGGCGGACGCGATGCAGATGCGGCAGCTTCTGCAGAATCTGATCGGCAACGCGCTCAAGTTCCGCAAGAAGGACGTCGACCCGGCCGTCAGGATTTCGGCGGTGATTGAAGCGGCGGCGGAGCCTGCCAACGCCGGGCCCGCCGTCACCATCACCATCGAAGACAACGGAATCGGTTTTGACCAGCAGTTCAAGGAACAGATCTTCACCATCTTCCAGCGCCTGCACAGCCGCGCCGAATACGAAGGGACAGGCATCGGCCTCGCCACCTGCCGCAAGATCGTCGAACGCCACCAGGGCACGATCGACGCCATCGGCCGCCCCGGCCAGGGGTCGACGTTCGTCATCACCATTCCGATAACCCAGAGCAACAAGGGCTACTCAGCATGAACCGCAGCAGAATGCCGATCCGGATATTGGTCGCGGAAGACGATGCCGACGACCGGATGATGATCAAGGATGCGTTCGAGGAGTCGAAACTCGGCAATCCCGTCGATTTCGTGGAAGACGGCGTCCAGTTGATGGAATACTTGAAGCGCCAGGGCAGTTACACCAATCTCAGCGATCTGCCGTATCCCGGCTTTATCCTGCTCGACCTCAATATGCCGCGCAAGGACGGCCGTACGGCACTGCGCGAAATCAAGGAGTCCGCCATTCTCCACCGCATTCCGATCGTCATCCTCACCACGTCGAAGGCCGAGGAGGACATTGTGCGGACCTACAATCTCGGGGTGAACTCGTTCATCTGCAAGCCGGTGACGTTCGACAGCCTGGTGGAGATCGTCAAGACGGTCGGCCGCTACTGGATCGAGATCGTCTCGCTGCCGCCCGAGTGCCAGCGCGCCGTGGCCTGACCCATCCGCGTCCGCGTCTTCTACCGCGTCGCCGGAATCATCTGCTGCGGCAGCCAGGTCGCGAGGCCGGGAAACGCGATCATGATAAAGACCATCGCCAGCATGATGAGGAACATCGGCGCCGACCAGGCGGCGATGCGGAAGATGTTGTGACCGGTCATCGACTGGAGCACGAAGAGGTTGAAGCCGACCGGCGGCGTGATCTGCGCCATCTCGACCACCAGCACGATGAATATGCCGAACCAGATCATGTCGATGCCGGCATGGCGAACCAGCGGCTCGACGATGGCGATGGTGAGCGCCACGCATGAAATTCCGTCAAGGAAACAGCCGAGAACCAGGTAGAGGACCAGCAGTCCCAGGATAAGAGCGAAGGCGGAAAGATCAAGCCCGCCAACCCACTCCGCCAGGAGAGCCGGCAGTCCCAGGAAGCCCATGGCGAGCGACAGCGAGGCCGCAGCGGCGAGAATCAGCGCGATCATCGCGGAAGTCCGCGTGGCGCTCATCAGGCCGCCTGAGAAACTCTCCCAGGTGAGCGTGCCTTGCCACCAGGCGAGACCGAGGGCCCCCAAGACGCCGGTCGCCGCGGCTTCGGTCGCCGTGGCGATGCCGGCGAACATGGACCCTATGACAAGCACCAGGAGAAGAATGACGGGAACGAGATGCCGCGTGCCGTACAGCTTCTCCCACGCACTTCGCACCGGCTCGGCCAGTGGGTTGAAATCCTTCATCGTAGCCGCCCGAATGGCGACATAGGCCGTGAACAAGGCGGCGAGAACCAATCCGGGAATGATGCCGGCAATGTTGATGGCGGCGATCGATTCGTTGGTCAACACGCCATAGACGATCATGATGATCGACGGCGGGATCAGCAGTCCGAGCGTCGCCGGTCCCGCCAGCGTGCTGACGACCAGATGTTCGGGGTAGTTGCGCTTTCGCAGCTCGGGGATGGTCATTTTCGCAACCGTCGTCAGGGTCGCCACCGACGATCCCGAGACCGAACCGAACAATGTACAGCCCATGACATTGGTATGGAGCAATCCGCCGGGTACCCGCCCCATGAGGGGAGCAAGGCCCTTGAACAGACTTTCCGACAGGCGGGAGAAAAATAGGATGTCGCCCATCCATACGAACATCGGAAGCGAGGTCAGCACCCAGGAGGATGACGAGGACCAGACCGTCGTGGCGATCGAGGAGCCGGCGGGCCGGCCGGCGAAAATCTCGATCGCGATGCCCGCCACCGCCACCAGCGACAGGCCGATCCACACGCCCGAGCCCAGCAGCACGAACATTATGCCGAGCAATATGAACAGGAGAACGAACGCATCCATGGTCCCGCCTCCCAGCTACAGAATTTCGGTCGAAGGCTTGATTCCGTGCTTGCCGGTCAACATCAGCTGCACGAGATGATCGGCGAGCGAGACCGCGAACAGGCAGGTGCCGAAGGCCATGGCCAGTTGCGGAATCCACATGGGTGTCGCGTCGAGCCCCTGGCTGATGTCGCCCAGAACATAGGACCAGTAAACCAGGGAGCATGAGTAATAGGCCAGCCAACAGGCGATGGCCGTCGACAGGAAGAACGCCAGTTTTTCAAGACCGGCGCGGCGGCTGCCGAGCACCGACAGGAACAGTTCGATGCGGATATGGGCGCCGGCGTTGAGGGTGTGGGCAAAAGCCAGAAACGCCGACGCGGCCATGAAGTAACCGGCGTAGCTGGAAATTCCGCGCAGATTGATACCGGTCATGCGGCCGATGACTTGCGTCATCGTCAGAACCAGAATCGCGACCATGCAAGCGGCCGCCAGATACCCGCATGCCAGGTAGGTCCGATCAAGACCGCGGCGCACGAGGGACCCCAGTCCGGCCAATCGCGGGAGGCCGGCAGGGCGGATAATTTCCAGGACTGTCACGGCCGCTTCCCCTTCGCTGCGCCCGGCGCCACGACGGCGGATTGCGGCCGCATTGAACTCTCGTTCCCTATTGGGCGAAACTTCCGATGATCGCCGCACCGGCTTCGCCAGCCTTGCTCTTCCATTCGGTGGTCATCGTCTCGCCGATCTTGCGCAATTCGGCCGCCAGCTTGTCGGTCGGCGCCAAAACTTTCATGCCATGCCCGGCCAGATCCTTGAGCGCCTTTTCATTGGCTTCGACCGACATCCGCAAACCGTTGGATTCGGCCGTCGCGGCGCAATCCGTGATGGCGGCCTGGGTCTTGGCGCCCAGCGCCGACCAGGCATCCTTGTTGGCGAACACGAAATTGCGCGGCAGCCAGGCGTTCACCGTATAAAAGTAGCTGAGTTGTTCCCACGCCTTGCTGTCCTGCCCGGTGACGGCGGAGGTGATCAGCGAATCGATCACGCCGGTGACCAGGGCTTCGGTGATTTCCGCTGCTTCGATCTGGATGGGAACCATTCCGACGAGTTCGGCAACCCGGCCGGTCGAATTGTTGTAGGACCGGACCTTGACGCCAGCCAGGTCGGCGCTGCTGGACACCTCTTTCTTGAAATACATTCCCTGCGGCGGCCACGGCACGGAATAAAGCAGCACCAGGCCCTGCTGGTCGAGGATCTTCTCGAATTCGGGGCGCGCCGCTTTCCATAGTTTTTCCGACGCATCGTAGGAATTCGCCAGGAAGGGTACGGAATCGAGCCCGAATAGCGCATTCTCGTTCTCATGCGAGGACAGCAGCCGCTCGCCGATCTGCGTCTGGCCGGTCTGCACCGCGCGCTTGATGTCGTTGCCCTTGTAGAGCGAACCGCCGGGATGGGTCGCGATGCTGATGTCGCCCGCGGTCGCGCTCTTGATGCACTCGCCGAAGGCAGCCGCATTCACCGAATGAAAATTCGCCGCCGGGTAGGCCAGCGGCATATCCCACTTCTGTTCCGCATGGGCTGGCGCCCACAACGCACAGAACGACATGATCGCGATGGTTGTAGTGGATCGGGCCAGTTGCATTTGAGAATTTCCATCCAGCTTCGGTTTTGCAGACCCCCCGCAGCCAATACCAGGACGGCACAGGAATTCTTGACGGTTGCGAACAGGTCTACGTTTCCGCCAGAAGTATATGTTTGGAACTCTTAAAATATTCTTGTGGCGGCGCTGGGTTGGGCATTCCAATATTCCTGTTGAAACCCGGCTGGCGACATTGCCGACTCACATGCCGTGTCCGCTAGTGGACTCCGACTGGCAGGTTCAGGAGGAACAGATGAGAGCGTTGGCAACTTTGGGCGCTATGTGCATGGCCATGGCGTTGTCGGGCGATGGAGCAAATTCGGCCGATATTTCAAGGCTTGAATGGGGGCAATTCGTCGCGGAGTCCGACAGTTCCACCGAAATGCAATCGTGGAAAACCGTGGCCGCCGATGACGGCAGCGGCATGAAGCTGGAATTCCAGTCCCTGGTCGCGAAGGCCGATGGATCGACCATGTCGGCATCGGCCAGCCTGTCCGGTCATTTCAACATCTATCAGCCCCCACGGGACTCCGTCGGCGGTTACCGCGTCGTGTTGCGTGGACACATCATCAAGAGCAAGAACTCGGTTGCCCGCCTGGCGATAACGGCCGGCACTGAACACAAGACCATCGAATGGCTTGAAGGCATGGAAATAGCCGAGGAATTCGTGACCACGATCGATGGAACCACGCAGGCGGGCGGCTTGTTGCCCAACCCGTTCATTGTTTCCGCCGCCGCCCATGCCAGCAAGTCGGGCGCCGAGGGAGCCGTGCTCGTGTCGCTTGAATCCATCCGGATCGAAACGGGCCCCGCCAGGATCGCTGCGCGATAAGCGGGCGATCAAGACAACGAATGGCCGGACAGCATCGCCGTCCGGCATTCACCAACAACCGATTGTGATAGAGATTCGGCCGTTACACCACGATCGGCTTGAAAGACTGCCGGGCCAGCAGGCGCCAGCGCCCATCTTCGTTGCGCCAGACCATGATGATGCCCAGGGTCAGCGACATGGGCTTGCCCTCATACACAATGTCGGCATCGAAGGTGTGCCGCGCAATGCCTTCTTCGCCGGTGACCATGACCTTCTGGTCCGACAGCCGGATCGATTTGAAGACTTCCGTCTTGTCGACGACGGTCTTCACGAATTCCGTCTTGGTCTGAATGACACCGTTGGCGTGACCGAAGCTGAGCGCATCGCTGCTCAATTCCAGAAGCCGCGCCCCATTGCCATCGACCATGGCCTGGCGGAATTCCTCGACGGCCTTCATCAGATCGTCATCCGTGCAGGCTGACGCGCTTTTGCTAACTGCCACACCGGCGATGGCCAGACTGGCGGCAAGCCCGCCCAACCGGGCAATATCCCTACGATTCATATTCATGAACTTTCTCCTCACTCCAAGTTCAATCCCCCTATCGCATGGCCCGCTTAAAGATCGATAAAGCACTATGGCTAAGAGAAGATGATCGAGCCGCGCAATTCTCATCAGGCCCGTCCCCGGGTTTAACCCCGGGGACGGGCCTGATGACAAATGGGAATGCTTCGAATTCGGGCGGTTATTGACTCGAATTGTAGCAGGCGAGGTCACCCTCGCGGCCGAATTCGACCCAGCGCGCATCGACGTCGTCGGCGGCATCGACGGGGGACGAATCCCAGGAATAGGCGGTGGCGCCAAACCACGCGCTGCAGCCCTGGTAACGCTCGGTCGTGACGTAGTCGCCATAGCGGCCGTCGGGCGAATTGGCGGCGCCGCCGCTGACAAATGCGGATTCCGTTCCCGACGGAGTTCGCAGCAGGACGACGCCCCGCACCGCGTTGCCGCCGCCGCCGTTCCTGCCGCCATAAGCCAGTGACATGCCGACATTGCCACGCGTGTTGGAACTCATCGACGGATAACCCCAACAGGCGTCATTGCTGAAGAGATCGTTCTGCGCGATGAGCACGCTGTCAGACATGCGAAATGTCGTTCCCCGCTGATACGCATGAGGCCTGCCGGCCTGCGGGGCGGAGAAATTGTAGCAGGTCAGGACCGGCTCCGTCTGGTCAACACCAGACGCCATGGCGCAACGGGTGCGAAACCCCGTAATGCTGGTGGCGGTCGAGCGCTCGATAAAGTCGAAATTGCCCGTGCCGCCGCGACAGTCAGGGTTGGCGAAAACCGAGGCCGCGACGGTGCGGACGACGGAGGTCGGAGCGGCGTCCGCCGCATTCCAGTTGAACACCCGCATCGTCGTGGTCGATTCGTGCTGGACCCACATCATGCGCGGCCGCGAATCGCCGCCGCCGGCGGGAACCCAAACCCGCGCTCCGATTGTCGAGTTGTCCTGATCGAAGGTCTGGGTGGATGTGGTCACGCAATCGCGCATCTGCTGTTCGTTGAAGCGATAGATCCGGGCAAAGTTGCCGCCTGTCGTGGGATCGGCGTTGATGGTGAGGTAGACATGAAGGTTCGACACGGCGATATGGGGATAGTCCGGCAGGATGTTGTCGGCGCCGCCCG
>JANNSP010000028.1:0-3787 GCA_031402975.1 Hyphomicrobiales bacterium
TATGCCGATGCGCCTGCGGATGGCAGCGCGCGGGGCGGAGAGTGCACCCAGCGCGTGCTGCGCGGCGGCTCGTGGCGCGACAATCAGAAACACGTCCGGGTGACGTCCAGGGCCTATTACGACCACGACGTGCCCTATCCCAACAACGGTCTCCGCGTCGCGCGGGACGCCGGGAACTGATCACTTCACCGTAATCGTGATCTTCTTGGAGACCAGCGGCGGATCGAACTGCAGATGATCCTTGTCGGCGAAATTGAGCTGCAGCGTGTGCTTGCCCTTCGGAAGCGTGATGATGGTTTCCGTCTGGCCCTTGCCGAAATGCAGATGGTTCTCGTCATTGGGGATGGGCTCGTCTGAACTCGGAATCTCGGCGTCGATGATCAGGTGATGATGTCCCGCCGTCGCCTGGTCCACGCCGGCGGGCGCCACGCCCATGTTGCGCAGCCCGAACCACACCTTGATCGAGGTGCCGCGCAGAACCTCGCCATTGTTCGGCCAGCCGATATAGAGATAGGCATTGGGATCGCGTTTGATGCCGGCGGCCAGCGCCTGGCTGGCGCTCAGCATTACGCCGCAGACGAGAATTGAAACCAGAGTTCTGTTCATTTTGAAACTCCGAGGGGTCAGCGCACGGTGATGGTGATCTGGGGCGAGAACAAGGGCGGCGTGTGCGGCGTGTGGCCGGAATCGCCGAACAGAAGCTGCAGCGTGTGCTTGCCCTTGGGCAGTTCGATCCGCGCCTCGGTCTGGCCCTTGCCGAAATGCAAGTGGTTTTCATCGTTCGGAATGGGTTCGTCCATCGCCGGAAGTTCGCTGTCGATGATCACATGATGATGGCCGGTGCCGGGAAAGACCGTGCCCGCGGGAGCGATGCCCATGCCGGTCAGTCCCATGCGCAGCCAGAATTTGCCGCCCTTGATGACGGTGCCGTTGGAGGGCCAGACGATATACACTTTCGCCCCCTCGGGCGAAGGTTCCGCCAGGGCCGGCGAAATGAAGGCGGTGGAAAGGATCAACAGGGACAGGAGTGGACGCCGCATGGAAATCACCATCAGTCATGCCGAGTGGGCCGATAGTAGACCAAATCCTGCTTGTGTAAAGATCAATAGCCCGGATTGGCCGCCTGGGTTCCCAGGTACATCTGGAATTTCGGACACTTGCCATTGGCTGTCCTTCGTAGCAACATTCCCGCGAGGAACAAATTCTTCGCCTGGAAAGCATCCGCCGGACACCGCCATTGGACCATCCCGTCATCGAGTTCAGAAAAGTCACCAAGCGCTTCGGCGAAGTCGCCGCGGTTGTGGACAACAACCTGGCGGTCGAAGCCGGTGAGTTCCTCTCCATTCTCGGGCCGTCGGGCTGCGGCAAGACCACGAGCCTGCGCATGATGGCGGGTTTCGAGCAGCCAAGCGAAGGCGAGGTGTTCATCCGGGGCGAGAACATGACGGGCGTTCCGGCCTACCGGCGGCCCGTCAACATGGTGTTCCAGCACTATGCCTTGTTTCCGCATCTGTCGGTCGGCGACAACATTTCCTACGGACTGCGCCAGCGCCGTCCCCGTCCGGACCGCGCCGAGATCGACCGGGAGGTGGCCTCGGCCCTCGCCATGGTGCGTCTCGATGGTTACGAAACCCGGCGAAGTTACGAACTTTCGGGCGGCCAGCAGCAGCGTGTGGCCCTGGCGCGAGCCCTCGTCAATCGCCCCGCGGTGCTGCTTCTCGACGAGCCCCTGGCGGCGCTTGACCGCAAGCTGAGGCGCGAGATGCAGATCGAATTACAAAATCTGCAACGCGGCGTCGGCATCACCTTTCTCTTGGTCACGCATGACCAGGAGGAGGCGCTGTCGATGTCGGACCGGGTTTGCGTCATGCGCGATGGACGCATCGTCCAGGAGGGCTCGCCCCGCGATCTCTACGACCGGCCGGTCAACCGCTACGTCGCCGATTTCGTCGGCAAGTCGAATTTCTTCGAGGGCCCGACGCGCGACACCGTCATCAGCGTCCGGCCCGAGCTTGTCGAGATCGCGGCCAGCGGCGCCATCCTGCCGGAGGGTCTCAGCGTCCGTCTCGACGTCAAGGTTCTCAATCGAATCTTCTTCGGCGAAAATACCGAGTATCGCGTGGCGCATGACACGCTGGGAGAATTCATGGTGCTGACGCCGCGCAAGTCCGAGCGCGGCAGCGGCACTTTCGAAATCGGCGACAAAGCGGCGGCCGGCTGGCGGCCGGAAGCGGCGCTGGTGCTGGCCGCGACGTGAACATCAACGAATAACGGAGAGGGAGAACACCATGCCTAAGGATTCAAACATCATCACGCCCCGCCAATTCATGGAGGAGTTGCGGCGCTTCCAGAAGGGCTCGGTCACGCGCCGCCATTTCCTTGGCGTCACCGGACTGGGGCTGGCCACCGCCGTACTCGGCATGGCCATGCCCGGCCTTCGTCCACGCAAGGCCTACGCCGCGCTGTCGGGCACTTTGAACCTCACCACCTGGCCCAATTATTTCTCGCAGGAAAATTACGACAACTTCACCAAGATGACCGGCGTCAACATCAATGTCGCGATCTTCGGATCGAACGAGGAAATGCTGGCGAAATTGCAGGCGGGCTCGACCGGCTGGGACGTGTTCGTGCCGACCAACTATACGATCTCGACCTACAAGGACCTCGACCTCGTCGAAGCGCTCGACATGAAGCTGCTGCCGAATTACGACGCGACGGCGCAGGATCCGCGCTTCCTCGGCCCCGGCACCATCGACGGCGTCACCTATGCGGTGCCGAAGGACTGGGGAACTACCGGTTTCATCGTCAATTCCAAGAGCGCTCCGCAGAACCCCACGACATGGAAGGAGTTCTTCGATCTCGCTCAGGGGCCGCTCACCGGCAAGGTACTGGTGCACGACTACCAGCTCACGACCATCGGCAGCGCGCTCAAATACTACGGCTATTCCTTCAATTCGCTCGACGAGAAGGAATCGGCCGACGCCGAGAAGCTGTTGCTGGCCTCGAAGCCGCATCTGTTCGGCATCAATTCCGACTACCAGCCCTCGATGCGCAACGGCGATGCCTGGATGTCGATGTGCTGGACCAACGATGCGGCGCAGCTTCATCGCGACATGCCGGAAATGCAGTTCGTTCTCGGCAAGGAGGGCGGCGAAATCTGGACCGATCACTACGCCATTCCCAAGGGCGCGCCCAACCGCGACGCGGCCTATGCCTTCCTCGACTACATCCTGACGCCGGACATCAACGCCAAGGAGATTATCGCCCATGGCGCGCCATCGACGGATGCGCGCACCAACAAATTGCTGCCCAAGGAGATACTGGAAAACCCCATTCTCTATCCGGCGGCGGACCTGCTTTCGGCGCTTGAATTCGGCGCGGCGGCGACGCTGACCAGTCCGTTGCGCGCCGAGATCATGGCCCGCTTCAAGGCGGCCTGAGGGTTTGAACGGCAGACAACACTCCCGCGCCGTCACGGCATTGCTGCTGGCGCCCGCGGGGGTGTTTATCTTCTTCCTGCTGGTCCTGCCGATCGCCGTGGTGCTGGTGTTTTCCTTCGGCGAGCGCGCACCCGCCGGCGGCTATTCGCCGGCTTTCACCTTCGACAACTATCTGAACCTGCCGGCGCGCGGCAAGGCGTTCTTCAACACGTTGACGCTGGCGCCCGCCGGCACTTTGCTCACGGCACTGGCCGCCTATCCGATGGCCTATTTTCTCGCGGTGAAGGTCGAGCCGCGCTGGCGCGTGGCGCTGCTGGTTCTGGTGATGGCGCCGTTCTGGACCAGCC
>JANNSP010000029.1:0-2604 GCA_031402975.1 Hyphomicrobiales bacterium
TTGCCGGCGCGCCGCGTGTCGGACACGGAACTCCGTGTACGGATGACTGTCTGGCTGAGCGGCTCGGTCACCACCACATAGGTGGCGACCGGAAGCACGGCGCGGCCGGTCGGCGGATGGATGTGGCGGTCGAGCGAGGAGACGCAATGGACAACGTGTTCGCTCCTGACTTCGCCCGTGGCGGTTCGTATGCGAAAGCGCCCGCCGGATTTCTCGACCGCAAGCGCCTTGGAATTTTCATGCAGGACGGCACCTGCCTTTTCCGCCAGCGAGGCGATCATCAGGGCGTAGCGCAGGGGATGGATGTGAAACCCGCTCGGTTTTAACAGGCTTTGAAAATAGCGGGGCGTTTGGAGCAGCGCGCGGGTCTCCTCCGTGGAAAGCAGTTGCACGTCCTCGCCGTAGCGGCCACGCATCTCGTCGCATTCGGCCCGCATGGCTTTCTCGTTGTCAAAACGCGACACGCTGAGCCGGCCCTCGCCCATGCTGATTGAGGGATCATTCGAGGCGATCTCGCGGCGGATGAATTCGGTGCCATGCCGCGACAGCGCGTAAAGGCCCTTGGCCGCGTCGACACCGGCCCGCGCCGCGACGGCGCCCATCGATTCGGCGAACCCGTTGGCCACGAACCCGCCGTTTCGCCCCGATGCGCCGAAGGCCAGGCGTTGCACCTCGAGCAACACCACCTGGCGATTGCGCCGCGCCAGTTCGAGCCCCACTGTGAGACCCGCCAGGCCGCCGCCGATGACGCAGACATCGGCCTCGACGGTGCCCCTAAGTGGCGCGCGCGGAGCCCCCCTGTCCGTGGTCGATTCGTACCATGTGGCCGGCAATAGGGCGTTCATTCATTCCTCTTCCCGTCTCGCGAGGGTTCGGCTATGGAGCGCCATGCGTTTCAAATCGCCCAAGGATTTCAAGGACTGGCCGTCCAAGGCCGTGACCATATTCGGCATGTCGGGCGTGGGCAAGACCACGCTTGCGGTGATACTGCAGAAATGCGGCTGGTTCCAGTATTCGGTCGATTACCGCATCGGCACGCGTTACATGGGCGAACACATCGTCGACAACTTCAAGCGCGAGGCGATGCGGGTGCCGTTCCTGCGCGATCTTTTGTTGTCGGACTCGATCTATATCTGCTCCAATATCACCTTCGAGAATCTGAGCCCGCTCTCGACCTATCTCGGCAAACCCGGCGATCCCGCCAAAGGCGGCATTCCGTTGAGCGAATACAAGCGCCGCCAGAATCAGCACCGCGAAGCCGAAATCCGGGCCCTCCTCGACGTGCCCGAATTCATCGAGCGGGCGCGCGATATTTATCAGTACACGCATTTTGTCTGCGATTCGGGCGGCAGCCTGTGCGAGGTGACCGATCCTCATGACGCGGGCGATCCGGTGTTGAAGACGCTCGCCGGCCACACGCTCATGCTCTATATCGAGGGCAATCCAGCCCATACCAGGATGCTGGTCGAGCGCTTCCGCCAGAATCCTAAGCCCATGTATTACCAGCCGGCTTTTCTCGACGCCAAATGGGCCGAGTACAAGGAGCTCAACAAGATCGCCAGCGATGACGCGGTCGATCCCGATGGCTTCGCGGTGTGGGGATTCGAGCAGCTATTGCATCACCGCGTTCCGCTCTATCAGGCGATCGCCAGGCATCATGGCTATACCGTCCGTATGGAGGATATTCCGCGGGTCCAGTGTGAAACCGATTTTCTCAGTTTGCTCGGCAAGGCCATTGGCGGAACCTGAAACCCATGCCGATCCGCATTCCCAACGACCTTCCGGCCCGCCAGACGCTCGAGCGCGAAGGCGTCATGCTGATGACCGAAGCCACCGCGAAGCGCCAGGATATCAGGCCGCTGCGTTTGGCGCTGCTCAATCTCATGCCCAACAAGATCAGAACGGAGACACAGTTCGCGCGGCTGATCGGCGCCACACCGCTGCAGGTCGATCTCACCCTGGTCAAGATCACCGCGCATACGCCGAAGAATACCCCGGCCGACCACATGATCGCCTTCTACCGCAACTGGGAGGATCTGCGGCAGGAGAAATTCGACGGCTTCATCGTCACCGGCGCTCCGGTGGAACTGCTCGATTTCGAAGACGTCACCTACTGGGACGAGCTGCGCCGCATCTTCGACTGGACCCAGAGCCATGTGCATTCGAGCATGAATATCTGCTGGGGGGCGCAGGCGGCCTTGCATCATTTCCATGGCGTTCCGAAACATGCGCTGGCGCACAAGGCGTTCGGCGTCTATCGCCACCGCAATCTCAATCCGTCATCGCCGTACCTCCGCGGCTTTTCCGACGACTTCTCGATCCCGGTGTCGCGCTGGACCGAGGTGCGCAGAAGCGAAATCCCGGAAGACCACGGACTCGAAGTCCTGATGGAGTCCGACGAAGCGGGACTGTGCATGATCGCCGATGCGGGCCACCGCTCGCTCTACATGTTCAACCACATCGAATACGATACGCATTCGCTGGCCGAGGAATACTGGCGCGATACCCAGGCAGGAAAACCGGCGCGGCTGCCGGCGAATTATTTCCCCGGCGGCGATCCGAAGTCACCGCCCGAAAACCGCTGGCGCAGCCACGCCCATCTGC
>JANNSP010000030.1:0-4428 GCA_031402975.1 Hyphomicrobiales bacterium
CCATCGATCGCGACTTCATCGCCGAGAAGGTCTGGTCGAACAGCATGATACCAAGCTATTCGATGGTGCCGCCCGGCATCACCGGCTACGAAACCTCGACCTTCGACTATTCCGAAATGTCGCAGATCGACCGCGAGGACGAAGCAAGGAAGATACTCACCGAGCTTGGCTACGGCCCCGACAAGCCCCTGAAGATGGAAATCCGCGACAACACCTCGGAGAACCACAAGAACACCGCCGTCGCCATCCAGGAGCAGTTGAAGCCGCTCGGCATCGAGGTGACGATGGTCAATACCGACACCAAGACCCATTACGGTCATCTCGAGCAGAAGGGCGATTTCGACATCGCGCGCGCCGGCTGGATCGCCGACTACAAGGACCCGGAAACCTTCCTCGGTATTTCGCGCAAGGCGACGTCGAACAACTATTCGCAATATGCCAGCGACGAATTCGAGGGACTGATGAACCAGGCGGCGGCGGCCGGCGGCAATCCCGCCGAACGCATGAAGCTGCTGTCCAAGGCCGAGGCCGTGCTGATGAAGGATCACGGCCAGATCCCGCTGCTCTATTATTCCTACCACAACCTCGTCTCGCCCAAGATCAAGGGCTTCGAGGACAACGTCATGAACATCCATCCGACACGGTTCATGCGCAAGGAATAGCGTGCTCTCGTTAACCGGAATTCCCCTTCCCCCCTCGCGGGGGAAGGTGGCGCGAAGCGCCGGATGAGGGGGCAGTTCCACGAGTCCTGTCTACAGCGCGACTCGCTGAAGCGGCCCCCTCATCCGTCTCGCGCCTGCGGCGCGATCCACCTTCCCCCGCGAGGGGGGAAGGGCAGAGTAAATGTGATGCGATGCTGCGCTACGTTATAAAGCGGCTGTTCACGGCGATCCCCACGCTGTTTCTGATCGTCACCATTTCATTTTTCCTGATGCGCCTGGCGCCGGGCGGTCCGTTCAACCAGGAGAAGGGGCTGAACCCCACGATCAAGGCCAATCTCGAACGCCAGTATCATCTCGATGAACCGCTCTATAAGCAGTACTTCTACTACCTGAACGATCTCGTGCACGGCGATTTGGGACCGAGCTACAACCTGCCGGAATTTACCGTGAACGAATTGTTCGCCGAGGGCCTGCCGATCTCGATCAGATTGGGAGCCACGGCATTGGTGTTGGCCCTGATTTTGGGATCGCTGATGGGCATGGCGGCGGCTCTCTGGCAGAATCACTCGATCGACTATGCCGTCATAGCCACCGCGACCGCCGGCAGCACGGTTCCATCGTTCGTCATCGCTCCCGTGATCCAGCTAACTTTCGGGGTGGGACTGATGTGGCTACCCGTCGGCGGCTGGGGTGACGGCGCCTTGATCAACAGGGTCGGTCCGGTGCTAACCTTGATGCTGCCGCAACTGGCAATCGTGGCGCGATTGATGCGCGGCAGCATGATCGAGTCGCTGCGCTCGCATCATATCCGGACGGCGCGCGCGCTGGGCCTGTCGGATTTTTCCGTGATAGTGCGTCATGCTCTGCGGGGCGCGCTGCTCCCGATTATTTCTTATTCCGGACCCGCTGCAGCAGCGCTCGTCACCGGCTCGATTGTTGTCGAAACCATTTTTGCCATCCCGGGCATTGGCCGGGAATTCGTTCAAGGGGCGCTCAACCGGGATTACACCGTCGTCATGGGCACCGTGGTGGTGATCGCGGTGTTCACCATCACCTTCAATCTCATCGTCGACATTCTCTACGCCGTCGTCGATCCGCGCGTGCGCTATGACTGAGACGGTGCTTGCAACACCGGCCGCCGGGCGCTCGCTGTGGGGCGACGCCTGGGCTCGTCTCAAGGCCAACAAGGCCGCCTACTGGAGCGCCATCTATATCTGCGTCATAGCACTGCTCTGCGTCGTGGGTCCGCTGTTCACGCCCCATCCCTTTACAACGATCTATCAGGATTACACCCGCGTGCCGCCGTCGCTCTCGGCCTATCCCAAGCCCGAGATGATCGACCAGGCCGTGCAGGACGCGGTCCGGCGTTCGCGCGTCGAACTTTCCGGCTGGGAGGAGAAGGACTCTCGCATCTTCATCACCGTCACCTCGGCCAAGCCGATCGATCCCCGCATGGTCCGCTACATCGACCGCTCCAGCGTGTTCGAAAGCGCTGAGGTCGTGGAAACTTCCGCCGACGGATTGAAACTGGTAGTTTCGGCGAAGATCGAGAGACTGTATTTCTTTTTCGGCACCGACACCATCGGCCGCGATCTTCTGACCCGCACGCTCATCGCCGGGCGCGTGTCGCTGGCGATCGGGCTGCTGGCGGGGTTGGTCGCCGTGTTCATCGGCGTTCTCTACGGTGCTGCTGCGGGGTTTCTCGGAGGCAAGACCGACGAGGTGATGATGCGCATCGTCGATCTCCTTTATTCGCTGCCCTTCATCTTTTTCGTCATCATGCTGGTGGTCTTCTTCGGGCGGAATTTCGTGCTGATGTTCCTGGCTGTCGGCGCCGTGCTGTGGCTCGACATGGCGCGGATCGTGCGCGGCCAGGCGCTGTCGATCAAGCGCCAGGAATATGTGCAGGCGGCGGAGGCCTTGGGAGTTAGCCGCGCGGGCATCCTCATCCGCCACGTCATTCCGAACCTCTTAGGCCCGGTCGTCATCTACATGACGCTCCTGGTGCCGCAGGTCATCATCCTCGAAAGTTTCCTGTCGTTCCTTGGCCTCGGCGTGCAGGAGCCGATGGCGAGCTGGGGCGTGCTGATCGCGCAAGGGGCCGCCAATATTCCCGGCGCCAACTGGCTGCTGGCGTTTCCCTCGTTCTTTCTCACGACGACGCTGTTCGCGCTCAATTTCATCGGCGATGGCTTGCGTGACGCGCTCGACCCGAGGGACCGCTGAGATGGCCGAGCCCATCCTTTCGATCAAAGATGTCAGCGTCCGCTTCGTCACCCTCGACGGCGTGGTCGACGCGGTCAAGGAGGTGAGCCTTGAAGTCCGGGCCGGCGAAACCGTGGCCATTGTGGGTGAATCGGGATCGGGCAAGAGCCAGCTGATGATGGCGGCCATGGGCCTCCTGGCATCGAACGGCCACGCCAAGGGGATTGTCGATTACCGGGGAACGAATATTCTCGGCCTGTCCAAGTCGGAGCTGAATACCATCCGTGGACGGAAGATCACCATGATTTTCCAGGAGCCGATGACCTCGCTCGATCCGCTTTATACCATCGGCAGCCAGTTGATGGAGCCGATCATGCATCACCAGAAAATGGGCGCCGAACAGGCCCGCGCCCGCGCCGTCGAGATGCTCGATCTCGTGTCGATTCCCGATGCCCGGCGGCGCATGGGCTCGTATCCGCACGAAATGTCGGGCGGCCAGCGCCAGCGCGTGATGATCGCCATGGCGCTCGCCAACAATCCCGACCTGTTGATCGCCGACGAGCCGACGACGGCGCTTGACGTCACCATCCAGGCGGAAATCCTCGAACTCATGGCGGACCTGCAGAAGCGCCTCGGCATGGGAATGGTGTTCATCACCCACGATCTCAACATCGTGCGCCGCATCGCCCACCGGGTCTATGTCATGCGCCACGGCGAAGTGGTGGAGGAGGGCGATGCGAAAGCGATCTTCGCTAGCCCCAAGCATCCCTACACCAAGGCGCTGCTTGAAGCGGAACCTACGGGACGCAAGCTGCCGCCGCCGCTCAATGCGCCCAAAATTCTCGACGGCACGGATCTGCGCGTCACCTTCAAGATCGGCGGCGGGCTGTTGTCGGGTCCGCCCATCCTGCTCCGCGCGGTCGACCGCGTGTCGGTGTCGCTGCGCCGTGGCCAGACCATCGGCGTCGTGGGCGAATCGGGATCGGGGAAGTCCACGCTGGCGCGGGCGCTTCTCCGCATGCTGCCGAGCGAGGGGGCCATTCATTTCAACGGACGCAGCATCGCCGGCCTCGACCGCGAGGCGATGCGGCCCTTACGCAAGGAATTGCAGATCGTCTTCCAGGACCCGTTCGGCTCGCTCAGCCCCCGCATGACGGCGGGCCAGATCGTGACCGAAGGGCTTCTCGTGCATGAGCCCTCGATGAGTTCACGCGAACGCGACCGCCGCGCCGTCCAGGCGCTGGAGGAGGTGCAGCTCGAACCGGCTTTGCGCAACCGCTACCCGCACGAATTTTCCGGCGGCCAGCGTCAGCGGATCGCCATCGCCCGCGCCATCATCCTCAAGCCCAAGGTCGTGGTATTGGACGAGCCGACCTCCGCTCTTGACCGCCAGGTGCAGAAGCAGATCGTCGAACTGCTGCGCGACTTGCAGGCGGCCCATGATCTGTCCTATCTTTTCATCAGCCACGATCTGGCCGTGGTTCGCGCCATGGCCGATCATATCATCGTCATGAAGGACGGCCGCATGGTGGAGCAGGGATCGCCCGACGACGTCCTCGAC
>JANNSP010000031.1:0-2138 GCA_031402975.1 Hyphomicrobiales bacterium
AAGGTGCCCGAAGGGCGGATGAGGGCCTTCCTAATACTTCCGCAACAGCCCCACCAGCTTGCCCTGGACCCGCACCCGGTCCGGCCCGAAAATCCTCGTCTCATAGGACGGGTTCGCCGCTTCCAGCGCCACCGAATCGCCCTTCCTCCGCAGCCGCTTGAGCGTCGCTTCCTCGTTGTCGATCAGCGCCACCACGATGTCGCCGTTGATCGCCGTGTCGGATTTGCGGATCAGCACCGTGTCGCCGTCGAAAATCCCGGCGTCGATCATCGAATCGCCCTTGACCTCAAGCGCGTAGTGTTCGCCGCCGCCCAGCATTTCAGGCGGCACGGAAATATTGTTGGTATGGTCCTGAATGGCCGAGATCGGCACGCCCGCCGCGATCCGCCCCATCAGCGGCACGATGGCGGCGCGCGGGATGCCGTCATTGGCGGCGGGCATCGGACGCACTTTGCCGAGATTGCCCTGGATGACATTGGGGGTGAAGCCGGGTTTCCTGGCGCCCAGGCTCGGCGAATGGCTTTCCGGCAGCTTGATGACTTCCAGCGCCCGCGCCCGGTTCGGCATGCGCTTCAGGAATCCCCGCTCCTCCAGCGCCACGATCAGCCGGTGCACGCCCGACTTCGATTGCAGGTTCAACGCTTCCTTCATCTCCTCGAAAGAAGGCGGCACTCCTTCCTCCTTCAGGCGCTCATTGATGAAGAGCAACAGTTCGAGTTGTTTCCTGGTGAGCATCGTGGGCCATCTCCCGTTCCAGAATCGGAACAAACCTGTAACAACTCTATCGGTTGCCGTTTGGTTCTGCAACTGTTTACTTTTCGTAACGGTTAAAAATCAAGCAACAGAATGCGAACCATGTCGCCCGTTGATGCCGCGGCCGCGTTCGGTGCCCTGACGATGAGGCACTGCGAGCAGCGGAACGTGCGCTGCATCGAGGAATCCTGCTTGCCGAAAGGCGTGGCGGTGCGCGATCCCTCCTCGCCCAAGGCAAGCGTCGCTCGCACATAATCCTGGCGCCCGTCATTGGCGGGCATACCGGCGCCGAGCCGCGCCATGGCGCTGTCATGGCACTCCGGCAGGCCGAGCAGCGCGTCCAGCAACGGCTTGAGAAACAGCCGGGCGCAGACCAGCGCCGACACCGGATTGCCCGGCAGTCCCAAAACGCGTTGGCCCTTGCGCCTGCCGAACATGAAGGGCTTGCCCGGCCGCATGGCGATCTTCCAGAAATCGATGGCGACGCCGGAATTCTTGAGCGCCTCCTGCACGAAATCATGGTCGCCCACCGACGCCCCGCCGCTGGTGACCAGAATATCCGCGTGCCGAGCTTTGGCGATCGCCCGCATCGTCGCTTGCAAGGTATCGCGCACGATGCCGAGATTGACCACGTCCGCGCCGAAGTGCCTGGCCATCGCGACCAGCGCATGGTTGTTGGACGACACGATCTGATCGGCCCGCGGTTTCGCCCCCGGCAGCACCAGTTCGTCGCCGGTGGAAAACACCGCCACCAGCGGCTTCCTCCGGACACGGACGGTCCCACAATTCATCGCCGCCGCGAGCCCGATATCGCGCGCGTTGAGCCTGATGCCGGGCTCGAGCAGCGCCTCGCTCTTGCGGAAATCGAGCCCGCGCGGCCGGATATTCTGGCCTTCGCGCGTCGCCTGCAACACTCGCACCACGCCGTCGCCCGCTTCGGTATTTTCCTGGATGACGACGCTGTCGGCTCCCTTGGGCACCGGCGCTCCGGTAAAGATGCGAACCGCCGTCCCCGGCTTCACGAGCCCAAGAAACCCATGCCCCGCCGCCGAGATGCCGATCACTTTGAGCTCCGGTCCATCGCCGGTCCTGATCGCATAACCGTCCATCGCCGAAGCATCGAAGGGCGGCTGGTCGCGCGCCGCCTTGAGCGCCACCGCCAGAACGCGGCCCAGCGCATCGCCCAGCTTCAAACTCTCCGGCGCAAGCGGCTTCACTCCCGCCAGAATGCGGGCGCGAGCCTCCTCGACCGGGAGCAGGGCCATCGTCAGTCCGCCCGGTAATCGCCCGACTTGCCGCCGGATTTCTCGACGAGCCGCAAATCCGTGATGCGCATGCCGCGATCCACCGCCTTCAGCATGTCGTACACGGTGAGCGCGCAGACG
>JANNSP010000032.1:0-5566 GCA_031402975.1 Hyphomicrobiales bacterium
ATCACGTCAGGGCGGCCGGCATCATATTCGTCAAAGACAAGCGCCACATTGCGCTGATAGGCCCAGGGCAGGATGCCTTCGCGGAATTCGGTGATCTGCTTGCCGTCGCGCACCACGATCGCATCCTTGCCGATCAAATCGATGCGGCTGATGTGGCTGTCGAGATTGATGCGGATGCAGGGCCAGTTGAGGCGCGCCGCCACCTGTTCGATATGGGTCGACTTGCCGGTGCCGTGATAGCCTGACACCATGACGCGGCGGTTGTAGGCAAAGCCCGCCAGGATCGCCAGCGTCGTCTCGCGGTTGAACAGGTAGTCTTCGTCGATTTCCGGCACATGCTCGGAAGCCTTGGAATAAGCCGGCACGTCGAGGTTCGACTCAAAGCCGAACAACTGCTTGATGGACACTTTCATGTCCGGCATGCCGGCGGCGTCGCCATTGGCCTTTGCAATCATGGGTAAAATCTTTTCCGTAAAGTGAGCGGCCCGCGTTCTAGACGTTCAAAGACCCTGGGGCAAGCGCCGGTGGTCAGCAAAATCCGCTCGACCGCAGGTGGTCATAGGCCTGGATCACCGCCTTCAGCGTATCCTCGTTGGCGCGGCTGCCGTTATTGGCGTCCGGGTGGAGGCGCTTGACCAAAGTCTTGTACTGCGTCTTGACCCTGGCGGGGGTGGCGGTTTCATCGAGCCCCAGCGTCTGCAAGGCCTTCAATTCCGTGCCGCGCAGAGCCCGGCCGCTGGGATGGCCGCCGCGCGCCGCCTGCTGCTGCTCGGTGAACAGGCTGAAGGGATCGCGGGTGGTGGACGTCGCCTTTCGTCTCACGCCAGTCAGCTTGGCGTAGGAATTCTGCCCGAGCTTCCAGGTCGGGCGGTGGCCAGTCTGCGAGTCTTTCTGGAAGCCCGCCACCTCGGTGTCCTTCATGCCCTCAAAGAAATTGTAGCTCTTGTTGTATTGCTGGACATGCTCGGTGCAATAGTTGTGGAACTTGCCCTCGTGGCCCCGGCCAATGGGCGCTTTGTGGCGGCCGGGCCTGGCGCAGCCTGGCCAGTCGCAAGGGGGATACGTCTCCTTCGCCACTTTCTCCGCGCCAGGCTTGACGCGGATCTTGTCAAAGTATTTTGAATCGAACTTCATCGCGAGATGACTATAGTGATCGAAGCATCGATCCGCCACCTTTAGCTTTGCGAGTCCCCAAATGACACTTGGTCCCGTTGGCCAGACTATCGCCACATTGCTTGACCACAGCTTTCAGCCGGTGCGCCTCGAAGTGATCGACGAGTCACATCAGCATGCGGGTCACGGCGGGGCGCGGCCCGACGGGGAAAGTCATTTCCGGGTGAGGATCGTGGCCGAAGGCTTTCGCGGCAAGTCCAGGGTCGAACAACACCGGATGATCAATGCGGTGCTGGCGGAACTGCTGAAGGACCGGGTGCATGCGCTCGCCATTCAAGCCTCGGCGCCGTGACGGGCGGTCAGGCGCGGCTGAGCGGCGTCACCTTGAGCGAGGTGAGCTGATGCTTGCGCTTTTTCAGGATCTCGAACTGGAAGCCGTGGAAGTTGAAGGTCTGGCCGGTTTCGGGGATCATCCGCGCCTCGTGAATGACCAACCCCGCCAGCGTCGTCGCCTCGTCGTCGGGGAGATGCCAGTCGAAGGCGCGGTTCAAATCGCGCACCGGCACGCCGCCTTCGATGACGAAGGAGCCATCGGGTTTTCGCCGCGCGCCGGTAGCCACCGCGTCATGCTCGTCCTTGATGTCGCCGACGATCTCCTCGATGATGTCCTCGAGCGTCACCAGCCCTTGCACCTCGCCATATTCGTCGACGACGATGGCAAAATGCGTCTTGCGGCGCAGGAACGCGTTGAGCTGGTCGGTGATGGGGCGCGTGTCGGGCACGAACCAGGGCGGGCTCAGAATATCCTCGAGATCGATGTTCGCCGTGTCGCCGCTCACCTTCTGCAGGGCGGCGAACAGGTTCTTGGCGTGCAGGACGCCGATGATGTTGTCGGGCTTGTCGCGCCACACCGGGATGCGCGTGCGGCCGCTCTTCAGAAGCTGCGCCACGATTTCGTCCACCGGTTCGGACGCATCGATCATGGTCATGCGGGTGCGGTGGACCATGATGTCGGAAACTTCCAGATTCTGCAGTTCGAGGAGGCCCCCCAGCATGTCGCGGCCGTTCTTGACGTCTGAGGCCTGCTCGGGATTGAGCGCGATGGAGCCGCGCGATTCGCCCTGCGAGGGCTCGGTCAAAATGCGAACGCCGAAGCCCCGCAGCAGGCTCCGCACCATCGACTGGATGGCCATCATGGGAGGCGCCAGGACGGCCACGAAGACGCGGAGCGCCGGGGCAAGGCTGAGCGCCACGCGGTCCGGATAGGCGGCGGCGAATGCCCTCGGCAGCGCTTCGGCGAAAATCACCAGGAGCATCGCCAGGGCGGCGGCGGCCACCACCGCGCCCGTGTTGCCCGACATCTTGAACAGCGCGAGGGTGACCAGGACCGTGGCGGACATGTAGGTCGCCACGCGGCCGAGAAGAATGGCGCCGCTCACGCGCCCGGGCGCGTTGATGAGATCGAGGGCGATCACCGCCCGTTTTTTTCCCCGGCGGGCGAGTTCGCCAAGCCTTGGGCGCGAGGCCGCGTCAAGCGCCGTCTCGGCGGCGGAAAAGAATGCCGCGAAAAAAACGAGACACAGGAGCGCCACGATATTTGCCGCGAGAACGGTCATATCCGGTTGAGGTCATCCGTCAGGAAGGCCAGGACATCCCCATCGGCGATGCCGCGCGCGATGAAGGCCTCGCCCACGCCTTTGGCGAGGATGAATGTCAGCCGCCCCGCTTCGGCTTTCTTGTCCTGGCGCATGATTTCCAGAAGGCGCGCGGGCGGCGGAAGGTCGCCGGGTATTTCGGCGGCGCTAACTGGAAGCCCGGCCGACTTGAGATGCCTTGCCACACCGTCCGCAGTTCCTTCACGACAGTGACCGAGACGCTCGGAGAAGCGGAAGGCCTGCACCATGCCGATCGCCACTCCCTCGCCGTGCAGCAGCCGGTTGGAATAGGAGGTGGCGGCTTCGAGCGCGTGGCCGAAGGTGTGGCCGAGATTGAGGAGGGCGCGGATACCGGTTTCGGTTTCGTCCTCGGCGACGATCCGGGCTTTCGCCTCGCAGCATTTGCGGATGGCGTGAATGCGGGCCTGGGCGTCGCCCCGGAGGATCAAGGGAGCGGCGCCTTCGAGCCATTCGAAGAACGGCTTGTCGCCGAGGAGCCCGTATTTCGCCACCTCGGCGTAGCCGGAGGCCAACTCGCGCGGCGGCAGCGTGTCGAGGAGCGCGATGTCGGCCAGGACCGCCACCGGCTGGTGAAAGGCTCCGATCAGGTTTTTGCCATGCGCTGTATTGATGCCGGTCTTTCCGCCCACGGACGAATCGACCTGGGCGAGGAGGGTCGTCGGGATCTGGATGAAATCGATGCCGCGGCGGAGGATCGCGGCGGCGAAGCCGGTCAGGTCACCGATGACGCCGCCCCCAAGCGCCACGATCCGGTCGCGGCGCTCGACGCCGGCCGCCAGCAGTTTGTCGCAGAGATTGGCCAAATGCGTGAAACTCTTCGTCGCTTCGCCCGCCGGGAGGATGATCGACACCGACTGGACGCCGGCGTTTTTCAGCGCCAGTTCGAGCGGAGCAAGATGCAGGCGCGCGACATTGTCGTCGGTGACGATCACCGTGAAGGCTCGGTTGAGCAGCGGGCGCAAACGCGCTCCGGCATCGGCCAGTAGATTTTCGCCGATCTCGATTTGATAGGCGCGGCCGCCGAGTTCGACGGTGACGGTCTCGGCGCAACGGTCAGGTGGGTTCATGGCCGAGACGCTCCCATCCGTTCCATTGCGCCAGCGCCTTGATCACTTCATTCACCATCTGGGTATGCTGCACGTCCCGGCTTTCGACCGTGATGTCGGCCAGCGCATAGACCGGATAGCGCTTCTCCACCAGGCTGCGCATCACGGCTTCCGGATCCTCCGTCTTGAGGAGCGGCCGGTCACTCCGTTTCATCACCCGTTTCATCAGGAGCGGCAGCGCCGCCTTCAGCCACACCGTGACGCCGCACTCGCTGATGCGGGCGCGGGTCTCGTCATTGATATAGGCGCCTCCGCCGGTCGCCAGCACCTGGGCGCCCCCCGCCAGCAGCCGGGCTATCACGCGGCGTTCGCCGTCGCGGAAATAGTCCTCGCCATGATCGGCGAAGATTTCCGAAATGGTCTTGCCCGCCGCCGCCTCGATCTCGTGGTCGGCATCGACGAAGGGAAAACCCAGTTTATCCGCCAGCCGCCGCCCGACGCTGGATTTTCCAGCACCCATCAGGCCCACCAGCACGATCGGATGGTCGCCGAGATGGTCACGGATCATCTGGGCCTCTTTTGCAATCGAACGCCGTGCCATGCGACCCTGCTTAAACGCTCCCTTGGGGTTTGTAACGCGGCCCGCCCGCTTCCGGCAAAGTTTTCCTCGTGCTACAAGGGCCGGAATGATCGGAGTTAACGCACCCTTGCCGGACAGTCTTCGCTTTCTGTTAATCCTCGCATGCTTGGTTGCCGTGGCTTATGGAACGGCCTGGGGGCTGGCCAATTTCCCGCCTGAGCAGTCCGAGATCGTGAAATCGCTGCCGCATGAAAAAGTCCGACAGGAATGAAGTATCCTCGCGCGACGGCCATTTGGCCGAGCGCTTCCTGGAAATGATGGCGGCAGAGCGCGGCGCCGCGCGCAACACGATCAGCGCCTATCGCCGCGACCTCGAAGCCTATGATGCGTTTCTTGCGACGCGAGGCCTCGGTCTCAAGACCTCCGGCACGGGGCATATCCGCTCGTGGCTGGCCGAGCTTGAAGACCATGGCATGGCGAGAACGACGGCGGCCCGCAAGCTTTCGGCCATCCGGCAGTTTCACCGCTTCCTGCATGGCGACGGCATCGTCACCGATAATCCGGCTTCGGTGATCGAAAGTCCGCGCCGGTCGCGGCCCTTGCCCAAGCTCATGGACCAGGAGCAGGTCGTACGCCTTCTCGATTGCGCCCAAGCGCGCGTTGTCAAAGCGAAGGACGGCAAGCGCTTCAGAGCGCTTCGGCTGCACTGCCTGATGGAATTGCTTTACGCCACGGGCTTGCGCGTTTCCGAACTGGTCGGACTTGGCGCCCGTATGGCCAAGGGCAAGGACGGGTTCCTTCTGGTGAAGGGCAAGGGCGGGCGCGAACGGCTGGTGCCGCTGTCGGGCAAGTCCGAAACCGCGCTCAGACACTATGCAGCGCTCTTGCCGCCCAACGGCAAATGGCTGTTTCCGTCGCATGGCGGCGAAGGCCATCTGACGCGCCAGCATTTCGCCCTCGAGCTGAAAGGTCTGGCGCGCGAGGCTGGACTCGACGCCGGCCGTGTGTCGCCCCATGTGCTCCGCCACGCCTTCGCCAGTCATCTGCTAGAAGGTGGCGCCGATCTCCGCGCGGTGCAGCAGATGTTGGGGCACGCCGACATTTCGACGACGCAGATCTACACCCATGTGCAATCGGCCAGGCTGCGCAAG
>JANNSP010000033.1:0-6087 GCA_031402975.1 Hyphomicrobiales bacterium
GACGGTGATCGCCGAAATTCTCGCCAACGCCCAGCGCGCCGATGCGACCGTGACGCTCGCCACCACCGTCCCGGAAGCGCGTCCTTCCGACCTCGAACCCGCCGACGCCGCAAGCGTCGCCGCCAAGGCGTCCGCGCTTGAGCCAAAAGCCCTCGATCCCGACCGGCTGGCTTTGCTGCAGCGCCTGGGCGACGGCGCGCGCCCCCGCACGATCTGGATCAGCGACGGGCTCGACCACGGCAGCGCTGCGGCCTTTGCCGAGGGTCTCGCCCGTATCGCCGGCCGGGTGGAGGTCATCGTACCCGACCTCACGCAACTGCCGCTGGCGCTGGCCCAGCCTTCGATCGAAAGCGGCCGGATCGAGATCACCGCGTTGCGCGCCGTGCGCGACACGGCCGAAGCGACAGTGCGTGCCGTCGCCGCCAATGGCCGCGAACTGGGCTCAGCACCGCTCAAGTTTGCAACAGGCTCGACCAGCGCCAAGGCCACCATCGAACTTCCCATCGAACTCCGCAACGAAGTGCAGCGCATCCAGATCGCCGGCGAACGCAACGCCGCCGCCAATTACCTGTTCGACGACCGCTGGCGGCGAAAGACGGTGGCGCTGCAATCGGGCGCCGCCAGCGAAGAAGCCCAGCCGCTGCTGTCGCCGCTCTACTATGTCTCGCGCGCGCTCGAACCCTTCGCCGAACTGAGCGAACCCGTGGATGGCGCGGCGCTCAAACAAGGCCTGGATGCCGGGCTTTCGATGCTGGTGCTGGCCGATATCGGCGTGCTGCCGAGCGAGACGCAAAGCCTGATCGAACCATGGATCGAGCGCGGCGGGGTGCTGCTGCGCTTTGCCGGACCCCGGCTGGCCGGAGCCCAGGACGCGCTCATTCCGGTGACGCTGCGCGAAGGCGGCCGCGCGCTCGGCAGCGCGCTATCATGGGAAACCCCGCAGGCCATGCAGGACTTCCCCGATGCGAGCCCGTTCGCCGGACTTACCCTCGACACGACCGTCCAGGTGTCGCGCCAGGTTCTGGCCGAGCCCGACAACGAGTTGCCAGAGAAAGTCTGGGCCAGCCTCGCCGACGGCACGCCGCTGGTCACTGCCACCCGCAAGGGCAAGGGCCTGATCGTGCTGTTCCATGTCACCGCCAATGCCGACTGGTCGAACCTGCCGCTCACCGGCCTGTTCGTCGAGATGCTGCGCCGCGTCGCCGATCTGGCGCCGGGTGCGGGCGGCGGTGCTTCGGCTGGCGCGTCAACCAGCGCCGATGCCGCCACCGCCTTCGTGCCCCGCCGTGCCCTCAACGGCTTCGGCGATCTGACCGAACCCTTGCCCGATACCCAGCCCATCTCGGTTATGGAGATGGAAAAGGCCAAGGCCTCGCCCCGCCATCCGGCCGGACTTTACCGCCGCGGAGCCATGGAGCGCGCCATCAACATCGCCCGCGACGGCGACGCGCTGGTGCCAATCACAAATCTCCCGGCGAGCGTCCAGTTGCGCTCGCTCGAACCGCTGCCGGCGACACCACTTGCTCCTTACGCCTTCGCCGCCGCCACCCTGCTGTTCCTGCTTGATTGCATCGCCGCTTTGATGTTGGGCGGAGGTCTTTCCCGTCTCCGCATGCGAAGCGCCGCCGCTGCCCTGCTGCTGCTCGCCGGATTGCCGCCCGCTCCCGCAACCGCCCAGGCCATCGATGACTTCGCTTTGCGCAGTACGTTGCAGACCCATCTCGCTTACGTTCTCACCGGCGATCCCGAAATCGACCGCATCAGCGAGGAAGGCCTCAAAGGTCTGAGCCGGATCCTTCTCGACCGCACCTCGATCGAACCCGGCGACCCCATGGGCGTCGACATCGAGAAGGACGAGATCGTCTTCTTCCCGCTGCTCTACTGGCCGGTGACGCCCTCGGCCGAAGTCCCCTCGCCAGCGGCGCTGGCCCGCATGGATGCCTTCATGAAGAACGGCGGCACCATCTTCTTCGATCTCCGCGAGGATGGTGCTGGCTTCGGTGAGCTCACCGGCAATGCCTCGGCTTCCGCCGAAGCGCTGCGGCGCATGCTGGCGAAACTCGATATCCCGCCGCTCGAGCCGGTGCCGCCCGAACACGTCCTGACCAAGGCCTTCTACCTGCTGCAATCGTTTCCCGGCCGCTACGACCAGGGCCAGCTCTGGGTCGAGCATTCCGATACGCGGGGGTCGGTCACCGGCAATGCCGACGGGGTCAGCGCCATCATCATCGGCGCCAACGACTATGCCGGGGCCTGGGCTCTCGATGACCAGGGCCAGCCGCTCTACGCCGTCATTCCGGGCGTCGAGCGCCAGCGCGAACTGGCCTTCCGCTCCGGCATCAACATCGTGATGTATGCGCTGACCGGCAACTACAAGGCCGACCAGGTGCATGTGCCGGCATTGCTCGAAAGGCTCGGCCAGTAATGGGCTGGAACATCGCCTTCGCACCCCCCTTCCCCTGGGCCTTGATCGCCATCGCGGCCGCCGCCGGTATCATTCTGCTGGCGCTGTCGGCCTATGCCCGGGCCCGCGGCGTCTGGCTCCGGACGCTGGCTTTCGCTTTGCTCCTGCTGGCGCTGGCCAATCCTTCCGTTCGCAACGAGGAACGCGACAACCTGCGTGACATCGCCGTCGCCATCATCGACCGGAGCCAGAGCCAGCAGGCGGGCAACCGCCTGAACCAGGCCGACGCTGCCGCCGCAGCGTTGAAGGACCAGGCGGCGGGCCTCTCCAACACCGAACTCCGCATCGTCGATCTGCGCTCCGGCATCACCGCCGACGACGACGGCACCCGGGCCTTCGAGGCGCTCAACCGGGCGCTCGCCGAAATTCCCCCTGAGCGTTTCGCGGGTGCTGTAATGGTCACCGACGGCCAGGTGCATGACATTCCGGCCGACCTCGCCAAGGCGGGCGGCGGCGGACCGGTCCACACCCTCCTCACCGGTTCCAAAGCCGAGAAGGATCGTCGCGTCGTCATCGACCAGGCGCCGCGCTTCGGCATCGTCGGCAAGGAGCAGACGATCCGTTTCCATGTCGAGGAAACCAACGGCGGCAATGCCGACGTGGAGGTGACGCTCCGGCTCGGCCAAAGCGAGCCGCAGACTTTCTCGTTGACGCCCGGCGCCATTATGGAAGTCCCCGTCACCATCGATCACGGTGGCCAGAACATCGCGGAGATCGTGGCGGCCCCCCTGGAGGGTGAAATTTCGGCCCAGAACAACCGCGCGCTGGCCGTCATCGAAGGCATCCGCGACCGCCTCCGCGTGCTTCTCATCTCCGGCGAACCGCATCCGGGCGAACGCACCTGGCGCAACCTGCTGAAAGCCGACGCCTCCGTCGATCTCGTCCATTTCACCATCCTCCGTCCGCCGGAGAAACAGGACGGCACGCCGATCAAGGAGCTCGCCTTGATCGCCTTCCCGACGCGCGAACTGTTCGTCGACAAGCTCGACGAATTCGACCTGGTGATTTTCGACCGCTACCGCCGCCAGGCCGTGCTGCCTTTGGCCTATCTCGCCAATGTCGCCGACTATGTGACGCGGGGCGGGGCCGTGCTGATCGCCTCCGGCCCCGATTTCGCCGCCATCGACGGCCTCTACAGTTCGCCGCTCGCCGAAGTGATTTCGACAGCGCCCACGGGCCGGGTGATCGAAGGCCCGTTCCGCCCGCAATTGACGGAGGCCGGCCGCCGCCATCCGGTGACGCGCGGCCTCGAAGGCAGCGGCGGCGAGACGCCGACCTGGGGCCGCTGGTTCCGCCTGGTCGAAGCCGATGCCGGTTCGGGCGACGTCGTGATGTCGGGTCCGGAAGACAAGCCGCTTCTCGTGTTGCAGCGCTCGGGCGAAGGCCGGGTCGCCCAGATCCTTTCCGATCACGGCTGGCTGTGGGCCAGGGGCTATGACGGCGGCGGCCCTCAGACCGAACTCCTGCGCCGCGCCGCCCATTGGCTGATGAAGGAGCCCGATCTCGAAGAAGAGGCGCTCAGCGCCGGCCAGACCGGCCGCCAGCTGGTGATCGAGCGCCGCACCATGGGCAAAACCGCCGAATCGGTCACCGTGACGCTGCCGTCCGGCAAGACCGAAACCGTTCCGTTGACGGAGCAATCTCCCGGCGTCTGGCAGGGCCGGATCGACGTGGCCGAGGCGGGCCTCCACCGCCTCTCTGACGGCAAGCTCGAAGCGGCCGCTGCCGCCGGTGACGCCGATGCCAAGGAAGCCAGCGACATCATTGCCACCTCGACCAAGATGCGGCCGGTGGCCGAAGCGACCGGCGGCGGCGTCTCCTGGCTCGAAGACGGAACGCCCCGCCTGGTCAAGGTGAAACCCGGCCGCCAGATGGCGGGCTCGGGCTGGATCGGACTCCGCGACAACGGCGCCTACCGGGTCACCGCCGTCACCGAAATCCCGCTTTTCGCGACGCTCCTAAGCCTCGGCGCTCTGCTGCTCGCGGTCTCCGCCATGTGGTATCGCGAGGGCCGCTGAAAGCGCGGCGAAACGGTGCGGCGCCAGCACCATGCCATGGGCTTGGCGAAGCGCCCCCGGAACCAGTTCGAGATAGAGCAAGCGCTTCGGATCGAACGGTCCCGGCAGCGCCAGTTTTCCGTCGGGCACCCGGTTGAAGCCGATCCTGCCGTAATAGGGTTGATCGCCCACCAGCAGCACCAGCGCATGGCCCTTGGCCCGCGCCCGCCACAGCCCTTCCCCCATCAAGGCGCGCCCAATGCCGATATTCTGCCGCGCCGGATTGACCGCCAGAGGTCCCAGCAGCAGCGCCGGAAAACCCTGTTCGCCAATCGCCAGCGGCCAGAAACTGATGGCGCCGACGACGCCCAACTCCTTGTCGCGGATGGCGAGCGACAGGCCGGCAACGGCGGCGCTTCCCTCGCGCAGCCGATAGGAGGTCTTGACCCGGCGACCCAATCCGAAACCCAGATCGAGCAGATGGTCGATAGCGCCCAGGTCTTTGGGCGTAGTGTCTTCAACGGTAAAAGGGCCAATCATGGCGGCGATCCTGAAAAACTGGGAAACAGCGGAAACGAGGCGGCGTCAGCTTTGGACGATTGCAGCCCGTCGTCGCGATGTAAGGTTTCCCATGCGGATCATGACGCGCGCATAACGAAACCACTGCCCGGGGTCAAGCCTTACCAGTGCCGTCCGATCGCCGCGCCGGAAAAGATTTCAGCAATGCGCCGCAGCGTGCCGCCCGTCGTTCCCTCGGGCAGCGCCGTTACGGGGAAGAATTTCGCCTCGGCGATTTCGAGCGAGCGCTTGGGCTTCCGCTCGAAGCGGCGGAGGATGAAGCAGGCAACGTGATCGCCGCGAAACTGCTTATCGTTGAGAAACACCCCATGCAGCACCGGCTCCTCGAGGCCGATGACGCCCGTCTCCTCGCCCACCTCGCGCAGCGCTGCCTCATAGATCGTTTCGCCCCGATCGACGCCGCCGCCCGGAAACAGCCAACCCGGCGCATAGCTGTGGCGCACCAGCAGCACGCTGCCCTCTTCGATCGCCACGATCCGCGTGCCGAGCGTCAGCCCATGCGTCTGCCGCCGCCACGGCTGCAGCACCAGCTTCGATACGGCCTTGAACGCCAGTCTCTTCACCATGGCCTCGTGATAGAACCTCGCGCCCGAAGCACCAAGCTTGAGTTGGCGGGCGCTTGGCCTTATCCCCGGCACCCATGCCCTCCCCCGTCATCGTAAGACCCGTCGCCGGAAGAGCGGATTTGGACGCGTTCCTCAGCGTGCCCTTCGCCATCTACCGCAACGACCCACATTGGGTGGCGCCGTTGTTCATCGAACGCCGCGAACATCTCGATCCGGCGAAGAACCCCTACTTCCGCCATGCCGGCGTGCAGCTTTTCCTGGCCGAGCGCGAAGGCGCGCCCGTTGGCCGCATCTCGGCGCAGATCGATACCTTGCGCCTTGAACACCACAAGGACGCGACCGGCCAATTCGGTTTTCTCGAAGCGCCCGACGATCCCGCCGTCTTCGCTGAACTGATCGACACCGCCGCGCGCTGGCTGAAGACGCGCGGCATGACACGCGTGCAAGGCCCGTTCAGTTTTTCCATCAACGACGAAACCGG
>JANNSP010000034.1:0-5587 GCA_031402975.1 Hyphomicrobiales bacterium
GCCGCCGCGAACTCAGCCCGGGTGAAAACAGGATGAGCCGACAGGAAGCTGGCGGTTTTGTGCTGGCGAGGCTGCATGGCGAGTCTATAATTCTGCGTCATAATGGGTAATTTATAGCCATTATGACGCAAATTTGTCAACAAATCCTTCTCCGGAAAACGGGCCCGCCAGTCGTACCTTTCGGGCGTCAAAAACGTGCCGAACAGGCTATGAATTACCCCTCCCAACGCATTTTCCAGAGCAAGCCGCCCTACGGAAAAGACCGTCAGCGCTATGCGCTCTATCTGACAGTCTTTTGGTTTTGGCTGGCGTGCATTTCAAAGTTGAAAGTTGGATACCGGCAGCACGCGTAAATCTATGACGGTATCTTTTCAGCCTCCGAGATCGGAGATGCCGTCAAAACAACCGTCAAATCTCTTCGCTGGGCAGGACACCTTGGCGGCAAAACGGAGAATAAGCCTTGTAAATCCAACCACTTTCCGAAGCGCGTGATCCAATTGATGACACAAAGCTTATCATCAACGGAAGAGATATTAAGACATTGCTTTTTCTACGATATCCTACGCCAGACTACGCTAACCCCCTACTCCCACTCGATCGTGCCCGGCGGCTTTGAGGTGACGTCGTAGACGACGCGGCTCACGCCCTTGACCTCGTTGATGATCCGGGTCGCGGTTTCGGCCAGGAAGGCGTGGTCGAAGGGGTAGCTTTCCGCCGTCATGCCGTCGGTCGAGGTGACAGCGCGGAGGGCGAGCACCTGGTCATAGGTGCGGCCATCGCCCATGACACCCACGGTGTGGATGGGGAGCAGCACCGCGAAGGCCTGCCAGATCGCGTCATAGAGGCCGGCCTTTCTGATCTGGTCGAGATAGACGGCATCGGCGCGGCGCAGGATTTCGAGCTTGGGGCGTGTGATCTCGCCCGGAATGCGGATCGCCAGGCCGGGCCCCGGAAAGGGATGGCGGCCAACGAAATGCCGTGGCAGGCCAAGCTCTTGGCCCAAGAGCCTCACCTCGTCCTTGAACAATTCGCGCAACGGTTCGACGAGTTTCATGTTCATCCGCGCGGGGAGGCCGCCGACATTGTGGTGCGACTTGATGGTGACCGACGGTCCGCCGGTGACGGAGACGCTTTCGATGACGTCGGGATAGAGGGTCCCTTGCGCCAGGAAGGCAGCACCACCCACTTTTTTTGCCTCGCGCTCGAATACATCGATGAACAACCGGCCGATGGTCTTGCGCTTGGTTTCCGGATCGCTGACCCCGGCCAAAGCGTCGAGGAAGGTATCGGACGCATCGACATGGACCAGCGGGATATTATAGGCCTCGCGGAACAGGCGCACCACCTCCTCCGCCTCGTTGTGGCGCAGAAGTCCGTGATCGACGAAGATGCAGGTGAGCTGTTCGCCGATGGCCTCGTGGATGAGGACGGCGGTGACGGCGCTATCGACGCCTCCCGACAGCCCACAGATGACGCGCTCGAAGCCCACCTGCTTCTTGATCCTCTGGATCATCTCGGATTTGAACGACGCCATCGACCAGGTGCCGCGGCAGCCGCAGATTTCGCGGACGAAATTGGTGAGAAGCCGCGCCCCGTCCGGCGTGTGGACGACTTCGAGGTGGAACTGGGTGGCGTAGAACTGGCGATGCTCGTCGGCGATGGCGGCGAATGGCGCGCCGTCGCTCGTCGCGATGACGCGGAAGCCGGGCGGTAGTGCTGTCACCCGGTCACCATGGCTCATCCACACCTGATGGCGCGAGCCCGCCTCCCACACGCCGTCGAACAGCGCGTTGGCGGATCTGACCTCGACGAAGGCCTTGCCGAATTCGCGCGAGTCGGAGGTTTCGACGCCGCCTCCAAGCTGGGCGCACATCACCTGCTCGCCGTAGCAGATGCCGAGCACGGGAAGGCCGCGGGTGAAGACCTGGGGGGGCGCGCGCGGCGACTCCCGGTCATGAACGGAAGCCGGCCCGCCCGACAGGATGATGCCCTTGAGACCCGGCCAGTCGAGCGCCTTCAGCGCCGACTGATAGGGCACGATCTCGGAATAGACGCCAGCCTCCCGCACCCTTCTCGCGATGAGCTGGGTCACCTGCGAGCCGAAATCGACAATCAGAATACGGTCCTGCATAGGCGCTGCGATTAGGCGAAGCGGGCGGAGTCTGCAAGGTGGCCTTATCCTTCTCCGCGGCGAAGCCCGTGGGGAAGGTGGCAGTTGGCGCCAACCAACTGACGGATGGGGTCCTAAGCAGTGGAAGGAAGACCCCATCCGTCACGCGCGGAAGACCGCGCGCGACACCTTCCCCGCCCTTCGGGCGAAGAAGGATTAAGACAGTCACACCAGCAGCGCTGTCGCGTACATGGCGATTAGGCCCACCGCGAGGCCTGCTGTCACCGCCGGATTGAGGAGATGGGCAGCACCATTTCGTCTCGTGATGAGGGCGGTGACTTCGATCATCACCTGCAGGATGGCGCCGGCGGCGGCGGCGAAGCAGATCATTACCCACAAAGGCGAGACGGCCTGGGTGCCGAGCACGGTGCCCACAACGGCGGGGGCGCCCGCCAGCAATGCCAGCCCGGCGAAACGCCACAGGCTCGGCCGCTCCTCGGCCAAGGGTGCCGCGATACCGATGCCTTCGGTGACGTTATGGATGGTGAAGCCGATCACCAGATAGGTGGCGAGTGCCGCCGATCCGGTGGCCAGTGCCGCTCCGACCGCGAGCCCCTCGCCGAAATTGTGGAGCCCGATGCCCAGCGCAATGAAAAAAGCGAGACGGAAGCCCTCCGGCGCTGACCCCTTGCTGCGGCCCAGCACCAGAAGGCCGATGGCCGTCAAGGCCAGCACCACCCAGAAGAGGAGCGGCCCGCGCAGCCTGCCGATGGTTTCGTGAGCCGCTTCGAGCCCTTCGCCCACCGTGTCGATGAACAGAAACGCCAGGAGGCCGACGGTCAGCGCCAGCAGGAAATTCAACCCGTTGCGGGAGATCGTGCGCATGGCGGGCCAGGCCAGTAAGCCGGTCGCCACCGGCACCACTCCGAGCAGCAGCCCGACCAGGATCAGCAGCCCAAGCGAATCGCTTTCGAGTGTTGGCGTCAATTGCGCGACCTCGATCGTATGCTCGACGACAGCACCGGTGCGGGTGATGAACGCCAGATGATGGGCCTCTCCGGCGATCCACATATAGGGAATGTCGAAGCGCGTGAGGCCGAGCCAGGCCGAAGGTTGGGCGGGGGACGCGGTAAAGGTGCGGTAGGCGCCGTCAACCTGGATCTGGGCCACGACAACGGGCTCCGATCCATCGGTCCTGAGGCTCACCGATATGAGCCCTGGCGTCAGACGAACAGATTCGATCGCCGCGTTCTCGACCGGCGGCGCGCCGGATGACAATCCGTCGAGCGGCCGCCACCACGACAGCAGCGCCACCACCACCACCAAGATCAGCGCCGGAAGCGCCAGCCAGACGCGGGCCGAAGCGTTCATCCCACCACCTCCAAATGGCTCATCCAGCCGAGTTCGGCGAATTCCGTCTGGTGCGCGTGGAACATGTAGAGACCCGGTTCGTGCTCGACGAAGGTGAATTCGAGAATGCCGCGCTGGGCCTGGCACATCATCACCGTGTCGATGGTGCGATGCGTCGGTTCGAGCGTCGTTCCGTGGTCAAAGAAATCGAAGAAATTGGCGTGCAGGTGAAACGAATTGATCGGGTCGAACTCGGTCATGTTGATGAGATAGATGCGAACGGGGCGCGCTTTCTCGATGCGGATGGGCTTGTTGAAATAGGCGAAGGGAATGGAGTTGACCGCGTAGAATTCGTTCTCGTCGTCGAAATTCGTATCGAAACCGTTCATCACCATCACCAGTTCCTGCCAGCCGGCATTCTCCGGCGAGCCGAGAAGGCGCGCCGCCGCGCGCTCGCGCGACAGGGGGTGAAGCGCCGGATCGGGATCGATGATGAAGGCGCCGTAAAGACCCTTGTGGATATGGCGTTTAAGCGGCACCGCGTGGCAGTGGTAATGGTGGCAGCCGAAAGGCTTGGCATCGAACTCATAGATGAATTCGCCGCCGGGATCGACCATGCCCTGGCCCGGCACGCCGTCCATCCGCGCCGAGTGGATGCCGTGGAAATGCATTGAATGGGGATGGCTGCTGCCATTGACGAAGCGGATGCGCAGATGCTCGCCCTCGGTGCAGCGCAGCGTCGGCCCCGGGATGCGCCCGTTATACGACCAGCCGGCGAACATGACGCCGGGCGCCACTTCGAATTCATGGTCGACCGCGGTCACGGTCCATTCGCGGACCGTGCGGCCCTCGGTGGTGACGAGCTTGCCCACGTCCCAATCGGTCAGGATGGCGTTCGGATCGAAGCCGTTCTTGACGTAATCGACTTCACCCATCAGCAGGTTCTCGCCGTCGCCCTGCCCGGCATGGGAATGAACCTGCTGCGCCACCGCGGGGCCTGCCGCCGCGGCTCCAGCCAGCGGCACGGCGGCCACGGCGCGCAGGAATCGTCGCCGGTCGAGATCGTTCAACGTCATGCGGTTGCCAGTTCCGTTAGTATCGGGTAAGGCTAAGTTTAGCACTGGCTAAACTTTATGCAATAGGTTAATTTCACTGCGATGACGTTCAAGAAGGGACAGACGGCCAGGCTGCGCTCGGCGGCTTTCCGGCGCATTCGCGCCGATCACCAGGGTGAGCTCGCCGGCGACTATGTCGAACTGATCGCCGATCTGATCGACGAGAAGGGCGAGGCGCGCGGCACCGATGTCGCGATGCGCCTCGGCGTTTCCAATGCTACGGTGGTTAAGACACTGAAGCGCCTGCAGGAGGGCGGCATCGTGGCCCAGGAGCCGTACCGCGCCATTTTTCTTACCCCCGAGGGCTGGAAAATGGCCGACGAGGGCCGCCGCAAACATCGGATCGTCGAGGGATTTCTCCTGGCTCTCGGGATTTCCGCCGAGACGGCGCGGCTCGACGCCGAGGGCATCGAGCACCATGTCAGCGCCGAAACGCTCCGCGCCATGGCGAAATTCCTGGCCCGCGGCGGGAGCTAGCTGGCCCTCACCTCCCCCGCTATGCGGTAGAGGACGAGGGGAATCGATGGAGCAGCCGATACGACCATGCACCCTTCCAACGCCATGGAGATTGTCGCGACATTCACCGCCGACCGGAGCACTGGCTGATCCACGGCGCCGGTCACGCCTGGGCGGGCGGAAACTCCGACGGGAGCTATACCGATCCCGCCGGTCCCGACGCATCGCGCGAAATGCTGCGGTTTTTTCTGGGCGGGGAAAACCGGCGGCGAGCGGATTGAGGGCACGGCCTCGCCGCCATGCTCCTCCGCCTCAGGGGAATGTGATAACCGAGAACACTGCGGCAAAAACGTTGCAGGATGTGCCGGGATCCATTCTGAGCTGAGTGATCTTGAAATGGACTTGCTTCACTCCCCCGGTTCCATAAATGATCAGGCGACTGGCGGCGAGATTGACCGGTATGGAAGGGCCAAAATCGACGCCGTCGTGTTGCGGCCGCATGGCATGCCGATTGCCGCCGGGGCCCGTGTAGACGGGGACGGCCGCGGCAGTCGTC
>JANNSP010000035.1:0-11768 GCA_031402975.1 Hyphomicrobiales bacterium
TGCGAAGCCCAGGGTGGGATGCGAGAACCGGGACGGGCGCCGTCACGGCACGGCGTCCTGGCGGCGCGGGACGGCATCGTCACATCGATCCAGAACCGCAAGCTTGCAAAGGTTGCCAAACTCGCCGGCGCACCGGGAGCGGCACTTGCGGGCGTGGATTTCCATGCGCCCCTGGGAAGCCGTGTGCGGCGCGGCGACGCGCTTTTCACCATTCATGCGGAGACGCAAGGCGAACTCTCCTATTCCCTGGCCTATGCCACGGCGCAGAAAGACATTGTCCAGATCGGCGATGGCCCGTGAACGCAGTTTTCTTTGCCATGCCGGGAAACGAAACCCTCGCCGGGGAACTTGCCAAACTGACTGGTTCTGAGTTCGGCATGCTTGAACACCGCAAGTTTCCAGACCGCGAGTCGTATCTGCGCTTTGGATCCGATGTGCGGGACAGGCGGGTCATTCTCGCCTGTTCCCTGCACGATCCCGACAGCAAGGTTCTGCCATTGCTTTTGGCGGCCGGAGCACTGCGCGAACTGGGGGCGGCAAGCGTCGGTCTCGCCGCGCCATATCTCGCTTACATGCGGCAGGACCGGCGCTTCAAGGACGGCGAGGCCATTACATCGGCGGATTTCGCGCGTCTGCTCTCGGCTTCCTTCGATTGGATCGCCACCATAGATCCGCATCTTCACCGGCGAACCGCGATGAACGAGATCTACACGATGCCGGCCCTTGTCGGTCACGCCGCGCCGGTCCTGGCTGGTTACATACGACAGCACGCGGACGGCGCGTTCCTGATCGGTCCCGATGAGGAAAGCGAACAATGGGTCGCGGCCGTCGCCGCGGCAGCTGGTGTTTCCCATGTCACGCTCAGGAAGGAGCGCCGGGGTGACCGCGATGTGACTATCGATTTTCCGGATCTCTCGGCCTTTGCCGGGAAGAGACCTTTCCTTGTCGATGATGTGATTTCGTCAGGCCGCACGATGGAAGTGGCGGTAAAGGAGCTTGGGAAATTCGGATTTGAGAGGCCAACTTGTCTCGCCGTCCATGGTTTTCTGGCCGATGACGCCCAGGAGCGTCTTATCGCGGCGGGCGCCGCCGTCGTGGTCACCAACACCATTCCCGGCCCCGCCGCGCTACTTGATATCCATCCAATTTTCGCTGACCTGATCAGACCACGCTTTCTTGAGAGGATTTGAACATGACTGTCGCTGAAATGGAATTGCCGCAGATCGCCCGCCAGAATCTGCTTTGCGAGGCGCGCGCGAGGGAACTCCGGCAGCGCCATCCGGGTCTCCGGTCATGGGCCGCCGGGAACGCGGTGTTTGCACATGGCAGCGAGACTCAATGCCGGGTTCACGATCTTATAGACCGTCTCGCCGGTCACGGGACAGGGGTGAGCGAGGAACACCTCTACCGGCTGTTTGCCGCGGCCGACGACGTCGCCAGCGCCGCCATGTGGGCGGTCGTTCACATGACCTATGCGCGGCGCGTGCACATCGACGGACGCGCGCTCGAACACGATGACTTCGAAGTATCGCCGGAGGGACATACCGGCGGTTCGCTCAATATGGTTCCGGCCTATGTCGGCTACATGCTTGCCAATGCGGTCTCCGGCGTGACGCGGTCGTGGATCATGGGTCAGGGTCATTGCGTGGCGGCCATTGAAGCGGTGAACGTCCTAACGGAGAACCTCACCTCGAAGCAGGAAGAGCGCTATGCCTGGACCGATGACGGACTGACCAATCTCGTCACCGATTTCTACGGTTATGCCATCGATGCCGAGGGGCGGCCAGCCGGTCTTGTCGGCAGCCACGTCAATGCCAACACGGCGGGCGGCATATCCGAAGGCGGCTATCTGGGCTTCGCCGAGGTCGAATATGTGCACATGCCGCTGAAGAACGAGCGGCTCGTCGCGTTCCTGAGCGACGGGGCCTTCGAGGAACAGCGCGGCAGCGACTGGGCGCCGAGGTGGTGGCGGCACGAGGACAGCGGTCTTGTCAGTCCCATCATGATCCTCAACGGACGCCGCATCGAGCAGCGCACCGAAATGGCGCTCGAAGGCGGGGCCGACTGGCTGCGCGCCCATCTGAGCCTGAGCGGGTTCGACCCCATCGACATCGACGGGCGCGATCCGGCGGCCTTTGCCTGGGCCATTCTCGAAATGGAAAATCGATTATCCGTGCGAGGCGAAGCGGCCGCCTCCGGCGTGACCAACTATCCGGTCCAGCTTCCCTATACGATCGCCAACACCATCAAGGGCTACGGTTTTCCCGGCGCCGGCACAAACCGCGCGCACAACCTGCCGCTTGCCGGCAACCCCTTCGACGACGGCGAAGCCAAATACGAGTTCAATGCCGGCGCCGCGCGATTGTGGGTTGACCCCGCGCGCCTCTCCGCGAGTGTCAAATTGTTGCAGAATCACGATCTTCAGCGGCGGGTGCGCGAGCGCGATCATGCATTGGCCTGCCGGTCGGTTCCGGTGCCTCGCATGCCGGACCTGCGATCCGACATCGCGCCGGTCGGGACCAAGGCCTCGCCCATGGAGTATCTCGACCGCTATTTCGTAGAGATCGTCAAGGCCAACCCGGAACTTCGGCCGCGCGTCGGCAATCCCGACGAATTGCAGAGCAACAGGATGGGCCGGACCTTGCAGCATCTCAAGCACCGGGTGAACCGGCCCGAGCCCGGCGTGTCCGAGGCCGTCAATGGTGCCGTCATCACCGCGCTGAACGAGGAAGCCGTCATCGGCGCCGCGCTCGGCAACAAAGGGGGCATCAGCCTCGCCGTCACCTATGAGGCCTTCGCCGTCAAGATGCTGGGAGCGGTCCGGCAGGAAGTGATCTTCGCCCGCGCCAAGAAGGAGAGAGGCTACACGCAGGGCTGGCTCGCCATTCCAATCGTTGTCACCTCCCACACCTGGGAGAATGGCAAGAACGAGCTATCGCATCAGGATCCGGCATTCTGCGAAGCGCTGCTTGGCGAAATGTCCGATACCGCCAGGGTGCTCTTTCCGGCCGACGCTGCGTCGGCTGTCGCGACCTTGTATCAGGTCTACCGGGAGCACGGGCAGATCGCCTGCATGGTCGTGCCCAAGCGCGAAGTGGAGTGCATGTTCTCGACCGCCGAGGCGGAGGATCTGGTTGCGCGCGGCGCCCGTCACGTTGGAAACAAGATCGATGATGCACAGATTCAACTCGTGTCGATCGGGGCCTATCAGCTCGAACAGTGCCGCCGCGCCGCCCTCCGATTGGGCAAAGGCGGTCTGCGTCCGCTCGTCACCTTCTTGCTGGAACCTGGGAAGTTCCGCAGTCCACGAGACTCAACGGAAGCTAACTTTGTCGCAAGCGACGAGCAGGTAGCCGAGTTATTTCCGGCGGCGCTTCCGCGAGTCATCGTGAGCCACACGAGGCCGGAGCCGATGGCGGGTGTCCTGCGCCGTTTCGATAATGGGCCTCAAACGACCCGCTATCTCGGCTTTCGCAACCGGGGCGGCACACTCGACACCGCCGGCATGCTGTTCGCCAACGGCCAGACCTGGGCGCACATCGTCGCGGAAGCCTGCTCGGCAATGGAAACGGACAGCGCCGGCATTCTGTCGAGCGAGGAGATGCTGGCGCTGTCGGGCAAGGGCGACCCGCGGCACGTGATGGTCTGATGGTCCTACTCCAGGGCCGCGCGATGGCCCGTCATGTGATCGATGCAAATGCGAAAATACAGGGGTGCCACCGGGCGTTCCACACCGCCCACGATGGTTTTCACATAGGCGGGTTCCCACCAGCGCTGATCGGTTTGCTGGAGCAGTGACCAGGCGAGGTGGCGCAGATCCCGCATCTCCGGTGCATCGGTCAGTTCCTCGTAGCGGCCCGAGATGACGGCGCTCTGCCACCGCTGCGTATTTTCGATTTCGTCCACCAGCACAGCCACCAGCGGATTGGCGCGCATCCATTCTATTTTCTTGCCGATGGTCGAGGTGCAATACAGATGGTTCGCGTGATAGGCAAAGGTTATGGGACAGATGTAGGGCTGGTTCGACTTGGCGCAGGCCAGCCGACCGAGACGGCAACGCTTCAGCAGATCAAGGGTGGCATCAATCGTCAGTTCCCGAGTAACCATGGCGACCTCCCGGGATTCCTACTCCGATGGTAGCACGAACGCCGTCGATCCCGAGCGTAACGGCGGGGCGCGGAGCAGGGAAGGCCACTGATCGCAATCACTGAACATCTGGGTCTTTTCCTCTCGGCTTTCCTCGCCGCGACGCTTCTCCCCGGTTCGTCGGAGGCCGTGCTTGCGGGCCTGGTGCTGCACAGGCCAGGATCCGTAGCGACGCTCTTCCTGACCGCCACGATCGGCAATACGGCGGGGGCCGTGGTGAACTGGTATCTGGGGCGATCGCTCATGCGGTTTGCCGGCCGGCGCTGGTTTCCGGTCTCGGCCGGACGCATCGAGCAGGCATCCGCGTTCTTCAATCGCTACGGGAGCTGGCCCTTGCTGTTCTCCTGGCTTCCCATCGTGGGCGATCCGCTGAACGTGGCCGCGGGCGTTCTCCGTATACGTCTCCGGCTGTTCCTGCCGCTGGTCGTAATCGGCAAGGCGGTCCGGTATTTGTTCGTGGTGGCGGGAGTGGAAATGGCCCGGGCGGCGGGCTGAACGGTTCTGTTCCCTCAAAATTGGCATCAATTTACCAGACCCCGCTGGTGACTGCGGTCCTGAGGTAACTCCAGATTGTCGGGTGGTAGAATTGTTGAGACGGGAGGTCGACAGTTTGCGGCAGGAGAGAGCCGTCCAAGGCGTCGGCTACGGCCTTCGACAAAATATTCCGGGCTGCGGCGTATTGCAGATAAAAGTAAGAGTCGAAGCTGTCGGCTCTCGTGGCGGCAAATCGTTCCTGATAAAGGATGGGGCCGGTGTCGACCCCTTGGTCAATAAGGTGCACCGTAATTCCGGCGTTGGTCTCGTCTCCAGCCGCGAGTGCCCAGTATCCTCCTGCTTGGCCGCGGTATTTGGGCGTTATTCCTGCATGAACGTTCAGCAGCGGAACCTTGATCGAGTCTATTGTAGCTCGTCCGATAATGCGGGTCCCTATGACGACAATAACCTTGGCGCCGAGCTCCTGGATCGTTTCTCTTGCCTTATGGCTATTGACTGAGCCGATGTTGATGACTGTGGTGTCCGCCCTTGGTGTCACGGTCAAATTATTCTCTTGGATGATTTGCTTGACGCGCCGTCTCATGAATGGCGACAGGGCTCTCTGGAACAACACGAAACATATTTGCCCGAGTACCGTCCATCCCCCCTGCTTTCCGATGCGTCTCCTTAACAAGTCCCATCGAGGCTGCTTGTCCTCGTTCAAGACGAAAATAGGTCCATATTGCTCGGCGAGACTGTTTATCAGAATCCAGGACAATGGGTTTAAAGCCGTTAGAACGAGGACCCTGCACTTGCTTGGCCCCCGATTTTGTGATTCGACGTTTGTTCGCATAAGCGCATCGATCATGAAAGCGTCAGCAGCGTTGGACTGACGCGAAAGGTACAAAGCTGCGACCCAGGATGGAGCATCCGGATCGCAGCCCGCGTCTGCTTGGGAGTTTAAATGCCAAGAAGCTGCATTGTGTCCTTCAGCGTGACGAGAGACGCCGCGTGGTCGCCGGATTCATGCTCGGATTTGGCCTGAGCAATGTGCTCCGCGATCTTGGTTTTCATCGCTTCATCGGCGGTAGAGGTCTTGAGCGCTTCTTCCGACTGCTGAATGAGTGCCGGGCACTCATTGGCGAATGCGGGACCCGCAAGCGCAATCAGGATAGTTCCAGCTGCCAACATTGATTTCATGATTTTTCCTCTGCTGTTGGGCCAATTGTCTGGCCGCGTAATATTGGCCGGCCCGCCCGTTGCAAGTTGCGACAAGCGACCACGGCCGACAATTGCCAATAGAGTCCGAACCAGGCGAAAGTGTGGCGAATGTCATGTAAGTCTTTGATACAGTTAGACAAGCACCATCAACTCCGCTCAATCGAAATGAATTGCGAAACAAATCCCTCGCGATATGAACCTGGAGCTCAGTCGAGCATTTCAGCCCCCGGATTCCAGGGTGTCATTCCGGCAGAACCAGTGTCCGCCCTTCTCCAAAATCGCACTCAACGGTCTCGGGCAAACAGAAATCTTCGGTGGCGGGCCGGTTTTTCTGCCACGGGGCGTGTCAGGTTCTGTAATACTATGACCTTGGCGCCAATGCTGACCCGATTGTACAGATCGACAATATCCGGATTCACAAGGCGTATGCAGCCGGACGACACTGACTTGCCGATGGTCTCGGGCTGGAAGGTTCCGTGGATGCGGTACAGCGTGTCCACATCTCCCTGGAACAGATAAAGCGCGCGCGCACCAAGTGGGTTCTCCGGCCCGCCTGGCATTCCGTCTTTCCATTGAGCGGCAAGGTGATCTCTCTCGACCATTTCCTTGGGTGGTGTCCAGCGTGGCCACTTCGCTTTTCGGCGGACGATTGCCTCGCCCGACCATTCAAACCCTTGCCGGCCGACCCCGATTCCGTAACGCATGGCCCGGCCGTTGCCGAGGATGAAGTAGAGAAACTTCGAATAAGGGTCGACCACGATAGAACCGGGTAACTCATTTGTCGGAAAATCAACTTCCCTTCGACGATATTTCCTCGGTACCTTTCTCACATCGTCGAATGCAATGCGGAAGGCCTCGTCCTCGTCGTAAGCCGCCTTCGCTGGCGTGGCGATGAAAGGCGCCGCCACCTTGGAGATCAATGAGACTAGGAGGATTGACTTGAAAACTTCTCTTCTGTTCACGCGTGTTGCCCCATCTGTGCTGGTGGAATTGACTTGGGTTGAGAGTTTCTAGACCGCGACATACTGAGCCATCATTCCCGCGTCTTCATGTTCGAGGATATGGCAATGAAACATGAACGGGTTTGTTGGACCCGCTGGCTGATCGAAGGACACCAGAATCTCCGCATGCTCATTGACGAGCAGCGTATCCTTCCAGCCGCTCAAATGCGCCGCCGGCTTTGCGCCATCTAGGGTAAGGATGCGGAACGACGCTCCATGCATATGAAAGGGATGCGCCATTTCCGTACTGCGCAGCTCCCAGATTTCCTTGTCCCCAACTTTCAGTTCCGCGTCGATGCGGTTCATGTCGAAGGCCTTGCCGTTGATCCCCATCTTCATGCCTCTGGCAAGGCCTGACTTGGCTCCCATGTCCATCGTCCCCGCCATTTGTGAGTGATCCATACCCTGCATCGATCCCTCGTCCTGCATCAGCGGCATGTTCGCCGCCGTCATGCTGTCGAGGCTGAATGAGCGGCGCCTCGGGGGCTGCAGTGTTCCCGCCGGGCGCAGGTCCACCAGCTTCGTTGGCATTCTATTGACGGCCGGCTTTATTTCGGCGACGGGATCAAAGCGGATGACGGGCGTCATGATATCCATCATTTGCGCCAAGTACGCCCTGACCTGCTGCGTGACTTCCGATCCGAATTGTCCGTTATGGTCGGCATAGGTCAGCAGGACCCCAGTTTGCCCGTTCGAGAAATCCACAAGCACCTCGAATCGTTCTCCAGGCGCGATGGTGAGCTCCCTCACGGCGACTGCGGAATCAAGGAAGCCATTGTCGCTTGCGACCACATGCATGGGTCTGCGATCGTCAAACTCCAATCTGAAGTTGCGGGCGTTCGCTGCATTTACCAGGCGCAGGCGCACGACACTCTTTGGAACCTCGGCGACCGGGCCCATGGCGCCGTTGACGATAATGGCATCGCCGCGTGCACCATGCATGATGCCCATTGGCGTGTCGTCGTAAACAAGTTCTCCATCCGGACCGAAGCTCCTGTCTTGCAGGATAATGGGCAGATCATCGAGGCCATAGCGCGTCGGCAGGCCGAGATCCTCGGCAGAGCCGTCTTCTACATAAAGAAGTCCGGCTAGGCCCATATAGACCTGTCGCCCGGTGTCACCATGCGGATGCGGATGGAACCACGCCGTCGACGCGGGCTGTTCGATCTTCAGGCGGGGCTGCCAAGTTTGTCCTGGGTTGATTGCATTGTGAGGGCCGCCATCGAGTTCCGAGGGAACAAACAAGCCATGCCAATGGACTGTCGTCACTTTATCCAGCTGGTTGCTGACATCCATGGTCACGGTGTCGCCCCGGTGAACTCTGATAACGGGGCCGAGGTAGGGAGCCGAATAGCCGTATGTTTCGGTTTCAAGATTCGGCAGGAACTCGGTAACGCCAGCCTTTGCAATCAGTCGAACAATATTGCCGGCCTCGCGGGCGTCGAGCAGTGGCGGAATGGGCAGGGCGGTGAAGAAGCGGTTACTTTCATCCTTGAGCCCGATTGTATCGAGCCAGTTTGACATCAATACGGCGCCTGCGGCCGCCGCGGCGACGCCCGCGGCACCACCCATGGGCAGCGTTCGGCGAGTTGGAGCCATATGTCAGCTCCGCTCGATCGAGTAAATGAATTGGGGAATCAGCTTGGTGCTAAGTCGGCGGGTCGTTCCCATAAGAGCTGGTTGACCGGCCGAACAGTTCGAGTTGTCCGAAACGACGGGCCGCCGCCGCGCGAACCACAATAGCAAATCCATGACGTTATCCCCGGAGAAAACCGCAAAGCCTCAAGAGGCGCGCGGCCTACCGAAGGTCACGCGCGTAAATTTCGGGCGGAAACTGCTCGGGGGGGACGCTTCAGACCGCGCGACTCCGCGGATCGGAGAAAATCGCCTGCGACGGTCCAGATCTCATTTGTCTCTGAAAATGCCACTTCGGGATGAGGGGGCGGAACTGAAAATGCCGGCGCGCAGTATGAGCCGCAACAGTCCGTGCCGACAACTCCAGTGCTTTGGTCGCCATTACTGGAACCAGCCCAATCTCCTGTAACAGCGTCCGTAGAGAGAAAAGCGGACTCAATGCCGGTGGATGCCGTTTCGGTAAGACCCAAGTCCCGGCTGTCCATCGCGACGCATGACATAAGGTTGGCCACTCCATGAGGCGCCGACAGTCCCGAAGCGAGCGACGTAAAAATCAACAGGAATGCGACGAGTGCGGTCGTAAGCTGGCGCAAAACCATGTTGAAATGTAACGGCATAGACCACGGTTGCCCAAAAGTTATGGCGAAATTCTGGCGAACCGGATAGGATTGCAAAGAGCTCTTTGTTAAACCCAAAAACCCGGCGGTCCGGCCCGGCTTGCTCTGCAAGTAAGCGGCCGGCAACCTGAACACGGCTTATTATCTTACGCGATTGGCGACGGCCGTGGTCCACTTGTGAGTGCGCGTCTGCGCCAAAGCGGCTTTAAGATCTCGAGGAACACCAGCACGAGAACGCCGGCGCCGAACGTCAGCGCGAGATCGTCCAGATGCAGAGGCCCAAAGCGGAAGAGGTCGCTTGCGAATGGCCACAGAAGTGTCAGCCCTAGTATCGCCGTGATGGCGAGGAGAACCCATACGAGCGCCGGATTGGGCCGGCGGAGGGCGGTGATCAGCGATGCACTGAATGAGCGGTTGACAAGGACCAGGGCGACGATTGACAGGACCAGTGAAAAAAACGCCAGCGCCCGCATTTCCGCTTCCGGCATGTCCCGCCTCAATGCCATGACGACGATAAGGGCAACGAGCACAAATGCAAACGCTCCCTGCAGGAGACTCCAGCCTATCATGTGGCGGGAGAACAGAGGCTCATCGGGCGCGCGCGGCGGCCGGCGCATCACATCGTCCTCCTCCGTCTCGGCCTCGAAGACCAGCGAACTAACCGGATCGATCACCATTTCCAGGAAGGCGATGTGCAGGGGCGCCAGCAGGATCGGCAAGCCAAACAGTAGCGGCAGAAGCGCCAGTCCGGCGATCGGCACGTGCACGGCGAAGATAAAGCCCATCGCCTTTTGTAGATTGTCGTAGATGCGGCGGCCGAGCCGGATGGCTTTGACGATCGAGCCGAAATCGTCGTCGAGCAATACGATTGACGATGCCTCGCGCGCCACGTCCGTGCCGCGTCCGCCCATCGCGATGCCGATATGCGCCGCCTTGAGCGAGGGGGCATCGTTGACGCCGTCACCGGTCATCGCCACGATCTCGCCGTTCGACTTGAGCGCGTTGACAATGCGGAGCTTCTGCTCCGGCATGATGCGCGCGAACACGGTCGCCTTACGCACCCGCAGAGCCAGTTCCTCCTCGCTCAACATTTCTAGATCCGCGCCGGTCGCCACGTCTTCCGCGTCGAGGCCCGCCTCACGGGCGATTGCCATTGCGGTCGCCGGGTAGTCGCCGGTGATCATCATCACGTTGATGCCGGCCGACCGGCAATCGCGTACCGCCTATGGCACGCTCGCCCGCAGGGGATCGGCGAGGCCCACGAGGCCCAGGAACTCGAACGTGAAATCGTGCTGGGAGTCGGGCCATGTCTGTCCAGCGAAGGAGGCGCGGGCAACCCCCAATACACGCAGGCCCTCGGCGGCCATGGCGTCCACGGTCTCGGTCAGGGCGGCGAAATCCGCGGCGCTGAGGTGGCACAGACCGGCGATGGCTTCAGGCGCACCCTTGGCGGCAACGGTGAATTCCTGCCGGCCTTCGGCTGACTGCCAGACCTGCGACATGGCGAGGAGCCCGGGGCGAAGCCCATAGGCGTGCATGACTTTCCAATCGTGACTGCGCGGTTGTTCAGTTCCGGCCAACTGTCCGCGGCCGAGAACGTGAAAGGCCTTGTCCATGGGGTCGAACGGCTCCCGCGCGCTGGCAAGAAGGCCATATTCGGCGAGGTCGTGGAAGGTCTTCGTCAATTTCAAACCGGGCGCATCGCGCAGACGCCACAATTCGCCGCTCTTCAGCCGCAGTTCGGCGATGGACATCCGGTTCTCGGTCAATGTGCCGGTCTTGTCCGTACACAACACCGTCGCGGAGCCGAGCGTCTCAATGGCGGCGGCACGCCGGGTCAGCACGCGGGCCTTGGAGATTCGCCACGCCCCCATCGCCATGAAGACAGTGAGCACCACCGGAAACTCCTCGGGCAGCATCGACATGCCGAGCGCGATGCCGGCGAGCACCGCGTCGAGCCAGCCGCCGCGCAAGGTGCCATAGAGCAGCACCGCCAGAACGCTCACCGCGCCCCCGGCCATGGCGAACACCCGCACGATCCGCCGCGTCTGCGCCCGCAAGCGTGGCGGCTCGTTCTCCAGCAAGGAGAGCGACTTTCCGATCTTGCCGATTTCGCTCAGGGCGCCGGTCGCGGTCACTTCTCCCATTCCCGCCCCGCGTACAACCAGCGAACCGGAAAACACATATGGCAGATCATCGCCGCCCGGGCGGCTGCTTTTGGAGGGATCGATGTCAGCATTGGCGCTCTTGCGCACGGGCACGGACTCGCCCGTCAGCAGTGATTCGTCGGCCTGCAGGTCCTCGGCTTGAACCAGGACCGCATCGGCCGGCACGCGGTCTCCTTCCGCAAGCAGGATAAAATCGCCACGCACCACCTCGCGGCCGGCGATGCGCTTGCGCTCGCCATCGCGAATGACCAGGGCGCGCGGGCTGGTCAGGTCGCGAAGCGCCTCCAGAACGCGCTCGGTGCGGGTTTCTTGGACGACAGTAATCACGACCGACATGGTGGCGAAGGCGAGCAGGATGAGCGCGTCCTTCAGGTCCCCAAGGACAAGATAGATCGCGCCGCTGCCGAGCAGCAGCGCCAGCATCGGCTAACGCACGACTTCCAGGATGATGCGCAGCGGTGTGCGGCGCTCCGGCCTGGGCAGTTCGTTGTGCCCCTCGGTCTTCA
>JANNSP010000036.1:0-7186 GCA_031402975.1 Hyphomicrobiales bacterium
TTGGGGAAGGGGCGGAAGGCGTGGGTCAGCACGTCGCCGGGGCGCAGCTTCGCGATCACGTCCTCGTAGGTGGGTGGCGGCTCGTCGATATGGGCCATCAGCGGAATACCCACTTCGTCCGCCACCTGCAGGGCGACATCGAGTGGTGCGATGCCCTGGTCACCGCTGGCATGGCGGCCGACACGGACCTTGATGCCGATGATGCAATCGCGGTTGGCATCCGCCACGGCTACGGCGGTGACCGGATCCATCAGCCGCATATCCTCGCTCTCGCCAACCGCCACTTTGGTCGAAAATCCGAAAATGCCGGCATGCGAAACATGCAGATAGGCCAGGATGCGGACAGCACTCGGCTCGATCACATGCTTGCGGAAGCCTAAGAAATTGCCCGGTCCGGCCGAGCCCGTGTCGACGGCGGTGGTGACGCCCGACATGCGGCAGAACTCCTCCGCGTCGATACCGAGGGAAGTGCCGCCCCAGTAGACATGGGTGTGAAGATCGATGAGGCCGGGCGTCACGATCCGGCCCGCAACGTCTTTCACGACGGTGCTTGGCGAAGATTTGAGATCGGGCGCAAGCGCTGCGACCCGCCCCCCGGCAAACCCCACGTCGAGCCCCTGGTCGATGCCCTGGGAGGGATCGATGACCCGGCCGCCGCGCAGGATCGTATCGAACTTCATGCGAATTACTGCCCCGTCGGTACCTTGGCGCCGCCCCTCTGCGCCGGGCTGGCATTCAGGATGCCGCGGAAAATCTGCTGCAGGATGGTGAGTTCGACGCCGACGACCGGCGTCTGGCGCGAACTGATATTGATGACGCGGCCGTCTTCCAGGCCGTATTGGCCGAAGCTCATCACCTGGTCACCGCCATCGAAACGGACCGCGATCACTTCGCGGCTGGTTTCACGCGGCGTCAGGAAGGCGCGGCTCTCGGTGGTCGAGGTGATGTAGTAATAGCTGTCGCCCTGGAGCTTGACACTCGCCGTGGTCGAGGGCGAACCCAGGATGCTTTCGACTTCCGATTTGGGCATGCCGTTGCCGATCTGCTCGAAGGCGCCGGGCCTGGCCATGTAGCCACGATGCTCGACCGTCGGCGAGCAGGCGGCGAGGCCACTTGCGGCCAGCCCCGCGAACAGCCAAATAGACGCTCTGCTGCATTTGACCGAAAGCAATCGAAGTCCCCGCATGAGTCGCGACGTCTGTTTAGCCTTTAACGCCAGCCCGGGGGCAATCGCAAGGCGATGATTCTGCAACGCTTGTTCCGGCCCAAACCCGTGGCCTCGCGCACCCTCTACGAAGCAATTGTGGCCGCCGCGCGGCATCCGGTTTTCTATGCGCGCTGGGGGGTCGCCGACACGCTCGACGGGCGCTTCGACTTGATCGTCCTGCACGCCTTCGCGGTGCTCGAGCGCCTGAAAGGCGAGGCGCCGCAATTGCGCCAGCGCCTGGTCGACGAACTCTTCGCCGACATGGACCGGTCGCTGCGTGAGATGGGGGTGGGCGATCTGTCGGTGGGCAAGAAGGTGCGTGTGATGGCCGAGGTGTTCTATGGCCGCGTCTCGGCATACGAGGCGGCGCTCAATGGCGAACCTTCCGGCCTCGACGCGGCGCTTGAACGCAACCTGTTTCCCGATGGCGCGCCCGATGGCGCGGTCGAGAAGCTCGCGGGCTATGTCCGCGCCATGCGGGCGAAGCTTGGTGCTACGCCGCCGGACCTCATGGCGGCGGGACGGGTTGAATTTGCGGAGCCTTTGCCATGAAGCCCGTTGGCCCGGAATTCTCGCGCCCCATTCCAGTTGACCGCATCCACCGCGATGGCAGCGACGAGGCGATCGCGGCGGAGCCCGCGGAATGCGTGGCACTCGCCAGGCGTCTCGGCATTGCGGCGATCCATGCGCTCAGGGCCAGGCTTAGGGCGGAACCGTGGCGGGGCGGCGGGGTCAAGCTCAGCGGTCTCATCTCCGCCGACGTGGAGCAGGTTTCGGTGGTCAGCCTCGAAGCGTTCCGCCAGACGATCGAAATTCCGGTCGAACGCTACTTCCTGCCGCCCCACCAGGCGGCACTCGATCCAGAAAGCGATGCCGATCCGATCGAGGGGGGAGTTATCGATCTGGGCGAAGTGGTCGCCGAATCGCTGGCGCTCGATCTCGATCCCTATCCGCGGCGGCCGGATGAAAAATTTGCATTGGTCAGCGAGGCGGACGCGGAGAAGATGTCGCCGTTTACCGTGTTGTCGGCCCTCAAGCCGCAGGAATGACGGGCCTCTATTTTAAAGTTGTATCCGGGCCGCAAGCCTCTATTTTCGCCACGGCGGCAATGGCGGCGGGGCAATGAAAGATAATCTGACCATAGCGCTCGACGCGATGGGGGGCGATGTTGGCCCGGCCATGGTGATCGCGGGGGCGGAGCTGTCGGCGATCCGCCATCCGCGTTATCGTTTTCTGCTGTTCGGCGATGAGGGCCGGATCGCACCTCTTCTCGAGCGCAACTCGCATTTGAAAGCCAGGAGCGAGGTGCGCCACAGCGACGTTTTCGTCGGCATGGAGGACAAGCCGAGCCAGGCGCTGCGCCGCGGACGGGGAAAAAGCAGCATGTGGCAGGCGATCGAGTCGGTCAGGACCGGCGAGGCCCATGCCGCCGTGTCGGCCGGCAATACCGGCGCGCTCATGGCGATGGCCCGCTTCATCCTGAAAACGCTTCCCGGAATTTCCCGCCCGGCAATCGCCGCCATCTGGCCCACGCTGCGCGGCGAAAGCGTGGTTCTCGATGTGGGCGCCACCATCGGCGCCGATGCCCAGCAACTGGTCGAATTCGCGGTGATGGGCGAGGCCATGGCGCGTTGCCTGTTCGGGCTGGAAAAGCCGACCATCGGTCTCCTCAATATCGGGGTCGAGGAAATCAAGGGACTGGAACAGGTGAAGGAGGCGGCGCGGCTCTTGCGCCAGCTCGACCTGCCGCTCGAATATGCGGGCTTCGTCGAGGGCGACGATATCGGCAAGGGCACCGTCGATGTCGTGGTGACCGAGGGCTTCACCGGCAATATCGCCTTGAAGACGGCCGAGGGGACCGCCAAGCAGCTCGCCACCACGCTCAAGCTCGTTCTCCAGCGCACCCTCCTGTCGAAACTGGGCGCCGTGCTGGCGGCGGGGGCGTTTTCGGCGCTGCGCGATCGCATGGATCCGCGCAAGCACAATGGCGGGGTATTTCTGGGCCTGAACGGCGTCGTGGTGAAAAGCCATGGCGGCACCGACGCGCTGGGTTTTGCCACCGCCATTGACGTGGCCATCGAAATGGTGCGCAACGATCTGGTGAGCAAGATCGAAACCGACGTCGCCAAGATCAACCGGCTGATGCTGGCGCCGCAAGCGGTGGGAGTGGCCCAACATTCCTGACATCCGCCGTTCCGTGATCGCGGGCGTGGGCTCGGCACTGCCATCGCGCGTCATGACCAATGCCGATATCAGCAAGATCGTCGATACCAGCGACGAGTGGATCGTCGAGCGCACCGGCATCAAGGCCCGCCATATCGCTTCCGACGGCGAGACGACGCGGACGCTCGGAACCGCTGCGGCGCGCAAGGCGCTGGCCCATGCCGGCATCGATGCCAGCGAGATCGACCTGATCATCCTCGCCACCTCGACTCCCGACAATACGTTTCCCGCCACCGCCGCGCTGATCCAGAGCGATCTCGGAGTGACGCAAGGGTCGGCTTTCGATCTTCAGGCGGTGTGCTCGGGCTTCGTCTTCGCGCTTGCCACGGCGGACAATTTCATGCGCTGCAACCAGTCGCAAGTGGCGCTCGTCATCGGCTCCGAAACCTTCTCGCGCATTCTCGACTGGTCCGACCGCACCACCTGCGTGCTGTTCGGCGATGGCGCGGGCGCAGTCGTGCTGCGGGCCGAGGAGCAGGCGGGAACCATCGCCGATCGCGGCATCCTGGCGACCAGGCTGCGCTCCGACGGCCGCTACAGCGGCAAGCTCTATGTCGATGGCGGCCCCTCCACCACGATGACGGTGGGCCACCTCCGGATGGAGGGGAGGGAAGTGTTCAAACACGCCGTCACCAATATTGCGTCCGTCATGGACCAAACGATCCGCGAGGCCGGGCTGACGCCCGCCGACATCGACTGGTTCGTGCCGCACCAGGCCAACCGCCGCATCCTCGAAGGGACCGCCCGCAAGCTCGGTATTCGCGAGGACCGAATCGTCATCACCCTCGACCGGCACGGCAACACCTCGGCCGCGTCGATCCCGCTGGCGTTCGACGTGGCGGTCAAGGACGGCCGCATCCAGCGCGGCCAACTGGTGCTGATGGAGGCCATGGGTGGAGGCTTCACCTGGGGGGCGGCTCTGCTTCGCTATTAAGCTGGGCATCTAAGCCTTTGAGTTCGTGATGTTTCTATTGACCTCACGCGGGTAAGAGGCTTAACTTGGCGAACTTGTCCGGGGGGGCTCCGATATGGCAGGCAAGACTCTAACCCGAGCAGACCTCAGCGAGGCGGTGCACCGGCAGATCGGGCTGTCTCGCACCGAATCCGCCGATCTGGTCAAATCGGTGCTGGATCTGGTGTCCGATACGCTGGTCGCCGGCCAGCCGGTCAAGCTGTCGTCCTTCGGCACCTTCATGGTCAGGGCCAAGAACGGCCGCGTCGGCCGCAATCCCAAGACCGGCGAGGAAGTGCCGATCACGCCGCGCCGGGTGCTGGTGTTCAGGCCCAGCCAAGTCATGAAGAATGTCATCAACGGGCTTGATCCGGGTAGCGAAGACTGACCGTGGACAAGGCGCCAGAGGCATTCCGGACGATCAGCGAAGCCGCCGAGGAACTCGACGTGCCGCAGCATGTGCTGCGCTTCTGGGAAACCCGTTTCGCCCAGATCAAGCCGATGAAGCGGGCGGGCGGGCGGCGCTTCTACCGGCCCGCCGACGTGGGGCTCCTCAAGGGCATCCGCAGCCTGCTCTATGGCGAAGGCTATACCATCCGGGGCGTCCAGCGCATTCTCAAGGAAGAGGGTGTCGCGCATGTGACAGGCGTCGGCCGTGGCGAAATCGTCGCCCGCAAGCGCGATATGGCGAGCGAGGCGGCGGCGGAAGCGAAACCTCTAGATGCCGCCAAGCCCGCGCCCGGCAAGGCGCCGCTGGCCAGGCCGGGCGGCTCAATCGGCGAAGCGCCGCAGATCGTGCTCCGGCTGTCGGACACCCACGCCGAAAGCCTGAAAGCGGCGCTGCGCGATCTGGGCGATGCGCGGAAGCTGCTCGAGGGCAGCAGGGTGTAAAAATCGCGCCGCCGCTCAGCACACCGGAGCGCAGAAATTCGGGTGTAATGGTAAGAATCCTATCCCAGACACTGAAACTCCATTGCTTACGATTGTGTTGTTGCCGAAGCCAACTGCATTAAAACCGGGAATGCCGTTGCCATAGATACCAGCGCCGGTGTTGCCATGGATGGTGTTGCCGAGGACGGTGCCAATGTATATACGCACTCCGCTGCCGTTGGCAGCGATGTAGTTGCCTTCGACATGGCAAGAAAATAAACAAAAAATTCCCGCGCCGGTGTTATCGGTAATTGTATTGTTGACGATTCGGGCAAAGGCATTGGGGACATAAATGCCGGAACTTCCATTCGCCGAAATGCTCATGTCCTCGATGATCGCGTTGGCGCCGTTGGCACTGATGCCATATCTGAGAAATCCGCGAATCGTGCCATTGCGCACGACCAGGCCACGCTGAGCGCCAAAGACGCCGATATCCGCCTTGGGCGACCCCTGCATGCGGAAGCCGTTGAAATCGATCGTCACCTCTCCTGCCGTGGCATCGATGCCATTAGCATTGGCGGGCGGGCTGAGATTGCCGGAGAGGCGATAGCTGCCGGGCCGCGACAGCGTGACCGGATAGCCGGGCGTATCGCCGGGCGTCACATTGCCGGCCAGCGCTGCCGCGTGGTTGATCAGAACCACGCCATCGACGGCCAAAGCCGGGGTGGCAAGCAGGATTGCGCAAGCGAGAAAAGCACCGAATAGACGGATTCTGGCCATTTCAACCTCCCTTGGATCATTGATCCTTAGCATGGATCGCGGCCGCCTTCGAAAAATCCTTCCGGTTTTGAAAAGACAATGCTAGAGCCTCGCGCTCGGTCGGAGCGTAGCGCAGCCCGGTAGCGCACTACTCTGGGGGGGTAGGGGTCCGGGGTTCGAATCCCCGCGCTCCGACCAGTTTTCTTAAAACTCGCCCAAGAATGGCCCAAGAATGGCTAGGCTCGTTTCCTGGCGTCGGGCTCCAATGGCCGGTGATGGCCATAGACTCGTTCAACCGTCGAAGCGTCAGCACCAATCACACCACTGACATCCCAGACTGAAAGTCCCTCCCACAACAACCAGCTTGCACATGTGTGTCGCAGTGTGTGTGGGGTGACATCACGGCCAAGGCCGGCTTCACGAATTACATGGGCCCAGCCACGCTTCATTTTGGCGATTGCTGCGCCATTGTAATGGATGACGTGACCGCGATTTGTATCCAGGTTCGACCAACGACGCAGGTGTCCAAGCAACCGTCCACCTATTTTTACTGGTGGACGACGTTTTGAAGTTTCTTGTTCTCCGGATCCCCGCCTATAGATTATCCCTCTTTGAGTGTCGACGTGGCCACCGACGTGACCAGCTACCCACTTCAGCTTCAGGAGCGCATCGTGGCGAGTGCCCGTATAAACTCCCAGAAGAATAAAGCGGACGACGTGGGGCAATCTTAGTCGCCGGCCTGCCTGCACCATGGATGCAACTTCTTTCCGCTGAAGCACCCTTTCACGTCTTGCACCCTCTTGTGGCAGGGTAACTTTTGGGACTGCAATGAGGGGGCTCTCCCGGTGCCAGAAATTGATTGCTGCTTGCAACGTCTTCAATTCGCGGCGAGCGGTGGAAGGTCTCACGGGTCGAGCTTGCGAGTAAGCGCGGCATGATGACCCCTTGATGTCGGCTAGTGATTTCTCTCCCCAGAAAGGAAGCAGGGCTTTAAGATGATAGCCGATCGTCGCCACACTTCGTTTCGTGGGCGCAACATCTGAGGCATAAAGCATCAGCACTTTGGCCTGCTGCCGGTTCCGTGGACAGGCACTTAAGCTAACCCAGCCTTTCGTTCGAACTCAACAGGGCTGAGATACCCCAGCGTCGAATGCCGGCGCCTGGGATTGTAGAAG
>JANNSP010000037.1:0-14534 GCA_031402975.1 Hyphomicrobiales bacterium
CATTGGTGCGCGCCGCGGTGTCGACGATCGACAGCAGTTCGACGCCGTCGAACCAGGTGGTGCCGAAGAAGTTGGCGTGGCGCTCGCCCACCAGCTTGACGCCGGGCTCAAGCGATTTGAGAGCATAGGGGCCGGCGCCTACTCCCTTTTCCCACTGAATCTTGCCACCCTCGGAGGGGTACATGGCAAGGTGGTAGTCGGTCAGAAGATAGGGGAAATCGGCGTTGCCGCCCGAAAGTTCGAAGACCACCGTGTCCGGGCCGTCGGCCTTGACGCCGGTCACCGTGCTCAACACCGCCTTGGCCGGCGACTTCGAGTCGGGGCCGATGTGATAGTTGATGGTGGCCACGACGTCGTCGGAATTGAGCGTCTTGCCATTGTGGAATTCAACGCCCTTGCGCAGCTTGACGATCCACTTCTTCGCGCCGTCGGTTGGCTCGAAGCTTTCGGCGACATGCGGCACCGCTTCGTTCTTGGCGTTGATCTGGACCAGCGGCGCTCCCATGATCGATTTGCCGAACGGGAAGGTGAAGCCATTCGTCCAGGTCGCGGGGTCGAGCGCGTCGGTCGTTTGACCGTGGCCGACGGCGGCCTTGAAGATGCCGCCCTTCTTGGGTTCGGCGCGGGCGGCGCGCACGAACAGGGTATTGGCCATGGCGACAGTCACGCCGGCGCCCACCGCGAAGCTCATGAAGTCGCGGCGCGACAGTCTGCCCCGGCTCACCGCCAGCGACGCGCTCTTCAGTTTCAACTCAAGTTCGGTCATTTCGTTTCTCTCCCTGATGGTTCTTGTTTCTTGTTGAAGTGGCCGCAAAGGTTGTCACGCCGCAAACGTCCCGTCAATCTCACTCTGATACAGCCTCATGAAATATCGGTCACATATCCGGCATTTTCAAGCGAGAAAACGACAGCCTCAGGCCAGACCTTCGGGCGTGAAGCGGTAGTGGGTCGAGCAGAACTCGCAGGTGACGCCGATCTCGCCATTCTCCACCATCGCCGCCCGCTCCTCGATGGAAAACCGATTCAGCATGTCCTCGATCGAAGGCCGCGAGCAGGTGCAGTGGCGGGTTAGTGGAATGCTTGGGTACACCGTCACCCCGTCCTCGTGGTAGAGCCGGTAAAGCAATTCCTCGGGGCTGACCAGGGGATCCAGCATCTCGTGGTCCTCGGCGGTATCGAGAAGGAGCCTCGCCTTCACCCAGTCGTCGTTCTCGGGGAGTTGTTCGGCGTAGCCCTCGGGCGCGTCGCCGGATGAAAAAGGCAATGGACTGGCACCGCCTTCACGCGGCAGATGCTGCACCATGATGGCGCCGGCGCGCCAGCTCTGCGTGCGGGCGCCGCGCTCAAGCAATGGCCCCGCCGCCAGCCGCAGCCTGGTCGGGATCTGTTCGGACTGGGTGAAATAGGTGTGCGCGGCTTGCGCCAGCGTATTCCCGTCGAGCGGCACGATGCCCTGGTAACGCTCCATATCGGCGCCCTGGTCGACGGTCATGGCGAGATGGCCCGTGCCCAGCAGATCCTGCTGCGAGGCGGGCGCCAGGGCTTCCACCTTGTCGCGGTCGAAGCGCGCATAGCCGCGGACGCCGCCGGGTGCTGCATAGTCGGCGACGATCATGTCGACCGGGCCGTCGGTCTTGGTCTGCAGGATGAACTTGCCGTCGAATTTGAGCGCCGTGCCGAGCATGGCGGTCAGCGCCACGGCCTCGGCGAGAAGCGCCGACACAGCGGGCGGATAGTCGTGACGGGAGAGAATGTCGTCGATGACCGCACCCAGCCTGACGACGCGGCCCCTCACCCCCAGCGGCTTGATCTCGAAGGGGAGTACCAGATCGCCGGTTCTGTCTTTCAGTGCATCAGCCATGGCGGTCCAGGCAATGGAGCAGGATGCTCTTCTGGATGTGCAGGCGGTTTTCCGCTTCGTCGAGGACCAGCGAGCGGGGACCGTCGATCACCTCGGCCGTCACCTCTTCGCCGCGATGGGCGGGAAGACAGTGCATGAACAAGGCTCCGGGCGCCGCCAGCGCCATCAGCCGCGCATTGACCTGATAGGGCTGCAGCAGATTGTGGCGGCTGGCGCTGCCGGTATCGTGCATCGACACCCAGGCGTCGGTGATGACGCATTGGGCGCCGGCAACCGCTTCCTCGGCGGAGGTTGTGACTTCGACGTGGGCCTTTTGCTCTTTTGCCCACGCGACCAATTTCGGATCGGGCGACAGTTCGGCCGGGCAGCCGAGCCTGAGCGTTCCGCCGAGCAGGGCGACCGCCTCGATCCACGAGGCCGCGACATTGTTGCCGTCGCCCACCCAGGCCACCGTCAGGTCCTTCAGCGGCCCCGCATGCTCTTCGAGCGTCATGACGTCAGCCAGCACCTGACAGGGATGCGACAGGTCGGTGAGGCCGTTGATCACCGGCACTGTCGCATGGTGGGCCAATTCGGTCAGGTTCGAGTGTTTCGACGAACGCAGCATGATGGCATCGACATAGCGCGACAGCACTCGCGCCGTGTCGGCGATGGTTTCGCCCCGCCCCAGTTGCATGTCGCTGGCCGAGATCACCAGCGTTTCGCCGCCAAGCTGGCGCATGGCGACCTCGAAGGACACCCGCGTTCGGGTCGAGGGGCGTTCGAAGATCATGGCCAGCACCCGGCCCTTCAGCGGCTCGCCCGGCTCACGCCGCCCCCGCGGCTCACCGCGGCGGGCCTCCTTCATGGCGCGCGCGCTCTCGATCATCGAGCGGAGCACGGTGGGCTCGAAATCGCTGAGGTCGAGAAAATGCCGGGGCGCCAGGGCCATGTTTCGCGCCTAGGCAGCCTTGGCTTCGAGCGAGCGGCAGGCGCGATCGAGCTTCTCCACCGCCTCGGCGATGTCGGCGTCGGTGACGACCAGCGGCGGCAGGAGCCGCAGCACGTTGTCACCGGCGCCGATGGTCAAGAGATGCTGGTCCATGGCGGCGGCCTGAAGTTCGGTATTGGGCACCCGGCATTTGAGGCCCATCAGCAGGCCCTGGCCCCTGACTTCCTCGATCACTCCCGGATGCTCATCCTTGAGGGCCGCCAGTTTCTGTTTCAGCACCAGAGAGCGCTGCCTTACGTTGTCAAGGAAGCCGGGTTCGAGAACGATATCGAGCACCGCATTGCCCACTGCCGTCGCCAGGGGGTTGCCGCCGTAGGTCGAGCCATGGGTGCCGGCGGTCATTCCGGCCGCAGCCTTTTCGGTGGCGAGGCAAGCGCCCAGCGGAAAGCCGCCGCCGATGCCCTTGGCGATCGCCATGATGTCGGGGGTTATGCCCGCCCATTCATGGGCAAACAGCCTGCCGGTGCGGCCGATGCCAGTCTGCACTTCATCGAGTACCAGCAGCAGTCCCTGTTCGTCGCAAAGCTCGCGGAGCGCTCGGAGCCAGGGGCCGGGCACCGGGCGGACACCGCCCTCGCCCTGCACCGGCTCGATCAGGATGCCGGCCGTCTCCGGCCCGATCGCCGCCCTCACCGCTTCATGGTCGCCGAAGGGCACCTGGTCGAAACCCTCGACCTTGGGGCCGAAGCCTTCGAGATACTTCGCCTGGCCGCCGGCGGCGATCGTGGCCAGGGTGCGGCCATGAAAGGCGCCTTCGAAGGTGATCAGCCGATAGCGCTCGGGATGGCCGTGAAAAGCGTGGTATTTGCGTGCCATCTTGATGGCGCATTCCAACGCCTCGGCGCCTGAATTGGTGAAGAACACCGTGTCGGCAAAGCTCGCCTCGATCAGGCGCTTCGCCAGCTTTTCCTGGCCCGGCATCCGATAGAGATTGGAGGTGTGCCAGATCTTGCCGGCCTGCTCGGTCAGCGCCTCGACCAGATGGGGATGAGCATGGCCGCAGCTCGTCACCGCGACGCCGGCGCCGAAATCCAGATACTCCACGCCGTCGGGCGTATAGACGCGCACCCCTTCGCCCCGCTCGAACGAGATTGCGGCGCGGGCGTAGGTTGGCAGGACCGGAGAGATCATGGCGGCAGGCTTTCCACGGCAAAATCAAAAAGCGCCGCCCCGGGGACGGCGCCAACTGATCGACTGCCTCGCCTTATAAATCCGCCCCCGATTGGGGTCAATCAGCCATCGGCGGTTGCAGGAGGTGAGTCAAAACAGCGCATGGACCCGTGATTCTCCCTCCTGTTAGGAATTCGTTAACCATATCGGTCTTGCGATATCTGGGGAAAACTTTCGGGGATTCTTGTATGCGCTCTACTCTCTATTGTAGGCTACACACTTCGGACCTACGAGATGTAGCGTTTCTGCGTGAAACCTTAGATTGTGACCGTGAGCGAGCGTGAAGGAACGAGTCGTGAGTGAACTAGCGGACAACAGCCAGGGAGGGACAAAGATGTCCTGGACGGATGAACGGGTCGAGCTTCTCCGCCGCCTGTGGACCGAGGGTCTGAGCGCCAGCCAGATCGCGGCCAAGCTGGCCCAGGGGGTTACCCGCAACGCGGTGATCGGCAAGGTCCACCGCCTTAACCTGTCGGGCCGCGCCCCCCAGCCGCGCTCGGCCACGCCCCGCGCACCCCGCAAGCAGCGTGAACCCAGCCACCCCGGCCGCGCCATCGGCATGCCGTCCATGCCGTCATCCGGCAATCACGCCTTGAAGGCCCTGCTGCGGCCCCAGCCATCACCGCGCCCGGCGGCGCTTCCCGAGCCGCTTCCCGTGCGCCTCGTCGATCTGGCCAAGGGTGGCCGGGTCACCATCCTCCATCTGTCCGACAAGACCTGCAAATGGCCTATCGGCGATCCGGGCCACGAGGAATTCTGCTTCTGCGGACACGGACCGCGCGAGGGCTCGCCTTACTGCGAGTATCACGCGAGACTGGCCTATCAGCCCCTCCAGGACCGCCGCCACCGCCGCGTCTCCTTCGGCTGAGACTCAGCCGGTCCGGCCGAAACGCTCGTCGAAGGCATAGCCCATGCCGCGCACCGTGCGGATGGGATCGGATTCACGGCCGCGGCTCAAGGATTTGCGCAAGCGCCCGACATGGACGTCGACGGTGCGCTCGTCGACATAGATATCGCGTCCCCACACCGTATCGAGCAACTGGGCGCGCGAGAACACCCGGCCCGGATTCTGCATCAGGTGTTCGAGCAGACGGAATTCGGTGGGCGACAGCGTGATATCGCGCAGATGCCGGGTGACGCGCCTGGTCTTGCGGTCGAGCGCCAGGTCGCCGGCCTTGAGTGCTTCGGCCACGGCGTCGGGATTGGTGCGGCGCAGGATGGTGCGGATGCGGGCCAGCAGCTCCGGCACCGAGAATGGCTTGACCAGATAGTCGTCGGCGCCGGTCGCCAGACCCCGCACGCGCTCAGCCTCCTCGCCCCTCGCCGTCAGCATGATGACCGGGATGGCGCGGGTATCGGGTCTGGCGCGGAGCAGCCGGCACACCTCGATCCCGGAAATTCCCGGCAGCATCCAGTCGAGGATGATGAGGTCGGGCCGTTCCTCCACGGTAAGCCGGGTCACGTCTTCGCCTTCGGCGGTGGCGCGCACGCGATAACCCTCGGCTTCGAGGTTGTAGCTCAGCAGAATCTGGATCGGCTCCTCGTCCTCGACGATCAGGATGGACGCGCTCATGCCCTCATCTCGGTTCGATCGCCGTCATGCTGGTCTGGTCTTTTTTCGGTCGTTCCTCGAGGATGGGTTTGCCGTTGACCAGATAATAGATGTTCTCGGCGATGTTGGTGGCGTGGTCGCCGATCCGCTCCATGTTCTTGGCGCCGAACAGTAGATGCGTGCACAGGCCGATCATGCGCGGGTCTTCCATCATATAGGTGAGCAACTCGCGGAAAATCGAATTGTACAGCGCGTCCAGTTCCTCGTCGGCCCGCCAGACCATGATCGCTTTCTCGGCATTGGTCTGGGCATAGGCGTCGAGAATGTTCTTCAACTGCTCCTGGGCGATGCGGCCCATCCGCGTCACGCCGGTGATCAGTTTCCGCGGCAACGATTCCGACATGGCGTGGGTGCGCTTGGCGGTGTTCTTGGCCAGATCGCCGATGCGCTCGAGATCGGACGAGACGCGGATCGCCACCATGATCTCGCGGAGATCGCGCGCCATCGGCTGGCGCTTGGCAATGGTGAGGATCGCCTTCTCCTCGACCTGGCGTTCGAGCATGTCGATCTTGTCGTCGCCGGCGATGACCAGGTCGGCGAGATTGGTATCCCGCCTGGAGATGGCGTCGATCGCCTTGGCGAGCTGGTCTTCGGCCAATCCCCCCATCTGCGCCAGCATGGTCTTGAGCTGGGTCAAATCGTCGTCATAGGCCTTCATGATGTGGTCGGACATAAATCGTCTCCGTCTCAGCCGAAGCGGCCGGTGATATAATCCTGGGTGCGCTTGTCCTGGGGATTGGTGAATACCTCGTCGGTGTCGCCGAACTCGACCTGGTTGCCCCGATGAAAAAACGCCGCCAATTGCGACACGCGCGCCGCCTGCTGCATCGAGTGGGTCACGATGACGATGCAGAAATTCTGCTTGAGCTCGTCGATCAGTTCCTCGATCCTGGCGGTGGCGATGGGGTCGAGCGCCGAACAGGGCTCGTCCATCAGGATCACTTCCGGATTGACGGCGATGGCCCTGGCGATGCACAGGCGCTGCTGCTGGCCGCCCGACAGGCTGGTGCCCGAATGTTCGAGCCGGTCTTTCACCTCCTCGAACAGGCCCGCCTTCTTCAGGCTGTTGACGACGATCTCCTCCAGATCGGTCTTGCCCCGGGAAAGGCCGTGAATGCGGGGGCCGTAGGCGACATTCTCGAAGATCGACTTGGGAAACGGGTTGGGCTTCTGGAACACCATGCCGACGCGGGCGCGAAGCTGCACCACGTCGAGGTCGCGGTCATAGACGTTCTTGCCGTCGATGAGGATTTCGCCGGTCATGCGGGCGATGGGAATGGTGTCGTTCATGCGATTGATGGCGCGCAGAAACGTCGACTTGCCGCAGCCCGACGGACCGATGAAGGACGACACCGCGCGATCGGGAATGTCGATCGACAAATGCTTGATGGCGTGCTTGTCGGCGTAATAGACATTGACGTCGTGGGCGACGATCTTGACGGCGCGGCCGGCGAAGACGCGGGGCTTCGCGGGTGTCACCATCGTATGCGGCATCATGTTCATGGAAACTCCTTGTCACCAGCGCCGTTCGAAGCGCTTGCGCAGATAGATGGCTACGGCGTTGAGAAGGATCAGCACCACCATCAGCACGATGATCGCCGCGGCGGTCTTCGACTGGAAGGCGATTTCCGGCAGGTCGGCCCACAGGAAGATCTGCACCGGCAGCACCGTCGCCGCTTCGGTGAAGCCGCCGGGAACATCGACGATGAAGGCCACCATGCCGATCATCAGCAGGGGCGCCGTCTCGCCAAGCGCCCTGGCCACGCCGAGAATAGTGCCGGTCAGAATGCCGGGGAGTGCGAGCGGCAGCACATGGTGGAACACCGCCTGTTGATGCGAGGCGCCGACGCCCAAGGCCGCTTCCTTGATCGATGGCGGCACCGCTGAAAGCGCCGCGCGCGAGGCAATGATGATGGTGGGCAGCACGAGAAGCGCCAGAACCAGGCCGCCGGCCAAGGCCGCCGAGCGCGGCAGGCCGAAGAAATTCAGGAACACCGCAAGGCCCAAGAGGCCGAAGATAATCGAGGGGACCGCGGCAAGATTGTTGATGTTGACCTCGATCAGGTCGGTGAAGCGGTTCTTGGGCGCGAATTCCTCGAGATAGATGGCGGCGGCGACACCCAGCGGCAGGCTGAGCGCCAGCGCCACGAATACCGTCAGCAGGGAACCGGTGAGGGCGCCGCGAATGCCGGCGAGTTCCGGCTCGCGCGAATCGCCCGAGGCGAAGAAGCGCCAGGCAATGCCGCTTTCGATCTCGCCTTTGGATTTGAGGTCCTCGAGCCAGGCCGTCTGCTTTTCATCGACGCCGGTTCCCGTGCCCTTGAAATAGAGATCCGCGTCAGCCGACAGCAATACCGGAACCGTCAGTTCACGGCCGATGAGCGATGGATCGGCCATCACCATGTCCCGCAGGTCTTCGGCGGCGCCTACCGACAGCAGCGACAGAAGTTTCTTGCGGTCGGCCCGCGATGCCGCTTCGGGAAAGCGCTCGCGGAACTTGTCGCGCACCAGGGTTTCATAGTCGCCCTTGAGCGGTTCGGCGGCATTGAAACTCGCCGCATCGAGGCTGACTGTCAAAAGGGCGCGGTGCTCGACAAAGGCGGGCCAGCCCTTGACCACGATATCGGCGAGGAGGAAGGCGAGGAAAACCCCCGTCAGCGCCAGCGCCCCCAGTCCATAGGCGCGGAAGCGGCGTTCGGCGCGGTAGCGTTTGGCGACGAGTTTCGGATCGCTCCGCACGAAGGTGTCAGTCATATTGCTGCCGGTATCTCTGCACCACGCGGAGTGCGATGAAGTTGAGTGTCAAGGTGAACAGGAACAGCACGAAGCCCAACGCGAAGGCCGACAGGGTCTTGGCCGAGTCAAATTCCTGATCGCCCACCAGAAGTGTCGCGATCTGCACGGTGATGGTGGTCACCGCTTCGAGCGGATTGAAGCTAAGGTTGGCGGCGAGTCCCGCGGCCATCACCACGATCATGGTTTCGCCGACGGCGCGCGAAATCGCCAGCATGAAGGCAGATGCGATGCCGGGCAGAGCGGCGGGCAGCACCACGCGCTTGATGGTTTCCGATTTGGTCGCCCCGATGGCGTAGGAGCCGTCGCGCAAGGTCTGCGGCACGGCGTTGATGATGTCGTCGCTCAGCGATGAAATCAGCGGCACGATCATCATGCCCATGACGAGGCCCGCGGCAAGCGCCGATTCTGACGCAACCGAAAATCCCAGCGCCTCGCCGCCATCGCGGATCCAGGGGGCCACGGTCAGGGCGGCGAAGAAGCCCAGCACCACGGTCGGCACGCCGGCCAGCATTTCCAGGACGGGTTTGAGGACTCCACGCAGGCGGGGCGAGGCATATTCCGCCATATAGATCGCCGACAGAAGACCAAGCGGCCCCGCGACGAGAATTGCGATCAGAGTGATGAGAAATGTGCCGGCGAGGAGCGGCAGGATGCCGAAGGATGGCGGATCGGCGGTGGGCGACCACTGCGTGCCGAACAGGAACTCGAAGGGCGAGACAAGCGCGAAGAAGCGGATCGACTCGAACAGCACCGAGAACACGATGCCGGCCGTGGTCAGGATGGCGACGGCCGAACAGGCGAACAGCACCACCAGCAGAAACTTCTCGAACACGTTGCGGGCGCGGAAAGACGATCCGATGCGGGGATAGAGCGCCGCGATGGCGGCAGCACCTGCAAGTACCGTGGCCACCGGTACCACGACAGAAGCCTGGCCCGCGATCAGCACACTGAGCAGCCATCCGGCGGCCAGCGCCGTCAAGGCTCCCGACGCCAGATAGAGCCCTTGATAGGCGGGCAGCGAATGGAACTGGGGACCGGCTGGAACGCGCAACGCACTGGCCCGCGCCAGGCCGATGTAGAAGGCGATACCGGTCATCGCCGCCGCCAGAAGAAAGGTCCAGACGATCATCTGAATTTCCTCTGCCTCGGGAGAGGGAGATATTGAGCACTTTGCTTCATGTCATCTCCACGGCAATTGTGGGGAAGCCGGTACATCCGCGGACTTTCCCCACTTGCCGTAACTTGTTACTTCAGCGCGTCAGCCTTCATCGGTTCCATGGCAAGCGCCATGGCGCGGGTCTTTTCGGCTTCGTCGCCGGGCAGCGTCACCAGACCCTTGGCGGCCAGGTAGCCGTCCTCGCCGATCGCCTTGTCCGAGACATATTCGGCGACGAATTCGGCAATGCCGGGCACTGTGCCGACATGCTGCTTCTTGGCATAGACGAAAAGCGGCCGGGCGACCTTGTACTCGCCGCTGGCGATCGCCTCGTAGCTCGGCGCCACGCCATCGACCGGGATGCCCTTGAGGGTGCTTTCATTTTCCTCAAGGAAGGAGAAGCCGAAAATCCCGACCGCGTCCGGATTGGCCTGCAGCTTCTGGACGATGAGGTTGTCGTTCTCGCCCGCTTCCACATAACCGCCGTCCTCGCGCATCGCCTTCCACACTTTCTCGAAGGCCTTGGCATCGTCCTTCTTGAGCTGCTTCAGGGGGTCGAGCGAGGCAGCGCCCACTTCCATCACGAGCTCGGCGAAGCTGTCACGCGTGCCGGAGGTGGGTGGGGGTCCCAGGACTTCGATCTTGGTCGCGGGCAGCGAGGGATCGATGTCGCTCCACATCTTGTTGGGGTTGGCCATCAGCTTGCCGTCGGGGCCTGGAATGTCCTTGGCCAGCGCCAGGAAGACCTGCTGCTTGGTCAGCGCGAAGTCCTTGGCCTCTTTCGACATGGCCAGCGACAGGCCGTCGAAGCCGACCTTGATCTCGACGATCTCGGTCACGCCGTTCTTGGCGCAATCCTCGAACTCGCTCTTCTTGATCTGGCGCGAGGCATTGGTGAAATCGGGATGTTCTTCGCCAGCGCCGGCGCAGAACAGCTTCACGCCGCCGCCGGTGCCGGTCGATTCGACCACCGGGGTCTTCATGCCGGACGATTTGCCGAAAGCCTCGGCAACGGCGGTGGTGAAGGGATAGACGGTCGAGGAACCGACGATGCGGATCTGGTCGCGGGCAAAGCCGGGCGTGGCGATCAGGACGAGCGCGGTGGCGGCGAGAAGAATGCGTTTCATAGAGTGGTCTCCTGTTGAATTCGGGCGGACCCTAGAAACCGTCCATGATGACCATGTGACGACAAGATTACACTATTGTGACGAAATAAGTATAGGAATTCTAACGGTAAATACGCTGCCTTCGCCCGCAACCGAGGAAATTACCAGGCGTCCGCGATGGCGGTTCAGGATGTGCTTGACGATGGCCAGGCCGAGGCCGGTACCGCCCCTCGACCGGCTTTCCTGGACGCTGACCCGGTAGAAGCGTTCGGTCAAGCGCGGCAGATGCTCGGCGGCGATCCCCGGTCCATGGTCCCTGACGCTTATTTCGGCGAAAGTGTCATGGACCCGCCCCGCGATATCGACAGGCCGGCCCTCCCCCGCATAGCGGATGGCGTTCTCGATCAGATTCTGCATGACTTGGACGAGTTCGTCGCGATCGCCCGTCACCAGCAAAGGTCCAGCGGCCGACAGCCGAAGCTCGCAGCGCGAATCCCGGGCGAGGTCCGCCATGGCTTCGGCGGCCTGGGCCGCGACGGACGCCAGATCGACAGTGCCTACCGGCCGCAAATGCACGTTCATTTCGATCCGCGACAGCGACAGCAGGTCGCCGATCAGCCGCTTCATCCGGTCGGCCTGGGCCCGCATGAGATGGAGGAACTTGCCGCGCGCCGTCTCGTCGTTGCGGGCGGCTCCCATCAGCGTTTCGATGAAGCCCGACAAAGCGGCGAGCGGGGTGCGCAATTCATGGCTGGCATTGGCGACGAAATCGGCGCGCATGCGTTCGATCTGCTGTTCGCGGGTCAGATCCTTGAGGACGATGAGGGCGGCGGGACCCTGCGGCAGACCGCCCTCGACAGGTGACAGATAGACATCGAAATGCCGGGCGAAGGGTGCCGGCAGGTGATAATCGACACGGCGGAACTCGCCTCCGGCGAGGACGGCGCCGAGGGCTTCCAGAACCGCGGGCGCCCGGATCGAGGTCGACAGATGTTGCCTTCGCGGATCGAAATCGAAGATGTCGCGGACATGCTCATTGGCCGCCAGAACTTCACCCGCCCGGTTGAGAACGAGGACGGGATCGGGAAGAGCGGCGATGAGAGGCCCCAGAAAATCCGCGGCCAAAGCCTCCGCCGCCAAGGGCGCTTCAGCCGATTCGTCTCTTTTCCAGGGCCAGATCATCGGGATGAATAGACGGATTGCGACCATTGGTGCAGATTTGCCACTCCGATATGACAGATTTGCAAGCGGGTTCACAGTATGACGCGCGAAACTCCGATCGATGCCGATTTAGCGAAGTTCAATGCGGCGCTCGGCGAACTTTCTCTCTCGATTTCGCAACCGCTGGCCGAGCAGCGCGTCCAGTGGGAGGCGGCCTGCCGGGCGTTTCGCGCCGAGCGGCCTCACCGCCTGATGGTCGAAGACCTCGACGCCAACGGGGTTCGGGCGAGAGTGTACCGGCCACCCGGTGAAGCGCCGAAGCCGGGGGTCATCTATTTTCATGGCGGCGGATGGGTGATGGGTTCGTGCGACACGCATGACGACATCTGCGCCGAGATCGCCGATCAGGCGGAGGTGGTGCTGGTTTCGGTCGCGTACCGGCTCGCCCCCGAGCACCGACACCCGGCACAGCTCGAAGACGGGCATACGGTGCTCGACTGGATGCGGAGTTCGGGCCGGGCGCTGGGCATCGACCTCGACCATATCGTGGCGGCGGGAGACAGTTCAGGCGGGCAACAGGCGATGGCGCTCGCTTTGTCCGGCCGCGATCGGGGACTCCCGCGCTTGCGGGGGCTGGTGCTGATCTATCCGTGGTTGGGCAAGGACATGGACACTCAATCGCAACGGAGGGGCGCCGCCAACCTCAGCCGCGAGGACTTGCTGTTTTACCGCGAGAGCTTCCTGGGGCCACGCAGCACCGCCAACTGGAGCGATCCGCTCGCTTTCCCCAATCTGGCGGAGGATCTGGCTGGTATGCCGCCGGTTTTCATCTCGGCCGCCTACCACGATCCCCTCCATGACGACGGCGTCATCATGCATGGGAAACTGACGGCACAGGGAATTCCGGCGGCCCTCCGGAGCGAGCCCGCGCTCACGCACTCATTCCTCAGGGCGAGGCATCACAGCCAGGTGGCGATGGACGGCTTCAAACGTATCGTCGAAGCGATCCGGTCGCTGGCGCATGAAGGCATGTTGCCGGACTAGGCCACCCTAATCCTTCTCCGCGGGCGAAGCCCGTGGGGAAGGTGGCATCCCGGACTTGTCCGGGATGACGGATGGGGTCTTTGGATCGGCAAGAAAGACCCCATCCGTCACGCGCGGAAGGCCGCGCGCGACACCTTCCCCGCCCCTTCGGGCGGAGAAGGATAAGTAATGCGGCGGCTTTGATGCTGCGGCCCATTTCGAGCCAAGCGGCGCACGCAATGATGGACGATGCCGGGATACCGTGGCTCACTCATAAATACGGACCCCAACTAGGGGTCCGCCGCCATCTTGTGGCTGACTTCAGAGGACGGTCACCGTGGCGCCCTTCCTGACGAACTGGAACAGCTCGCTCACGTCCTCGTTCAGCATGCGGATACAGCCCGAGGAGGCCGACTTGCCGATCGAGGAGGGTTCGTTGGTGCCGTGAATGCGGTAGATGGTGCCGCCGATATAGATGGCGCGGGCGCCGAGCGGATTGTCGGGGCCGCCTTCCATGAAGGCCGGCAGTTCCGGGCGGCGCTGGCGCATTTCCGTGGGCGGGCGCCAGTCGGGCCACTTCACCTTGGACGAGACGGCGTGCGTGCCGCTCCATTCAAAACCCTTCTTGGCGGTAGCGACGCGATACTTCACCGCCTTGCCGTTGCCCAGCACGTAGTAGAGCGCATGCTCCTTGGTGCGGACGATGATCGAACCCGGCTTGGCGCCGGTCACGAACTTGACGATCTTGCCGCGCTTGAATTGGGGCCGCGCCATTTCGGTGGCCTGGCTCGGCGACACCGAGGCCAGCACCACGCCTTCGCCCCAGACCGGCGTGTTGGCCTGGGCGGAGGTGGCGAGCAGGCCCACGAACAGGGCCGCGGCGGCGAATGATTTGATGATCCCGGTCATTTGTCTTCTCCCTCTCGACGTCTTGCCGATGATGGCTTTTTAAGAGGCCGGCGCTGAACCCAGGTTGAGCGCCGTCTTTAACTGCCGTTCATCTTCGCGTCCGATGGAGGCTCTTGTATCCGCTGCCCCACCGAATAATGTGCTGGTCATCACACTGCCAAAAAATTTGGGGGCTCGATGGACATCCGGACCAAGACCGACTTTCCGCGCAAGGTGAAGGAGGTGGAGAGTTTCTGGATCCCCATGTCCGACGGGGTGAAGCTCGCGGCCCGCATGTGGTTGCCGCGCGATGCGGAGAAGAACCCGGTGCCCGCCGTGCTCGAATACCTCCCCTACCGCAAGCGCGACGGGACGATCGTGCGCGATGCCCTGACGCATCCCTATTTCGCCGGCCACGGCTATGCCGCGATCCGCGTCGACATGCGCGGCAACGGCAATTCCGATGGGTTGATGGTGGATGAATATACCAAACAGGAACAGGACGACGCGCTCGAAGTCATCGCCTGGATCGCCAGGCAGAAATGGTCAACCGGCAAAGTCGGCATGTTCGGCATTTCGTGGGGTGGGTTCAATGCGCTGCAGGTCGCCGCGCTGAAGCCTCCAGCGCTCAAGGCCATCGTGACGCTGTGTTCGACCGACGACCGCTATGAGGACGACATCCACTACAAGGGCGGCTGCCTCATCAACGAGAACATGGGCTGGGCGGCGACCATGTTGGCCTATTCGTCGCGCCCGCCCGATCCAAAGGT